>CAYYJM010000041.1:13388-31501 GCA_964471755.1 uncultured Alcaligenaceae bacterium
AGATCCACCGCAAGACGACGGCCGAGGAGATCTGGCGTGACACCGACGGCAAGGTCGATATCTTCATCTCCGGCGTCGGCACCGGCGGCACGATCACCGGCGTCAGCGAGGTGATCAAGGCTCGCAAGCCGAGCTTCCGGGCGATCGCCGGCGAGCCGGTGGCCAGCCCGGTCATCACGCAGAAGATGAAGGGCCAGGAACTCAAGCCCGGGCCGCACAAGATCCAGGGCCTCGGTGCCGGCTTCATTCCGGACAACCTCAACCTGAAGATCGTCGATGAGGTCGTTCTGGTCGAGAATGACGATGCCTTCAAGATGGGCCGTCGCCTGGCTCGCGAGGAGGGCCTGCTCTGCGGCATCAGTTCGGGTGCCGCCGTTCATGCGGCCGTGCAGGTGGCGAAGCGGCCGGAGAACGCGGGCAAGCTGATCGTCGCGCTCCTGCCCGACCTCGGCGAACGCTACCTCAGCACGGCACTGTATCCGGAGTGAGCGTCACTCATTGGCGAGCGTGGGGCGTAAGCCCCATGAGTCCTCATCTTCGCCTCGCACAGGACTCATGGGGCTTACGCCCCACGCTCGCCTGATGCGTCACAACTCCACCTCCGCCGGCGAGACGACGAGATCGTCCTGCCCCTCCGGCGGCTTCGGCAGATTGTACGCCTTGACGCGCCAGCCGTGATGGATAAGTGTCCCCTTGAACGGCGGTTGGCCGGTCACGTTGCCCGTCAGGCGAATCGCCGATGGATCGAATCCCGGCGGCACCTCGACCGTGCTGTTTTCCGCCTGGTTCAAGACCGGCTCCAGGGTCAGGTGTTCTCGAAGCACCGCCTGCGCCTTCTTGTGGACTTCCCGCACACCCGCGCCGATCTGGTCGTTCGTCGCCCCGGCGATGTCCTCCAGCAGAAAGTCCAGCAGGCGAGCTTCACGCTGAAGAATCGCCAGCAAGCGGACCGGCTCGCTGGACAGCCGCACCGGCTTCGGCGCCTCCTTCTTCGCCGTCAGCGCGGCCTGGACCTTCGCCGCCGTCTCGTCGTCGCCGGCCACGGCCCGGAACGCGCGCCAGGCGGCACCGACCCGACCGAGGCTCCCCTTGCTCACGATCAGCAGCACCAGCACCTTCAACACGGCCACGCCCAGAAGGGTCAGCAGCACGACGTAGAGTGGTTCCATCGCCCATCCTCGCTTGCGGTAATCGTTCGTCTCCGGGATCGTTATAGCGATCACTGCGACGGTGGTCGCCCTGCCCTGCCCCGGCCCGTAAAATAGGAGTGAACCCGAACCCGGTCGAGGATTCCGATGCGTCAGCTCGTCACCCTGCCACGCGACCAGGCCCGCCTTCTGGCGGACCATCTCCTCACCCTGCGCATCAAGACCCGTCTCGACGACGAACCGGGCGGCACCGTCATCTGGGTTTGCGATGAGGACCAGGTGCCGCAGGCTCGTGAAGAGTTGACCGCGTTCCAGGCCAGCCCGACCGATCCGCGCTACCGGGGCGCGAGCAGCCAGGCTCAGGCGATCCGCAACCAGGAGGCCCGTGCCGACGCCGATTACGAACGCCGTCAGGAATCCTTCCGCGACAAGATGCGCGAACTCAGCGGCCACGTTCCCCTGGGGCCGGCCACGCTTGGCCTGCTGGCCGTCTGCGTTCTCGTCGCCGTGTTGACCTCGCTCGGCTCGAAGATCAACGCTCCCGTGATGCAGGCTCTGCTCATCATCCCAACGACGCCGGCCGAGCCGGACCTGCCTCCGGTGTGGGACGACGCCAACCCGGAAAACGTGGCGGCGCAGCACGCCCGGATTCTCGATTTCATCCGCCATCACGAGTTCTGGCAACTGACGGCGATCACCCAGCGCGGCGAACTCTGGCGACTCGTGACGCCGATCTTCATCCACTTCGGCATCCTGCATCTGGTCTTCAACATGCTCATGCTGGTCCAGCTGGGCAGTGCCGTCGAGCGTCGGCTCGGCATCGGAGCCTATCTCGGGCTCGTCGTGTTGATCGCCGTGACGTCCAACCTGGCCGAGTTCTTCGTGCAGATCGGCCTGAATGTTCCGGGCATCATCCTCTACCAGCGACATCCGCTTTTCGGCGGCATGTCCGGCGTCCTCTACGGTCTGTTCGGCTATCTGTGGATGATGGCTCGCGCCTCAGACAACCCCGAGCGGATTTTGTCGTCGCAGGTCGTCACGGCTCTGCTGATCTGGCTGGTGATCTGTCTGCTCGGTGTCATCGGCTCGGTCGCCAACACGGCTCACGTCGTTGGCCTGCTCGTCGGCGTCGTCGTCGGCAAGCTGGTCACGCTCGCGAAACGCTGAGGCATCTCGGAGGCATCCCCGTTGGCGCGGCCCATGTAGGGTGGGCGGGAGCGCCACCGCCACCGAATCCGCTTCCTGGGCCGGAACAGCGCAGGCCCACCGATGCTCCGACGGGAGCGCAGCGACACCGATCAGAATAAGGCATCTGCGGTGTCGCTGCGCTCCCGAGCGAGGATTGGTGGGCCTGCGCTGTTCCGGCCTGATGTGGCGATGAGGCGTCGGTGGCGCTCCCGCCCACCCTACATCTTCTCGGTGACGCTCCGGACCGCCCTACATCTCGCCACCCGGCATCTCGGTCGCCCTTGACCCGGACGATGCAGACGGGGTATAGCCACATCACGGCGGTCTGTTTCCGGGCCGTGGCGAAGGGAGGCACCCATGCGTCGTGACTGGCTTCTGATCGCCGGCCTGCTGGCTGGCTTCGGGACGATTCTGTTCCTGAATCAGCGGCAGTTCCAGCAGCAACTCGGCGAACTGCGGCAGGAAATCGCTCACCTCCAGGTGCAGGCTCCGCCCGACCTCGATCGGACTCCGCTTCCGCCACTCGCGCCGAACGACACTCCGGCCACGCCGACCGGCCTTCCCGATGGCGATGCCGAACTGTTCCGGCACGTGTTCAGACAGACCCTGGAAAAGGGACTGCTCTCCGAAGCGCAGTCGCCGGAGACGCAGCAGATGATCCGTCAGGCGTTGCGGGAGCCGACCCCAGAAGTAGAGCGCAAAGCCCCAGCTGGGCCACCAGGCGGAGATAGTGGAGGGGAATGACCAGCCACGCCGACCAGCCGAACGTCGCGCCGCAGGGCCAGAGCAGGTACGTCGCCACGTCGAGCAGAGCGAGCAGCACACCGAGCGCGAGTTGTCGGCGAACCAGCGGCAGAATCAGCGGATAGAACCACAAGATCCACTGCGGCGAGAAGATCACCTGCATCAGGACGAAGCCGATCATCAGGACCGCACCGCGCCGTAACAGCGCCTCCAGCGAGCGGATCGGTCGCCAGCACAGGACGACGAGCAGGCCGAGCAGCCCGCCATGACGCAGGAGCTTGCCCGGCCCGTTCTGCTCGCCCAGCCATTCGGGCAGGACGTAGCCGTAGATCGTCCAGCCATACAGTTCCCGATTCGCCTGGAAGCGATACGGCCCGAGCAGGGCCGTCAGATCCTCCGAGGCCAGCTGCACCGCCAGGATCGTCAGGCCGACTCCGAGCGCCCCGGCGAGCCAGCGCAGCGCCGGCCGGATACCGCCCGTCCCGATGAGGTACGCCAGGATCAGCGGCGCGAGCAAACCCGGTGCGATCTTCAGGGCCGTGCCGACGGCCAGCAGACCGCCCGAGACGACGAGCCAGCCGCGCCCCAGGCTCGCCAGGCTCAGAGCCAGGAACAGTGCCGGCAGCACGTCGAAGCGATTGATCGCGAAGTAGAGCGCCGCCGGCAGACAGAGGAGCAGGCCATCACTGCTCAGCGTGTCATCGCGCGTGAACCCGACCTGGACCGTCGCGATCAGCCCCCACAGGGCAAGCAGCATCACGCTCTCGTAGGTCCGCACGACGCCGCGCAGGTGGGTCCAGAAGGCGCGTTCGGCCTCGTTTCGGGGTCGGTGAACGTGGACGTTGCCGATGCCACCCTCGGCCACGGCCGAGGGCACCGACGACGGCGGCACAAGGTCATACGGCAGCCGAAAGAGCCAGACGGCCGCGTGCGGATATTCGAGGAAATAGCGATCGACGAGCGGAGCCGGATTGTCGAGGGCGGCTCCGAAATCGGCCACGTCTGCCGGCGAATCGAGTCGGCCGGCCCGGCGGCCCAGGTGGGCGTTCAGACCACGCTGGGCCATCGCCGCCAGGTCCTGGTCGTCGTAGACCGCCTGATCGAGCCAGCGAGCATCGTCCGGCGCGTCGAGTCGGTCGGCCGGCTGAACGACGAACAGGACGACGACGTAGGCGAGCGACACGAGATAGGGCAGCGCTCGCCGGAGCCTTCGCGCGTTCACTTCGCCAGTTCGTGAGCCGGGACCGTCGCGGTGTCGGACAGGCCCTGATGGAGCCGATTGCCGTTCACCTCCAGGGTGAAGTACGCGGCCGACGCCGGCATCTGGAACTCGAGAATGGCCGGGACGCCCGTGTCGGAGTAGTTCTTGATCACCTTGCCGGTCGGATCGAGGATCTTGCCATTGTCGGCGATGCGCGCGTTCTTATCGACGACCTCGGCGAAGATGTCCTCCAGGGCGCGCATCTCGGCGGCGAGCTTGTGGTCCCACAGATCGACGTCGGTGCCGGAATCCAGGTCGTCGAGTTCCTCCATCTGCCGTTCGTTGACGTTGGGGCCGACGCCGATCAGGACGAACTTGCACGGCTTGCGTCGCCCGGCCGCCACCTCCCGACAGAGCTGCCGACTGTACGCCTTGACCTCGTTCAGGTCGTGCAGTTCGCCATCGGTGATGAAGACGTAGAAGCCGAACGGGGCGTCCTTGAAGCGATCGACGAAGTAACGAACCGCCGGCAGGAGTTGCGTGCCGGTGCCCCAGTTCTCCGGCGGAGCGAACGGATAACGCTCGGCCTGCTCGGCGGTGAGGTCGCCCAGAACCTGCACCTGCGAACCGTGTGGGCCGACGGCCCAGTAGACGGCCGTGGTGCCACCGTCGGCGTCGAGCTTGCGAGCGAGGTAGGCGCAGATCTTCTGCGACACCGGAGCCACCTGGTTGACCAGCTTCGGCTTGCCGCCACCGAAGAGGTTGCTGAGCCAGTTGCTGCCGCCGTCGCCGTCGGCGGAGACGCCGAAGACCTCGCACATGGAGCCGGACCCGTCGATGGCGATGCCGGTCTGGCAGCCCTCCTTCTGCGGCTCCATCAGGATGGTGGCGACGACACGGACAAGACCTCCGGCCGCGGGGTAGACGTTGACTTCGCCAAACGGCTCGACGACCTTCTTGAGTTGGGCCATGATGGGACTCCCGAGAGCTGAGTGGTCCTTTGCGCGGAGCGCATCCCTCCTCTCAGCCTAGCGGGATCGAGGGCGGAATGAAAGGGGCGCGGCTCACGCCTGGAGCATCTGTTCGGCGTAGCGCAGGGCCTCGGCCAGGGCTCCACGGTCGATCGGCTTGGCGAGGTGGAAATCCATGCCGGCCTCCTTGCAGCGGCGACGATCTTCCGGCTCGGCCATGGAAGTCAGCGCGATGATCGGCGTTCGCGGCCGGGCCGCCTTCTCCTCGGCGGCCCGGATGGCCAGGGTCGCTTGCAGACCGTCCATCTCCGGCATCTGCACGTCCATGAAGACAAGGTCGAACAACTCTCGGTCGAACAGATCGACGGCCTGTCGGCCATTTCCGGCCAGAACCACGACATGCCCGTGGCGCTCCAGTAAACCCCGCGCCACGATCTGGTTCACGTGGTTGTCATCGACGACCAGAATGCGCAACGTCAGAGTCGATTGAGATAGCATCGGGACACTCCTGATGGCCGGTGGTCAGAGGATGAACCGAACCGGCGGGCTGTTGTGTGAACCGAGAGAACCGAGGGCACGGTTATCCGGTGGATGGCAGGTCAATCGTGAGGAATAAGCATCACAAACCGGGTTCTCCGAGGAGAACGGCTGGGGAAGCTCTTCCGCCACCATCTTAGACGATGCCACGTCACCGATCTACCCAAGAATTCGTTCCGCATCGGGCTTTCTTTCGGTTGACCCGGCCGCAGCACCCGTTTTATAGTTGCAAGTGGAACGAACCACCGCGATCGGAGCAACTACCGTGAGCAACGCACGCCGTGACGAGCAACCCCCAAATGAGGCTCGCATCCTTGGCTTCGTCGGCGTCGGCCTGGATGGCGAGGACGGCGACACCCGTGTCACTCGCAACGAGAACTTCCTCCTCGTGGGGGGATCCGAGGAAACCCATGAACGGCTTCAGGATACCTCCATCCGCTTCAACGAGGCTCTGGAACAGAGGGGCAAGCGTCTGGAAGACACCGAGGCCGAAGAGGCCCTCGACATGCTCCGCGACGCCCTGGACCACTGATCGCCCGCTCGCTTCTTCGGAAATACGCCTGCCGGTGTGAAACCCGGACAGCTTCTCCCCAGTATTTCCCCATACCAGCGGCGAGGGCCACGAGTGTCCGCGGACGATCTTCCCCTGGTGCGACGCTGCCTGGCCGGTGACACGACGGCCATCCAGCAGTTGCTTGCGCGGTTCGAGGCCGACGTGTTCGGCCTCTGCTGTCGCATCCTGGGCCATCGGCACGACGCCGAGGACGTCACCCAGGAGGTGTTCCTGCGCGTCTTCCGCAGCCTGCACGGATGGGATTCCTCTCGTCCGCTCAAGCCGTGGATCATGGGCATCACCGTCAACCGCTGCCGGACCTGGCTGGCACAACGTCCACGCCGACCGGAACTGGTCGATCATCTGGAAGAAACCGTCGCCGCCCGCGATCAGGATGAGGCCGGCGAACTGCTGGCCGAGATTCGGGCCGCCCTGACCGAACTGCGTCTGGAGTATCGCACCGTGTTCGTCCTGTTCCACGAACAGGGCCAGCCCTACGAGGAGATCGCCCAGGCGCTCGAACGGCCGGTCGGCACCATCAAGACCTGGCTGCATCGCGCCCGGCAGGAGTTGCTCGAACGTCTGCGCCGACGCGGCCTGTTGACCGAGGAAACCGAGGAGCTACCCGGGCCAGTGCTGCCCGAAAGTCGAGGACGGTGATGCGGTGTGCGGAGTGCCGATCTCTGGTGCAGCAAGAAGCGGATGGCGAGGAACTGCTCGCCCGATCCTCGCTGGAGCAGCATCTGCGGGCCTGCCCGGCCTGCCGCACCTTCCAGGCCGGTCTGCAACGCCTGGCCGAGGTCGCTCGCCAGGCCCCGCCAGCGCGTCCGTCCGCCGAGTTTCGCACCCGTCTCCTGGATGCTGTCCTGGCCGACCGTCTTCAGCCGACTCCGCCTCCGGAACCGGCCCCCTGGGCTCGGCCGTGGAGCCTGCTACTGGCTCTGGCCGCCAGCCTCCTCGTCGGCCTGGGTCTGTGGCTCTGGGGAACGGGCGGGGCTGCCCCGCAGCCAGAGCCTGACCTCGTCGAGGCGGTGCAGCCCGCCCCGGAATCGGTCGGCGCGACGGCGAATCTGAGCGACTCGGTTCGCGAAGCCGGGTCCGCCTCGACCGCCCTGGTCGCCCGGATGGCCGACGCGGTCGTGGAGCGGACGCGCGAGATCCTCCCCAGCGTGCCCACGCCGACGTTGCCCTCGCTGGCCGGCATCGACCCGATGACGCCGATCGTCGAACCGCCGGGACGAACGCTCGTCCAGGCCGGTCAGGCGGTGGCGGAAGGATTCCAGCCGGTCACCGACTCGGCACGCCGTGCCTTTGACCTGTTCCTTCGCGAGTTACCCCAGCCGCCCGATGAGCATCCAGGGCTGTGAAGCGTGAACTCGACCACGGTCCCGGTGAGCGGGCCGGGGCGTTCCTCCTGCGGGATACCTTCGTCATGAACCACCTCGCCCCTCTCCGGCGCTGGTCGATCCGCCTGGCTCTCCTGGCTCTGGTCCTGACGATTGGACCTGCGCTCCAGGCCGCGACGCCACGCGAGGAGTTGCTCCGCTTCGTGCCGGCCGACACGGCGTTCTGCCTGCTTTTTCAGGGCCTCCGCGAACACGCCAGCGACCTGGCCGGGTCGCCGTTCCTGGCCCGCCTGGCGCGATCGCCGCTCGGCAAGGCGGCCGTCAATCTGGCCGAGTTCCAGCAACTGCTCAGGGTTCAGAAGCAGATCGAGGGATTCGCCGGCCTCTCGGCCGAGCGCCTGCGCAACGACATCCTCGGCGATCTTCTGGTGCTGGCCTACAAGCCAGGTCCGCCCGGCAAGCCGGAGCGTGAGGAGGGCCTCTTCCTCCTGCACGCCCGTGATCCGCGCGCCCTGTCCGCCCTGATCGAGCGCATCAACGACGCCCAGAAGCGCTCCGGCGAGCTGAAAGCCCTGGAGGAACGCACGCATCACGGACAGCACTACTTCCGCCGCCAGGTCAAGGGCGAGAACAGTTTCTACCACCTCCGCGAGCAGGTTCTGCTGTTCACCAGTCAGGAAGCGATCCTGCTGCGGGCCCTCGATCAGGTCCGCCCGATGGGCACCGAGACGCCGGAGAAATCGCCCGGTTTCATCGAGGCGTCGCTGCGACGTCTGGGCGTGGCCGATGCCCTGCTGGTGTTCTGGGTGAATCCCCGCGCCTTCGACGACGCCCTGACCAGCAAGCTGACCCAGGCGACCGGCGAGGAAACCGTCTGGCTGAAGACCTTCCAGGTCTACTGGAAGGCCCTCGATGGCCTCGCTCTCGCGGTGCAGTTGGACGCTGACGCGACGGTGTCACTGGCCGTCGCGGCGAGGCCGGAAGAACTGCCGGCGTCGGCCCGGACCTTCTTCGCACGGCTGGCCGAACCAAGCCGAGTGTGGGACGCCCTGGCCGCCCTGCCAGCCGGGCCGGAGCCCCTGCTCGCCCTGACCTCGCGTCTCGATCTGCGGGCCCTGCTCGATCTGCTGACGGAATTCCTGCCGCCCGAATCGCGGCAAACGCTGCTGACCGATCTGGAACGCTTCCTTGGTGCGCCGCTGGGCAAGAGCCTGGTTCGCGAGGTGTTGCCCGCTCTTGGGCCGGACCTCGATCTCATCGTCCTGCCACCGCCGGCCGATCAGAAGAGTCTCTTCCCGCAGACTCTGCTGGCTCTCCGGGTGGCCCCGTCCGACGATCCCGCCCCGGTCGATCAGGCGCTCTGGTCCGCCTTGCAGACCTTCGCCACGCTCGTGGTGATCGGCCATAACCAGAAGAATCCCGAGAAGCCACTGACGCTCCAGCGGATCACCCTCGACAAGCTCCCCGTCCGGGCGCTGGTTGGCGATGCAGCCCTGCCGGCGGGGGTTCAGCCCGCGTTCGCCCTTGGTCGGGGTCACCTGCTCCTGGCCAGTTCGCCCGCCAGCCTGCGACGGCTGCTCGGCCTGCTCAGTGAAAGCCCGACGCCAGCGGACAGGCCCGTCGGCCCGGTGCCGGTGCTGCGCATTTCCTTCAAAACCTGGCGTGAGTTTCTGACCCAGCGTCGCGACGACTTCGTCCGTCACATCGCCGCGGCTGACGCCCTGTCGGAGGAGCAGGCCGCGGCACGTCTTTCGAGTCTGTTGACGGTCCTGGAGTATCTCGATCGTGTGGAGGTGCGTCATCAGCCCGCTCCGGGCCGGCTGTTGTTGCAGCTGTCGTTGAAGACGACCTGGCCGTTGAAGTGAACAGACGGTGGCGGCGAGCGAGGAGCGCCGGCGAGCGTGGGGCGTCAGCCCCATGAGTGTCTTCATCCGGAGAGGAGATTCTCCATCCGGCGAGAAGATCATGGGGCTGACGCCCCACGCTCGCCCTGACCGGCTTATCCACCGAACAGACGCTTGAACAGGCCGGTGCCCCTGTCGGACGGTTTCTGTTCGCCGTCCTGGGTCTGGGTCGTTCGCTGCTGTCCGCTGCTGCTCGGAGCCATGCCACGACGGGTGCTGGCGTCCTGCATCTGCGCCTTCAACTGGTCGATCTTGCTCTGCACCGCGCCGCTCTTTTCCAGCCGTTCCAGCTCGTGCCGGATATCGACCTGGAGCCGTTGCAGATCGTTTCGCTGGCGGGCCAGTTCGGCTCGTTCCCGTGCCAGGCTCACTTCCATCTCGCGCATCTGCTCCATGAGCGTCTGCTCGTCCTCCTGGAGTTGTCGGCGCTCACGTTCGAGTTCCTCGGCCAGGCGCATCAGTTCGTCCTCGCGCGGAGCCGGGCCGGAGTAGGTCGGCCGGGCGCTGGCGATGCTGGCGAGCTGGCCTTCCAATTCGGCGACCAGGCTCTGCGAACGCTGGATCTCCTGGTGCTGCTGACGGATCGTCTCGGACTTCTGCTCGATCATCAGCTCGTATTCACGGAGCCGTTCGTCGATGTCGGCGTCGCTGAGGTTGGCGTCGTGCTGTGTCGCTTCTTGCAGGGCCTGTTCCAGTTCGACGCAGAGCGACCGGAGCTGGCCATTCTCGGCACGCAGGGTTTCCAGCTCGTCCAGGACGGCCGGATCGACGTCGGATCGGGGTTTGCCATGAAGTACAGGGGTCATACGTCCGGCCTCGCGCTCGTGGTTGTCAGGCAGTGGTTGGTCGCCGTGGTGGGGAGGCGATCGGATGGCACGGCTTTCCATCCCACCCGGGAGGGATTCGTCCGGGCGGCGGGGTTGAAGGAACTATAGCTCACGATCCGGCGCGACAAGGAGAAAGATGATGGATCTCTCAGAGAGTCGAATCCAGCAGCCGTAACGCCCCCTTGAGTGGGAGGATGACCCAGTCCGGCCGGGTGGCCAGTTCCGCGTCGATCTCCCGAAGGGCCTTTTCGAGCAGGAGAACGTGCAGCAGTCGCTCGCGCGCCCCGGTCGTCTGCGGGACGAGGCCAGCCCCGGTGATGGCCCGGAGGTAGGTCCCCAGGAACTCCTGCTTCATGCGCGCGCACCACGCCTGCGCCCAGGGTTTCAGGCCAGCCCGGTCCTCCTCGCGGATCATCCCATACGAGCGACCACGACTGCTGGCCAGGCCGAGCAGCACACTGTAGGCGGCGTAGTGAAAGGACCGGATCATCCCGGCCACGTCGCTCAGGGGCGACCGTTTGGTCCGACGTTCACCCACTGTCCGGGTAGAATCTCCCTCGAAGTCGATCACCACGAAGTCGCCACCGGTGAACAGCAGATGGCCCAGATGGTAGTCGCCGTGGCAGCGGATGCGCAGACCGTCGAACTCGCCGTCGAGCAGGGCGGCGAATCGCTGCAACAGCCGATCCTGGCTGGAGAGCAACTGACGCACCTGTGGCAACACTCCGGCCGGCAAACGAGACTGCTCCTGTCGCAGATGCTGACAAACGCGCGCGGTCAGGTTGCGAAGCGATTGATAAAGCCCACGCTGATAGCGCTTGTCGAACGGTTCCGGAGCAAAGGCGGGATCGACCTTTTCGCTGGCCAGGGCGAGGTGCATCTCCGCCGTCCGCTGGGCCAGTTTGCGTGCCATCTCCGGGCAGGCGTCGAGGAGTTCCTCCCAGTCTCCGGCAAACTGCGCCACTGCGTGTTCGGTGTCTCCCCACTCCTGAGGCGACGGCGGATGCTGCCGGGCGAAGGCGGCCACATGCTCGAAGTAGCGGCTCAACTGATCCAGGACGGCCTGCCAGGCCGAACTCTGATGCGGCACATAGCGATGTAGCACGCCCAGCGTGGCCGGCTCGCTGTGACGCCGACGATACTCCAGCCAGCCGACCACCGGGGCCGTCCCGGTGTAGCCCACCTGCTGGGTCAGGAATCGGCCCACTTCCAGGTCCGGATTGATCCCTTCTTCCAGCCGACGAAAAGTCTTCAGGAAATAGGCTTCACCATAGACGATCGAGAGGTTGTTCCGTTCGCTGGTCTCCATCGTTACCGCCAGCGTGGCCAGATCCTCGACCGCCACGGAGGCCGAGCCCAGAGGCCGGGCCGCGATCTCCGCCTCTCCCAGTGGCAGGACCTGGCCGTTCAGGATGGACGCCAGGATGGCCTGGGAGCAGTCGCGAACAGACATCGCATGGCAGAGATAACCCGCAACCGGTCCTTCGATCCGGGCGAAACCCACACGGTCGATCGGCCGCAGGGTCTGCGTCTCGGCCCCATCGGGCACGAACGTCAGGGGCAACGCCAGGGTTTCATAGTGCCCCGAGCGATAATCGAACCGGGCCAGGACGAACCAGATTTCGCCCCCGGTCGTGACGATGTGGCCCACGTCCAGAATGCGGGCCGAGAGGACCACCTCGGTGGAGGGGCAGAGCCCGCGCCGTGCCAGATAGCCCGGCAGGATCGGTTCCAGTTCGTCCCACGCTCCGGGGGCGAACCGCTGCGCCACCGGCAGGCTCGCGTCAAGAACCGGCAGGGCCGGCATCGCGGACGAATCGAGCGCCGCGACGGAGACGGGACCGGATCGGGATTCGGTCAGCGAGAACCAGTAGAACCCATGCGGAGCCAGCGTCAGGAAGTACGGTCGATCGCTCACGGTCGGGAACGCCGCCCGGCCAAAGAGTTCTTCCGGAATACAACCCGCATCCACGAAGTGATGCAGGTTGAACTGCACCGGTTGGACGAATCGCGACAGATTGGCGACGACCAGAATCCGATCGTCGCCCTGTCGGCGCAGGAACGCCAGAATGCGCGGATTGTTCGTCGGCAGGATATCCATGCTGCCACGACTGAACGCCGGATGTTTCTTGCGCAGAGCGATGAGCCGCTTCATCCACCACAGCAGCGAGGAGGGATTGTTTTGTTGCGACTCGACGTTGACCGCCTCGTAGTGATATTCCGGATCGATGATGATGGGCAGATAGAGCTTTTGTGGATTGGCCCGCGAGAAGCCGGCATTGCGATCGGGAGACCATTGCATCGGCGTGCGAACGCCGTTGCGATCGCCGAGATAGATGTTGTCTCCCATGCCGATCTCGTCGCCGTAGTAGACGACCGGCGTGCCAGGTAGCGAGAAGAGCAAGGCGTTGAGCAACTCAATGCGCCGACGATCGTTCCGAAGCAACGGAGCCAGGCGGTGGCGGATGCCCATGTTGATCCGGGCCTGGCGTTCGCGCGTGTAGGCGCGATACATGTAATCGCGTTCTTCCTCCGTGACCATTTCGAGCGTCAGTTCATCGTGGTTGCGCAGGAACAGGCACCACTGGCAATTCGCTGGAATCGCCGGTGTCTGGGCCAGAATATCGACGATGGGAAAACTGTTCTCCTCGTGGACTGCCATGAACAGACGCGGCATGAGCGGGAAGTGAAAGGCCATGTGACATTCGTCGTCGTCACCGAAGAACTCAACAGCGTCCTCGGGCCATTGATTGGCCTCGGCCAGGAGCATCCGGCCGGGAAAGCGCGAATCGATGTGCTGACGCAATCGCTTGAGAAACGCATGCGTTTCCGGTAGGTTCTCGCAGAGCGTGCCCTCACGCACGAAGAGATAGGGAATCGCGTCCAGGCGCATGCCATCGACGCCGAGATTGAACCAGAAATCAACGATCGGCAGGATGGCATCGCAGACGGCGGGATTGTCGTAGTTCAGATCCGGCTGATGGCGATAGAATCGATGCCAGAAATACTGTTCCGCGACCGGATCCCAGGACCAGTTCGACGGCTCGAAATCCTGGAAGATCACACGCACGTTGCGATACTTATCCGGTGTGTCGCTCCAGACGTAGAAGTTGCGTTCGGGAGAATCTCGCGGCGCACGTCGAGCCCGCTGGAACCAGGGGTGTTGATCCGACGTGTGATTGATGACCAGTTCGGTGATGACGCGAAGACCGCGACGATGCGCTTCGGTGAGAAACTCCTGAAAATCCTGGAGGGTGCCGAACTGTGGGTGGATGTTCGTATAGTCCGCGATGTCGTAGCCGTCATCGCGTTGAGGCGAGGGGTAGAAGGGCAGCACCCAGAGGGTGTTGACGCCCAGGTCTTCGAGATAATCGAGTTTGCGCGTCAGTCCCCGAAAGTCACCATGCCCGTCGCCGACGCTGTCGTGAAACGCCCGGACGTGGACCTCGTAAATGATCGCATCTTTGTACCAATCCGGTCGCGGCTCGAGCATAACTGGTGTCCGTACCTAGCAGGCGAATCAGGTGTGCGGCTCCGGCAGTTCTCCCAACTGCGTGAGCAGGTGCAGGTAATTATGAACGAGTTCGCCCGGTGATTCTACACGAAAATCGATGCAGTCGGGACAGTCCTCGCCGACGCCCAGGCGTGTGCCGCCCAGCCAGGCCACCACTTCCAGGGCCGGCCGGTCATTGTCCGAGTCGCCGGCATAGACCGGGAACCAGTCGCCCCCCGCATCAGCCAGGAAACGCTCGATCGCCGTGCCCTTGTTCCAGGCTCCGACCGGCGTCGCCTCGAACGCCATTTTCACATCCCGGACCAGCAGACCGGGGACCGTCGCCAGCAGCGCCCGGCACTCCTGCCGGAACGTCTCGACCACGGCCGGATCGACTGCCCGGTAATGGATCGACAGCCCCACGGGCTTGACCTCCACCCAGGCTCCAGGATAGTGAGTCAGGTGCTTGCCGACCACCTCCTGGATGTGTTCGCTCATCCCCTGGAAGCGTCCGGCGACCGGATCACGCAGCACCCGGCCGCGCAGATCGAGTTCCCCGCCACAGCACCCGGCGTAGTACAACCCGCTCAGGCCGACCCGCTCCCGCAGGTCCGCCAGGGAACGGCCACTGACCACGCCGACGATCACGCCACCCTGGCCGGACAGATCGCGCAGCAGCTGCCGCGACTGTGGCGTCAGCACGGCCAGTTCCGGATGCGGCACGATCGGACTCAGGGTGCCATCGTAGTCGAAGAACAGGGCCAGGCCCTGCCCGGAACGCCAGGCCGTCAGGGCCCGATCGTACCAGGGCAGTTCCTGCACGGCCGCACCGTTGGTCTCGGTCATCGCCATCGCGACCGTCGTCGTCCCGAGCGGCAGCGGCGCATGGGAAGCATGTCCGTTCTCCGTCGATCCATTGGCATACACCGTCGTGGCCAGGCGATTCGTCATCGGTTCCGGCGAACCGTTCCGGCGGGCCGCCTCGGAGATCAGCCGGCCGGCCCAGCGGTAGATGTTGTGTTCGCTCAACTGCTGCCGCATCCGCTGCATTCGCCGACGCTGTTCCTCGACCGGCAGCGTCAGGGCGGCATACATGGCATCGGCGAGTTGATCCACGTCGAAGGGATTGACGATCAGTGCATCGAGAAACTCGCGGGCCGCTCCGGTGAAGCGCGACAGCACCAGCGTCCCCTGCTCGTCCTCCCGGCTGGAGACGAATTCCTTGGCCACCAGGTTCATGCCGTCGTGCAGCGACGAGACGACGCAGCCCACCGACGCCCGGTACAGCGGATAGATGACCTCCGGCCCGTGATGCTCGTGTCGGAAGACGATCGGCTGCCAGTCCGCGGTACCGTAGCGCTGGTTGATCTCGTGGACCAGCAGCATCACCTCGGCGTCGAGGCGCTGATACGCCGGCAGATGCGTCCGGCTCGGGGCGGCGATCATGACCAGGTGAAACCGGCCGAGCAGGTTCGGATACCGCTGCAAGAGCCGCTCGAAGGCCCGCAGCCGTTCCGGAATGCCCTTGGTGTAGTCCATGCGATCGACCGACACGAGGAACGGCCGATCGCCCATGTTCCACTGCCGACGCAACTCGCCGACCCGGTGATGCCAGTCGTTGCGCAGGTGGACCGCCGCCAGGTCGGGATCGATGCTGATCGGATGCGGTCGCAGGCGTGTCGCCTGACCGTTGCGGTGGATGGTGAAATGCTCGGCATCGACCAGGCACTCCAGCGAACGCTCGACGGTGTCGCGGAAGTTGTTGCAGTCGTAGCGGGTGTGGAACGACATCAGGTCGTTGCCGAGCATGCCGTCGAGGATGGCGTCGGCCCAGGGACAGACGCGGAACGTCTCGGGGTTGGGCCAGGGGATGTGCCAGAACTGGGCGACGAGCAGGTCCGGTCGAGCCAGCTTGAGCAGTCGCGGCAGCAGGGCGAAGTGGTAATCCTGCACGAACACCAGGGCCGGTCGCTCGCCCGCCTCCTCCAGCACCGCCTCGGCGAAGCGTTGATTGACGGCCCGATACGTCTCCCAGTGATCCGGATCGAACTCCGGCCGACAGTACGCCTGATGACAGAGCGGCCACAGGGCGTTGTTGGCGAAGCCGTAGTAGTAGCCTTCTTCCTCTTCCTCGGTCAGCCAGATGCGGCGTAGCGTGTAGCTCGGTGCCTCCGGTGGCACCGCCAGTCGGCCGTGTTCGTCGGCCGTCAGCCGATCGGCCGAGCCGGAGCCGTGGCCGATCCAGGTGCCGCCACAGGCGCGCATGACCGGATCGAGAGCCGTCGTCAGTCCGCCGGCTGGCCGCTGACAGTCGATTCGCCCGTCCCTCTGGACATGGATGTACGGTTCGCGGTTGGCCACCACGATCAGGTCCATGCCCTCCAGACACGAGCGGATCACGTACTGAAGGCGTTCCTTGCTCCAGTTCATGGAGAACCTCCCTGCTGAAGTGCTGCTACCGGACGAATCACCGAGAGGACGGTTCACGGGCGAACGACGAAACGGACACGAGTCTCGATGGGAATTCAATCTGCAATCATTATACCGTCGGCACACGGACGAGGCCATTTTCCCTCATCCTGACCTGGCAGAAAGGGCGATAAGACCGGATTTATCAAGGAGTTGAGCAAACGCGGCCGCTCTCCGGCCTGAAGCGAGCCGGAGAGTGGCGTCATGAAACAATGTTGCCACAAAGGTCAGGATCTGTCCGTGTTCTTACCTCCCGGCTCAGGATTGAGCCAGGACGGGCGTCGGTCGGTCGCTCAGGACCGTTCCCAGAATTTGCAGAGCCGTGTCCACCTGCTCGGCCGTGATGCACAACGGCGGACAGAAGCGGATGGCGCTCTCGCCGCAGCCGAGCAGGAGCAGGCCCTTGCGGAAGGCCGCCTGGACGATCGCCTCGCGCAGTTGCGGATCCGGCGTCTTGCGGTCCTCCTTGACGAGTTCCATCGCCAGCATCAGGCCGAGGCCGCGAACGTCGCCGATGGCACCGTACCGGGCTTGCAGTTCCCGCAGTCCATGCCGGAGTTGTTCGCCACGCTCGACGGCATTCTTCGTGTAGGCGGACTCGAGCAGATCCAGTGTCGCCAGGGCGGCCCGACAGGACACCGGATTGCCACCGAACGTGCTGGCGTGCGCTCCGGGCGGCCAGTCCATGATCTCATCGCGGGCGATCATCGCGCCGAGCGGCATGCCGCTGGCGATGCCCTTGGCCAGGCAGAGAATGTCCGGCTCGACGCCCCAGTGCTGACAGGCGAACATCTTGCCAGTCCGGCCCATGCCGCTCTGGATCTCGTCCAGGACCAGGAGCATGCCGTGCTTGTCGCAGAGGCGGCGCAGGGCGGGCAGGAAGCCGTCCGGCGGAACGCGGTAGCCGCCCTCGCCCTGGATCGGTTCGACGAAGATGGCGGCGACCTCGTCCGGCGGCGCGGTCCGACGCAGAATGGTTTCCTCGATGGCGGCCACGCAGGCACAGCCGTCGTCGCCGCAGTTGGCGCAGGTGGCCGGGAACGGGACGTGATGGATGTCCGGCACCAGCGGCGAGAAGCCGCGGCGGTGAACCAGTTTCGAGCCGGACAGAGACATGGCCCCGTAGGTCCGGCCGTGGAACGCGCCGAAGAAGGCGATGACGCGCGATCGGTTGGTGTGGTAGCGGGCCAGTTTCAGGGCCGCCTCGATGGCCTCGGCTCCGCTGTTGGTGAAGAAGACCCGCTTCGGTGTCCGCCCCGGAGCGGCCTCGGCCAGGCGCTGGGCCAGGTCGATCTGCGGCTGGTAGTAGAAGTCGGTTCCCGACATGTGGATCAGCTTGCGAGCCTGATCCTCGATGGCGGCGACGACATGCGGGTGACAGTGGCCCGTCGAAGTGACGGCGATGCCGGCGGTGAAATCGAGGAAGCGGTTGCCATCGACGTCCTCGATGACCGCGCCGCTGGCCCGCTCACAGACGAGCGGATAGACGCGCGTGTACGACGGCGAGGTGTAGCGGGCATCGCGTTCGAGCAGGGCGCGCGCGCGCGGGCCAGGCACCTCGCCCTGGAGGTGCGGGACGGGTTGATGGTCGAATAGCCACATGCGAGGGCCCTCCGTTTCATTTAGCCGCCGGCTTGCCGGCGGTCTTCGTCGTCAAATACCCGCCGGCAACCGTCGCTGGCTATCGGCAGTAAGGAAAGTAATGCACGCTTGGCCTGATGTTTGCAGCGGT
>CAYYJM010000042.1:0-3064 GCA_964471755.1 uncultured Alcaligenaceae bacterium
CATGAGACGTTCGTCGCCGTCGCCCGGCAGCACTTTGGCGGCGACCCGGCCGGCCGGTGGATCCTGACGGCCGGCCTCGGCGGCATGGGGGGAGCCCAGCCGCTGGCCGCGACGATGGCCGGCTTTTCCCTCCTGGCCGTCGAGTGTGACGAGAGCCGAATCGACTTCCGCCTGCGGACTCGCTATCTCGACCGCAGGGCGGCCAGCCTCGACGAAGCCCTCGCCATCGTGCGGCAGGAACGCGGTGTCTCGGTCGGCCTGCTCGGCAACGCGGCCGACATCTGCACGGAACTCGTCGCCCGAAACATCACGCCGGACGCTGTCACCGATCAGACGAGCGCACACGACCCGCTCAACGGCTATCTGCCGCAGGGCTGGACGCTGACCGAGTGGCGAGAGCGAGCGACGAGCGAACCGGAGGTGGTGGTCCAGGCCGCGAAATCGTCGATGGCGATGCAGGTGCGAGCGCTGCTCACGATGCAGCAGCGCGGCGTGATCGCGTTCGACTACGGCAACAACCTCCGGCAGATGGCGAAGGATGCGGGCGTCGCCAACGCCTTCGACATCGTCGGCTTCGTGCCGGCGTACATTCGGCCGCTGTTCTGCCAGGGGATCGGCCCGTTCCGCTGGGTGGCCCTCTCCGGCGACCCGGCCGACATCCACCGCACCGACGCCTGCGTCAAGGAGCTGGTGCCGGACAATCCGTCGCTGCATCGGTGGCTGGACCTTGCTCGGGAGCGGATCGCCTTCCAGGGGCTGCCGGCGCGAATCTGCTGGCTCGGTCTGAAGGATCGCGCGCGGGTCGGCCTGGCGTTCAACGACCTGGTCGCTCGCGGTGAAGTGAAGGCCCCGATCGTCATCGGCCGCGATCATCTCGATTCCGGCTCGGTCGCCAGCCCGAACCGCGAGACGGAGGGCATGCGCGATGGTTCCGATGCCGTGTCGGACTGGCCGCTTCTGAACGCGCTGTTGAACACGGCGAGCGGTGCGACCTGGGTGTCATTCCATCACGGTGGCGGGGTCGGCATGGGTTACAGCCAGCATGCCGGCGTGGTCATCGTCTGTGACGGCACCCCGGCCGCGGCGAAGCGGATCGCTCGTGTTCTGCGCAACGATCCCGGCACTGGCGTGATGCGTCATGCCGATGCGGGCTACGAGACGGCGATCGAGTGTGCCCGAGAGAATGGCCTGGATTTGCCGATGGCGGGCGAGCCGCTCTGACGCGGCACGTCGGACGAAGCCATGAAGTTGACCACGCCTGGCGATGGAGGGATGAGACACGACCATGAGGCCCTGCCGTTCACAGACCGATCAGGAGTCGCACGGCCACGGCGGAGAACACCTCGGCCCGCTGGCGGCCGTGCTGGCCCTGACCGCGAGCTTCACCCTGATCGAATTCGTCGGCGGACTGCTCACCGGCAGCCTGGCCCTGCTCGCCGATGCCGGCCACATGCTCTCCGACGACCTGTCGCTTGGCCTGGCTCTGTTCGCCGTCTGGATCGCGCGCCGGCCGTCCACGCCGCAGCGCAGCTTTGGCTTCCGTCGCGTCGAGGTCCTGGCAGCCCTGGCCAACGGCGTCACACTGGTCGCCATCGCCATCTGGATCTTCGTCGAGGCGTTTCAGCGCTTCCGTGAGCCAGCGGAAATCCTGGGCGGCTGGATGCTCGCCATCGCGGTCGCCGGCCTGGTCGTCAACCTGCTCGGCGTGTACCTGCTGCACCATGGCCATGAACACAGCCTCAACATGGCCGCCGCGTTCTGGCACGTCGTCGCCGATCTGCTCGGCTCGGTCGGAGCGATCACGGCCGCCGTCGTCATCCTGGCGACCGGCTGGACGCTCGTCGATCCGCTCATCAGCGTGCTGATCGGCCTGCTGGTCCTGACCAGTTCGTGGGGCATACTGCGTGACTCGGTGAATATCCTGCTGGAGGCGACGCCGCAGGGACTCAGTGCCGAGAAGATCCATGCCCGGATGAGCGCTCAGCCGGGAATCGTCGAGGTGTACGACCTGCACGTCTGGATGATCACCTCGGGCTTCCCGGCCCTGACGGCGCACGTCCTGATCCAGCCTGATGAGAATCTGCGGGCTCGGCGGCAAGACCTCGAACGGCTGCTGGCCGACGAGTACGGCATCGAACACACGACCCTTCAGGTCGATCACGCCGACGCGCCGACCAGCAGAGAAGTCGAACCGCCCGGAGAGGGGTCACGGATTGGCTGACTTCTCGGCGTCAGTGGGGCGCTTCTCGCCGAGCAGTTGGTGCAGCATCGCCTGGCGAGCCTTCCACTGGTCGCGGAATTCGTCACAGACCTTCGGGAGCTGCCGGGCCAGTTCTTCGGACGAGGCGTGATACCAGAAGCGGACCTCACGACCCTTCTGCTCGACCCGGGCATTCTTCAGGATGTTGAGCAGTTCCGGTCTCTCGTCGAAGACCAGTTCCGTCGCAGCAAGCAGACCCTGACAGAGGGTGTTCAGTTTCTGGGCGATCTTCTCCGAGCTGGCCTGGAGACTCAGTTCCTCCGTGACCCGACCTTCGTTGTCGGTGAAGTGGTAATCGAAGCCGTTGATCAGACGAAAGACCGAGAAGTGCGGCCCGATGTCGGCGGCCGTCAGATTCATCCCCCGGGCCATCAGGACCGTTCCCTTCGGCTCCGCGGCTGTGAGCGCCGACTTCGTCCCTGCCAGTGACATTCCCTTGCCATCGAGCAGAGCGATGGCCGAGTGGAGCAGGTCGGGGCTGGAGGCGATGACCAGGACGTTCGGCTTCGGAAAACCGAGCGAGATTTCGTGGGCACAGTCGGTGCCCTTGAACTTCGTCCAGGTGAAGACGGTCTGGCCGTCGCTCTCATGGATTTTGACATCCTTCTCGGCCTTGAGTTTCTGCAGAAACTGGTCGCGGTCCCAGGCTCCGCGAACGATGGCGACCCCGTTACGGTGGGCAATCCGGGTGCCGTAGAGCGTCACGTCCTGGAGTTTGTTGAAGTCGAGGGCGGCGCAGGGATCAGAATGGGACGAATCGGTGACCTTGCCAGGGCTCCGGTGGGGCAGACAGTGTTTGACGTA
>CAYYJM010000042.1:3074-13985 GCA_964471755.1 uncultured Alcaligenaceae bacterium
ACGTACGCCTGCATCGCTGGCGAGTTGCGCAGTGCGTCGCCGTTCAGATGGGCAACCCACTTCACATCGGCCGGGACGAGGTGCGGATCGAACGGGGCGGCATGGACACTGGCTGTCAGGCCGAGGACCGTGAGCGTCACGGCGGCACCGATGCCGAGCAGTCGAAGAATCATGTTGACCTCGCTTTCATGCCTGGGTCAGAAGGAATCCTCCCTGCTCGGAGTGTGCAATTGTCGTACCCGGACACACCGCCAGACCAGGCGGAGATCATCTTCTCCTGCGACAGATACCCGTGTCCGGCTTTGGTCTGGCTGGTCTGACTTTTTGGACTGCGGCGATGCTTCGCCGCTCTGGCTTCCTCCCTTCACCAGCCGAGTGAACAAACAAGCCAGAAAGGAAGAGCGGCAAAGAATTGCCGCACTCCAAAAAGTCAGACCAGAGCCAGAGCCTGTCTGGCTGGTCTGACTTTTTTGGACTGCGGGGATTCTTCACCGCTCTGACTTTCCGGCTCTCGACCGCGCAAGCCAGAAAGGAAGAGCGGCAAAGAATTGCCGCACTCCAAAAAAGTCAGAAACGATCCAACGCGGCTCAGCCGTCACGGAATCTCGTAGGCATGCAGGGCGACCGGAGCGTCGCCGTAGCCGGTGCCCCAGCCGCCGCCGTGACGCTGGTACAGGTCCACGCCACGGAAGTCGTCCACGAAGTGACCGTCCCGGGCGATTACCTCCCGGTCCTCGAACAGAACGCGCACCTTCGTCCCGGCCTTGAGACCGGCGACGTGGACCTTGACCGCGGCCAACTTCTCCGGCGGCAGTTCGACCGTGTCGCCCCAGACAAGAACCTCGCTGCCATCGGCTCCGACGAGCATCGTTCGGCCCCAGAATACCGCACCTCCCATGTGCGCGAAGGCGACACCATCGACCAGCTTGCCAGTCGCGCCGAGCGCCTCCAGGGGGATCTCCAGCCGGACCCATTTCCCCACCTCCGGGACGGGCCCCTGTTCGACGGCCCGGTCCGGAACGTACTCCAGGCTGGCTCCGACGAGGTTTCTGTCCCAGCCGAGGAAGCCCTTCGCATGGCGGTAGAACGTGGTCAGGAACCAGTAGGCGGCCATCGGATTCTTGAGCAGAGCGACAATACTGCCCGCGCCCCACGATGCCGCGTGCGTCCAGCGGCCGTCCGCCTTGACCAGGATGAAGAGGTTCTTCACCTCCGGCCCGGCGACCTTGACCCACTGGATGAGCTTGCTCCCCTTCGGCCAGGCTCGCGCATCGGGCAGATACTGGATGCCGTGAACGCCCGGCCAGATCCCGGAACCGTCGCCGGTCACCCGGCTCCGCTTGCTCCCCTCTGGAGCATCGTCGGCCCAGCGCCAGCGACCAAGCGGGATGCCGTGCGTCGTCGCCGCGATCACGTACGTCTTGCCAGCCTGACGGCGCGACAGATGCTCGATTCCGGGCTCGATGCGCACTGCCGGCCCGGCGTCACTCGACGTGACGATCGGCTTGAAGAACTCCATCTCGCCGTGCAGGCCGCGGAACAGGGACGCATCGCCGGGGCCGTGCGCGATCTGCCAGCCACGACCGCCACGCATCAGTTCGACGTAGGTGTGGAATCGCCAGCGCTCGTACGGAACCGACTCGTACATCTGCGGTCGGAGCCAGATCGCCTGGTGTGGCCGGAGGAGCGGTTGCAGGTCGGTGTGCAGGTTGGCCGGGAAGATCGGCTCCGTCTCCGGGTCGTAGAGATCGAAGAACGGCGCACGCTCGAACTCGAAGCGATTCCAGTAGCCGCCGTGGCTGACCATGACCGGCTTGCCCGTCTGGCGGCGCAGATACTCGACGGCCTTCGCCATCCCGGCACGCTGGGCCGGCGTCGCGGCGTGGAACAGGCCGAACGCCTCCTCGATGCCCGGAGTCGTCGATACGACGGGGCCCGTCTTCGCCCACCGCAGCCAGGCGTCGAGGCGGTCCTTGCCGCCCGCGGCCTTGAACAGTTCCGCCTCGGACCAGACCGGTTGCGGCACGGCGAACGCCGTCGAGCAGATCAGATTGTCCCCCTGCCAGACCTTGTCGATCTGCTTCGGATCGGTGATGGAGCCAGCGACATAACGGAGACAGTTGAAGTCGTTGTCCTTGCGGCTGGTCGTGCCGGAGCCGTGGCGATCGTAGAGCGACCAGACCGGCAGGTTGTGCAGATCGCGGTACTTGCCCGGCCCGGGATCGGCCGGCCCGGCGTAGATGGGGTTGTGGCCGTAGGTGACGCCCCACGGCATCCACGGTTGATCGTTCACCCGGACGACGCCATCTTTCACGGCGACGGTCTTGATGACGGCCTGCGGTGGCTCGTGACCCTGGCGGCAGAACGGCGGCGACTCGATCTCGGCCAGGTGTTTGCCGTCCGCGGTCAGGGCAGTCGCCCGGACGAGCCAGTTCCGCTGCGGATCGTCGAACGGCTGGATCGGCAGGTTGGCGACATCGAGATCGGCCAGGAGAAGGTTCTCGAAATCGTCGCGCAAATCGAGCGGAATCCGATCGCGCTGGACGGCGAGGACAGCCGGCGTCGCGGCCACCTCGACGGACTTCAACACCGTGCCCGTGCCGCGACGGACGATGGCGAGACGAACCCGAGCGAGCTTCTGAAGCGTCGCCTGCGTCAGGCCAAAGCGGAGACGGACGAACTGCTTCTGCTCCGGTCGCAGGTAGAGGGTGCCGAGCCGCAGATCGAGCGGCTTCTCAACGGCGAACCAGTGGGTCGTGGTCGCCACCTCCCGACCGCCGTCGAGGAGGGTGAGACGACCGTGGTACTCGTGGTACGCCGGGCACGACTCCGTGAGCGTGTACGGAACGCGGACTTCTGCCGTGCCGGCCTTCCCCACCGACACGGCAGCGCTCTCGAATCGGCTCGTCTTCCCGGTCGGCGACGTGAACTCCCAGCGCAGACGGAAAGTGCCGGCCGGGCCGGGGTTGGCCACCGTCGCTGTCAGGACATTGTCACCGATCCGCCGTTCGCCAGGCTGGAACGCCAGGAGGCGAACACCGCTCGTCGGCGCTGGCGACGGCACCGTCTTGCAGCCACGTGCGGTCAGTTCCTCGGCCGTACTCTCCGGCTCGTGCAGGCGAAGGGCGTCCCACCAGACGGTGCCGACGACGTTGCCCTGCGGTTGCTCGCCGGTGCCATTGAGGGTGTATCCGTTGACGCCGCGAGCGCACAGGAGCAGGCGGAGCGACTTGACCGGGCTTCGCGGCCGGAACACCTGCCGCACCTGCCGCCAGTCGTCGGTGCCGATCGACAGCGGCGATTTGGTGATGAAGTTGAAGCCGTCAAGTCGCTGGCCCAGCTCGTCGTGAGCATCGATCTGGAGCATCGACAGGCGATCGGTCTTCACCCAGGCGCGCACCTCGATCAGCCGCGGTTCCTTCTGGTTGAGGACGACCGGAGCCGACGCCACGCTGACCTCGTCGCCGGCCGGGACGATCATCCGCAGACTGTGCCGATCTGCGGCGGCGATCAGAGTGTCGGCAGCGACGGTGCCGCGGTTGTCGTAGTTGCCATTGTGCCAGGTGTTGAAGATGTAGTAGTGCAGCGGCGGGAAGTAGCGGTACTTGACCGGAGCCCCCCAGCCGACCGGATAGCCCTTCTCGTCGAGGTTCTCGAAGCCGCCATCGCCCAGCAGGTTCGGCGACTCGGGACCGGCCTCGGTCAGGTCGGCTCGCTCGACCTCGACCCGCCCCGTCTTCGCCCGGTAGACGATCGCCACCCGGACCATGCCGGGCAGAAGCGGCCCATCCTTCTCGCCAGCGTCCTTGACCGCCTTGAGCCAATCGGCGGCGGCGAGTTTCACCTCGACGGGACGGGCGGCGAACGTCCCCACCGGCAGCGCGACGGTCGCCTTCAGCGTCGGTGGCATGGGTGCGCCATGCGGGTCGCTGTCGAGGTTGCCGCCGAGCGGGCATAGGCCGAGTTCGACGAGGCCCGCATCGGCGGGCACGTCCTTGCCGGCGAGATGAACGCGCAGGGTCAGATCACGAACGACGCGAAGCGGTCGGGTGCTGCGCTGAGCCTTCAGTGTCGGGAAGCCGCCCGCATCGGGAAAGCCGGCCCGGCTCCGATCGTCGTGGACGGCGACCCAGTTGACGCGCTGGACGATCTCGGCCGGGCCTTGCAGAACGAGGCGACGCTGCCCGGCGGGCCTGTCGGCACCGAGCCACTGCCAGGCTCCCTGGCACGTCCAGCCGTCCGGGTTGAAGTCGCGTCGGTTGGCGAACTCCGACGAGTAGCACCAGTGATGGTTCTTCATCTCCGGTAGGAGCGTCAGCCAGTCATCCTGGAAGTCGGCGTTGCGGAGCAGGTTGCCGTCCGCCCGGGCCAGGCTCGGGAGCAGGGCCGTGAGGAGCAGCGTGACGAAGAGGCGGCACATGGCGGGTTCTCCCGGTGGAGGGCGCGAGGTTCGTCGGACATGATGCCAGGGCCAGGCCGTTCGCACCAGCGCCGATTCCGTAGGATTTCCCGAAGCGGAATCGACTCGGAGAGGAGCGAGATGAGTACGCGGCAATCCCTCACGTCCCTGGCCGGGACGGCGTTCGACGTGCTGGTGATCGGGGGCGGCATCGTCGGAGCGGGCGTCGTCCGGGACGCGGCCAGCCGAGGTCTTCGGCCGCTGCTCGTCGAGCGGGCCGACTTCTCCTCCGGCACCAGCGGCCGATCGTCGCGTCTGCTTCATGGCGGCCTGCGCTACCTGGCCCAGTGGCGGTTCGGCCTGGTCCGCGAGGCAAGTGTCGAGAAGATGACACTGAGCCGGATCGCTCCGCATCTGTGCCAGCCGTTGCCGTTCCTGTTTCCGGTTCGACGCGGCGACGGCTGGTGGCTCTGGCAGCTCTCCCTGGGCGTCTTCGTCTACGATCTGCTCTGCGGCGGTCGAAACCTCGGCCGTTCCACCACCCTCCGAACCGACCGCGTTCGCCAACTCGTTCCCGGGCTGCGACCGGACGGTCTGGTCGGAGCGACACGCCATTTCGACGCGCTGACCAGCGACGCCCGGCTGGTCCTCGACACGCTCCTCTCCGCCCGGGAAGACGGCGCGGTCCTCCGCAATTACACGGCCTTCGTCTCGGCGACACCTGGCCCGGATGGCTGGTCCTGCACCCTTCGCGACGAGGACGCCGGCATCACGGCCGAGGTAACCGCCCGGGTCGTGGTCAACGCCGCCGGGCCGTTCGCGCCGAACTTCCCACAGAGCGGCGTTCACCTCCGCCTGACCAAGGGCGTGCATCTCGTCGTCGATCGCCAGCGGCTGCCCGTGGACGAGGCGATCATCCTGACCGAGGGCCGACGCATCCTCTTCGTCATCCCGTGGGGCGAACGGCTCATTCTCGGCACGACCGACACGGACTACGTCGGCGACCCGGCCGCCGTCCGCACCGAACCGGCCGACGTGCGCTATCTTCTCGACGTGGTCAACGACGCGTTCCCCGGCATTCACCTCAGCCCGGCCGACGTGATCGCGACGTGGGCCGGGGTACGGCCCCTGGTCGCGTCCGGTCAGCGGGCCGGCAGTCCGTCGGACATCTCGCGCCGGCACATCATCCGCATGCCGCATCCGGGCTGGTTCGACGTCGCGGGCGGCAAGCTGACAACGTACCGCCTCATGGCCGAGCAGACGATCGACCAGGTCGGCCGGCACCTGGGTTTACGGCTCGCCCGATCGCGCACCGCCGAGCGGCCGCTGGTTCAGGGTCGATTCAGCGGCGTCCTGCCACCGGCGGTCGGGGCGGACGTGGTGACCGAATGCTGTCAGCGGGAATGGGCCGTCCATCTCGAAGACGTCCTCGTCCGGCGGACTGCGTGGCATTACTACCATGCGGACCACGCCAGGATCGCCGAGCAGGCGGTCGGCTGGATGGCCGCGCATCAGGGCTGGAATGCCGAGCGCCAGGCGGCCGAGCTGGCGCGATACCGGGCGGCGGTCGATCCGCCCTGTGGGTGAAAGTCGAAAGCCCCTGGCCGAAATCGCGTCTCTTCCTCGCAGGCTGGAGACGAGTGTCAGCCGAGGGCGCTGCGCTGTCGGGCCTCGGTGTAGGCGGCTTCGAGATCGACGCATACTGGCCCCTCGATCTCGCGCAGCCACAGTGGCAGTTCCGGCAGGGGCGTGCCCACGGTCAGTGACACCGGCCAGACACTGACCGTGGCCTTGTCCTCTCGCCGAAAGGGCCGATAGGCGGCGGCATAGATCGCTGGCGTGCCGGGAAACCGTGGAGCGTCGCCGATGATCAGCCCGGCCATCTCGTCGTGCAGATTGGCCCGGCGTTCGGTCACCACGTCCACGACGATCAGACCGATGCCCGCATTGAGGTAATTCAGGCACTTCATGGCGAACGCTCGACGTGCGGCCGGCCGAGCCTTGTTGCTGGGGTTGACGAGTTCGATTGCCCCCACGAGCGTCGGGCCGGCCTCGGTGTTCATCACGAGAACGGTGAACTCGGCGGCGAAGACGGCGGCCATCTCCAGTGCCGGGGTCGGTGGCGACCAGACCGGCGCGGCCAGGGTCGCCACGCCCCCCGACGTGGCGGTTCGATCGGATGCGTTCCCATTGTCGGAGAGGCGGTCGGTGGCCACGTCCACCTCGATTCGGCCGTGTGACACCTGCGGCTCGGCGAAGTGACGGGGCGGGAGTACGCCAGCATTCAGCTGGGCGGCGAGTGAACTGGCCCAGTGGCTGTGAAATCCTTCCCACTTGCGCGTCTCGCTCAACGGCGGGTGGAAGTGGTCGAGCAGCGGCATCGGAACCTCCAGGCGTCAAGGGAGCTGGAGTTATTCTACCAATCGGCGTGATTTCCCGCCAGGACGGGAGGATTGGAGGATTGGGAGGATTGGGGGATTGGTCTGGCTCTCCCTGGCCGCATCCCTGTAGTTGCGAGCAAAATGTAGGGCGGTCCGGAGCGCCAGCGACGGCCCGCCGATGCCACCGGAGCGCAGCGACACCGTCCGTAGTTGAAGACCAGGGCGGGGGTCGAAAGGGGTCGGGGGGGTCGAAAGGGGTCGGGAGTCTTTTCAGATCGGCAAGCAAAAGACTCCCGCCCCTCTCGACCGCGACTCTGGGAGCTGTACTTCGAGGGGCGTGCCTTCGCGAAGCTGCGGCAAACGCTTGCCGGTCGGGATCGGATCCGTTATCTTTACAGCGAACAAGACGGCCGGTGCGTGGCGTGTGGCCAGCGGTTGCGTGAAGACGAGCCGTGGCACATCCATCACCGCGAATGGCTTTCGCAGGGTGGCAGCGATCGCGTGGACAACCTGGAGGTGTTGCACGCGAACTGTCATCGCCAGAAACACCACCCGGGCGTTGGAGACGGAACGCGCCGCGTCTCGATGTGAGGCGTTGGCGAAAGCACAAGCCGGATGCGGTGAAAGCCGCACGTCCGATTTCCTGGGGAGGGGGTCGGGGTAACTCGGCCTCCTTACCCAACCCCAAGGAGAAAAAATCGCTGATCGACATGGTTCCACGCGACTGGACGCCGCGACTTGCTTTGGCCATCGCTGGGGCATTACGCGAGTTTGCGTCTCATGTTGGCACCGAACCACTGGCGATGCTGGCCTTGGACTGCCACCCTTGGCACGGCAGCATTGGTATCGCGGTGCTTACTGCGAAAGAAGTCGCCGCCGACAGAGCGCTTGACAATCCAGCCGAGATGGCAGCTTGGCGATTTTTCGATTTCGCGAGTGAGTTCGACTCGTGGCATGCGGCAACCGCGTTGGGCCAAGAGATGAAGGCCGCGTATTATTCGGGTGACCGTCCGGCGGTAGTAGAGGCTTTTTTCAGCGCGTGCGCGGCAGCAATTACATCCGATGCCGTTGCCGTAGCACTTGAGGGTTTCATCCGAGTTGATGACTTCCGGCTCAGTGCAGCGCATCCAGACGACAGACGCGAGTTCGTCTCCGGGGCAGGCCGGGCATAACGAGATGGACATGTTCCCGGACACCGAACACTTCGGCTCGGTGGAATCTGGAAATCTGGGAGGTACTTCGGTTAGAATACTCGTATGGATACCCTCCTCTCCCGCATCACGATTGATCCCGCAGTCTGTCACGGCAAACCGTGCGTCCGTGGGCTGCGCTACCCTGTTGAGACCTTGCTGGAACTGCTCAGTTCGGGCATGACCAGCGATGAAATCCTGGCCGACTATGAGGATCTGGAGCGTGAGGATCTGCTGGCGGTCCTGGCCTTCGCCGCCCGGCTGGCCCGCACGCGCCGCCTCCAGCCGGTGAGCCCATGAACTTCCTGGTGGACGCCCAACTGCCCCGGCGGATGACGGCGTGGTTGGCGGCTGCAGGGTGCGACGCCATCCACACGCTGGACTTGCCGGACGCGAACCTGACGACTGACGAGCAGGTTAACGACGTGGCCGACCGGGAGCAGCGCGTGGTCATCACGAAGGATGCCGACTTCGTGGACTCCCACATCCTCCAAGGGCGGCCACCGAAATTGCTTCTGATCTCGACCGGAAACATCAGCAACCGGGATCTGGAAACGCTGCTGGTGCCACTCATCCCGGACATGGTCCGCGAGTTTGGGTCGCACTCGTTCCTGGAGTTCGGCCGGATCGGGATTGTCATTCGTGGGTAATTGGTGGTCAGCCAATTGTCGGCCCTAATTCGGTGCGGTATCATCTCTATCGAATCACTTCACACAACGAAAGAGGGAGGCCGCGATGGACCGAGAGACCTCCACCACAACAATCGAGGCGCTCCAGAACCGGAGGCCGTTCAAGCCGTTCACGGTGGCTTTGGTGGATGGGAATCGGGATGAAGTCGATCGCCCAAACATTCTCGCGGTGGGTGAGGGCGTCGGCCAGGTCATCGGCGACCTGTCCGGACGCGAGGCCGAGGCTGGCTGAAGAACACCGACCCTGGTCGTTCAGTGGCCGGTGTTACCTTTCACAGGGGGATTCCAATTGGGGTTGGCTGGTGCGGGACTGGCAGTGGCCGGCCGCCGCGTTGTTCGCCGCTGCCTTCCTGCTCGCGCTGCTGCCCCTGTTCGCCGTCCAGGCAGGGGCCACGATGGCCCTGGTGTACGCGCAACTCCCGATCTACATGCTCCACCAGGGGGAGGAACATGCCGGGGACCGGTTCCGCCTCTACATCAATCGGGTACTCGCCGGCGGTCGTGAGGCGCTGACACCCGCCGCGACCTTCTGGATCAACTCGCTGGGCGTGTGGGCCGTCGATCTGGCCGCCCTCTATCTGACCTGGATGGTCGGACCGTCGGCCGGCCTGGTGGCCGGGTATCTGGCGGTCGTCAACGCCATGCTCCACATCGTTCCGGCGCTCGCCCGGCGGGAGTACAACCCCGGGTTGCTGACCGCCGTTCTGCTGTTCCTGCCGGTGGGCGGCTGGTGCGTGGCCCAGGTTGGTTTCGAGGCCGGACTGCTCGCCCACGCCATCGGGCTTGCGTTGGCCATCGGCGTACACGCGGTGGTGGTCGTGTACGTGGTGGGGCGACTCGCCCGACTGCCGAAAGCCACCTCTCCGTGAACGGACCCGGCGGTGTAGAATCAGGCCAGATCAGGGTTAGTGTTGTCCGACCCGCCTGGAGGATGTGTCCAGTTCGAGGCTACCGCCCCAGCGGCTGACATGGTATCGTGGCGCTGGACATTCCCGCCTGAGGTATCCCCGATGCGTTCACTGCTCCGACACCTCCCCGCGAGCCGCTTCCTATTCAGCCTCCTGGTCCTGCTCGCGATCGGCGTGAGTGTCCAGGCCGGCGACCCCTACCAGGACCGGGTGCGGCCCTTTCTCAACGAGTACTGCGTTCGCTGCCATGATGCGAAGACCAAACGCGGCGACCTCGACCTGACACGCTACCCGACCACGGCGAAGCTCGCCGAGGACTTCCGCCAGTGGGAACACGTTGTCACCTTCCTGAAGAAGGCCGAGATGCCGCCCGCCACGGCGAAGCAGCCGTCGGCCGAGTTGCGCACCGCGATGATCGCCACGCTGGAGCAGGTCCTGCTCGGCGAGGCCCGCAAGCTGGCCGGTGATCCCGGCGTCGTCCCATCGCGCCGGCTGACCAATGCCGAGTACGATCACTCCATCCACGACCTGACCGGCGTGGACATCCGGCCGGCCCTGGCGTTCCCGGTCGATCCGGCCTCCGGCGAGGGATTCAACAACACCGGCGAGGCCCTGATCCTGTCGCCGGGCCTGTTCAAGAAGTACTACGCCGCCGCCGAGCTGGTCGCTGATCACGCCGTCTTGACGACTGAGGGCCTGCGCTTCGCCCCGCATCCCGTCGTCACCTTCGCCGATCGACAGAAGTTCTACGAGCAACAGATCCTCCGCTTCTACGAGGCCCATGCCGTCGATCACGCGAAGTACCTGACAGCCCTGTGGCAGTACAAACACCGCCCCGACGATCAGAAGGGAGAGACCGTCGAGGGCTGGTCCACCGCTCACGGCCTGAGCCCGAAGTTCGCCCGCCTGCTCTGGGACGCCCTGGAGGGCAAATCGGCCGATCGCCACTTCCTGGCCTGGCTCCGCGACCGCTGGACGAAGTTCCCCGTCTCGAAGAACGTCGATGCCATTCAGAACGCCGCACGCTCCCTGGCGGACGACGCCCGGAAACTCGGCACGGACCTCTGCCCCCGCGAAACGGCCGCCATCGTGGCCAACGCCGGCAACGGACCCATCGACCACCTCGCCCGCCGTCGCCGGACGGCCGCCAGCCGTGACACGTTCGACCCGACCAGCCTCGCGAAACTCCGGATCACCATTCCGAACCTCCGCGGAGTCGGCAAGGACGATCCCGCGATCGCCGCATCCGGGGCGGCGTTCTGCCGACTGTTCCCCAACCGCTTCGTCTACGTCGATGACACCCGCGGCCTGTCCTCTGGATTCCACCTGATCGAGGGCTTCTTC
>CAYYJM010000042.1:13995-29165 GCA_964471755.1 uncultured Alcaligenaceae bacterium
TCGGCCAGTCCGTTGATTCCTTTGGGATTGCCAGCCGCGACGATCAGCCCCTGTGCCGGTCCGTCCTGACCGACGACGAGAGACGCGAACTGGATCGTCTCTGGCGTGAACTGACCTTCGTCACCGGCATCTGGGAGAAGCTCCTGCGCGGCTTCGTCTTCTTCGAGCGCTCCGAGCGAAACTTCCTCAAGCACCCCGACTTCGACGGCTTCAAGGAGGAAGACCCCGACCTCGTCCGCGACGAGACGGTCGCTCGCTTCGAGGCCGTCTACCGGAAGCGGGCGCAGGTCAAGGGGACGGCCGAGGAGATCGCCCGGCATCCCATCAGCGTCTTCTTCGCCGAGGTCCGCGCCGGCCTGCGTGATCATGCGACGATGCTGAAACAGGCCGAGACACTCTACCTCCGCGATCTGCTCGCCTTCGCCGAACGGGCCTATCGCCGACCGCTGACCGACGCCGAGAAGCGGAAGCTCGAGACGTTCTATCACGACGTTCGCCGGGACCCGGACCATGGTTCCGAGTCGGCCGTACGAGCGTCGCTGGTCCGCATCCTCGTCTCTCCGCACTTCTGCCTGCACCTCACCCCCGCCCCGGTCGGCGACACCGTCGCTCCACTCACCGATCTGGCTCTCGCCTCGCGTCTGAGCTACTTCCTCTGGTCGGGTCCGCCCGATGACACGCTGCTCGACCTGGCGAAGGCCGGCAAGTTGCAGGACCCGAAGATCCTGCGCGAACAGGTCGCCCGGATGCTCCGAGATCCGAAGGTGAGCCGATTCGCTCGCGAGTTCTTCGGACAGTGGCTCGGCCATCGCGATTTCCTGACGCAGGAGACGGTCAATCGTCAGGTCTTTCCGATGTTCAACGATGACCTGAAGCAGGCGATGTTCGAGGAACCGACTCGCCTGATCACCGACCTGATCCAGCGTGATCGACCGATCACCGAGTTGCTCGCCGGCGACACGACGTTCGTCAACCGCGCTCTCGCCCGGCACTACGGTCTGCCCTGGAGCGGAGCCGATGACGAGTGGCAGCGAGTGACAGGGCTGCGTCAGAAGGGCCGGGGCGGTCTTCTCGGTATGGCCGTCTTCCTCACGAAGAACTCGCAGCCGCAGCGGACCAGCCCGGTCAAGCGCGGCTTCTGGGTTGTTCACAAGCTCCTCGGCGAACACATCCCGCCGCCGCCACCGGACGTCGCCGTCCTGCCGGCGAAGGAGACCGACACCAACGGCAAGACCATCCGCGAGCTGCTCCGCCTCCACGTCGCGGAGGCCGCCTGCGCTCGCTGCCACCAGCGCTTCGATCCGGTCGGCCTGGCCATGGAGGGTTTCGATCCGATCGGCCGCTTGCGGGGGAACGATCTGGCGGGCCGACCCGTCGATAACGTGGTATCCTTACCGACCGGGAAGAAGGTTCGCGGCGTGCCGGAATTCGGAACCTACCTGGCCCGGGAGCGCGGCCACGACTTCGAGCGGACTCTGTGCGCGAAGTTCCTCGGCTACGCCCTGGGTCGCTCCCTGCAACTGTCCGATCAGCCCCTGCTGGAGACGATGCAGACCGCCCTGGAGAAGAAGGACCATCAACTGGCCGTGCTGTTCGACCTCGTCGTCGCCAGCCCGCAATTCCGCACGCAACGCTGCCAGAATTTTTCCCCTACCCGGTTCCAGACACGCCCCCCAATCGGAGGCTCGAAATGACCGCGGAGAATCAGATCACCCGTCGCCGCCTGCTCCTGCGTGGCCTGGGAGTGACCGTCGCGCTGCCGTGGCTCGAATCGGTGAACGTCTTCGCCGGGGGAGCCGCGAAGACGCCACCGAAGCGGTTCGCCTGTCTGTTCATCGGCGACGGTATCTCACCGCCGCACTGGTGGGCGAAGGGGCAGGGGGCCGACATGGAACTCGGCTCCAGCCTGGAAGCGCTCACGCCGTTCCGGGCGAAGCTCAACGTCATCAACGGTCTGTTCAACAAGCAGGGGAACGGCGGTCACGCTCGCTGCACCGGCAACATCCTCTCCGGTGCGGCCCTCCGTCGGGGTCGGACCATCCACGGCGGCGTGAGCATGGATCAGTTGCTCGCGAAGCACTACGAGGAAGAGACAGCCCTGCCCAGTCTCGTTCTCGGCTGCGAGCAGCCCGTCAGTGGCTTCCACGAGAGCCAGTACTCGATGGTCTACGCCTCGCACATCTCCTGGCGGAACGCCGACGCGCCGGTGCCGATCGAACTGTACCCGTCGCTGGCCTTCGACAGCCTCTTCGGCAACAAGGTGGGCAAGCTCCAGGGCAGCATCCTCGACGACGTTCTCGAACAGGCCGCCGACCTGGGCCGACAGGTGAGCGGGGCCGATCGACAGAAGCTCAACGAGTACCTGTCGTCGGTGCGTGAGACGGAGCAGCGCGTCCAGCGATTGAATCGTCTGGCGAAGGACGACACCCCGGCGGTGCCTGCCAGCCAGCGTCCGCCGGTCGGCCAGCCGAAGGACTTCCGCGAGTACGCCCGGCTCATGTGCGACATCATCGCCCTGGCCTTCCAGACCGACCGCACGCGCATCGCGACGCTGCTGCTGGCCCGTGACCTGTCCGGCCAGGTCTATCCGTTCCTCGGCATCCGCGACGACCACCACAGCTACTCGCACTCCAACACCGGCAAGGAGTATCAGGCGATCGTCCGGTGCCACGTCGAGCAGTTCGCCTATCTGGTCGGCAAGCTGGACGCCATGCCCGAGGGCGAGGGCACGGTCCTGGACAACTCGTGCGTGCAGTTCATCTCCGAGCACTGGAACGCGCACAACGGTTTGCAGGTCCCGCTGCTCCTGGCCGGCGGTCTGGGCGGCACCTTGAAGACGGGCCGCTCGCTCGACTACCTCAAGGCCGGTGACGAGCGTCGCCGGCTGTGCGGCCTCTACCTTGGTCTGATGGAGCGGATGGGCCTGAAGGTCCCGACCTTCGGCGATGCGAAGGAGCAACTGGCAGGGATCTGAGAGGCTGCACGGAAAGCCCCTCTCCCCTGAGTACCGGGGGCGAGGGAGCCGACTGAGCCCCTCTCCCCTGTACTCAGGGGAGAGGGGTTGGGGTGAGGGGTCTGTGTCTTCCCTGGTTGGAGAGACTCTTCCCCCTCACCCCAACCCTCTCCCCCGGAGTACCGGGGGCGAGGGAGCCGCTTTCCGTGTAGTCTCTGACTCGACGCCGGCTCCGCTCACGACGGGTAATACTGGGCCCGCTTCCGTTTCAGGAACGCGACGGAGCGGCGCAGTTCGTCCAGGCCGTTCATGCCGTCCTCGACCGAGATCCAGCCGGCGTAGCCGACGCCGGCCAGGGTGCGGAAGATGGCGTCATAATCGTTGAGGCCGGCCCCCGTCTCGCCGTGGATCAGCTTCGGCGAGTATCCCACGGTGCCATCCGATTGACGCAGATCGTCCAGGGTCGCGCCGGGAGCGAGGCCGCGATCCGAGGCGTGCATCGACACGACACGATGCCGGACCTTGTCGAGAAACGTCAGCGGGTCGAAGCCGCCAACGAGGGCGTTGGACGGATCGTACTGCACGCCGAAGAATGGCGAATCGATGCGGTCGATGATCTCCAGGAAGATGTCTTCCGGCTGGGCGAATTCGGGATACTGCCAGGTGCCGTCCTTGTAGTGGTTCTCCATGCACAGGATGACGCCGGACTTCTCCGCATGATCCAGCGAACGCCGGATGCCCTCGACGGTGCGGTCGATGCCGTCGCGCCGGCTCATCTCGGGATAGCGCTGACCGCTGAGCGTCCGGCAGTGACGGATGCCGAGCATGACGCACAGATCGATGGCGGTCTTCTGCCGCTCGACCTGACGGGCCCGCTCGGAGGCTTCCGGATGGGTGAAGTCGGGCGAGAAGCAGAGCAGCGACGACACCTGGCCCGTCTCACGCAGAGTTCGCCGGACGGGCTCGACGCCGGCCTCGTCGAACGAGGGGAAGAAGCCGTCGTAGTGTTCGACGCCCTCGGCCCCGAGCGTGGCGGCATCGCGCAGCCAGGCGAGGTAGTCTCGCTGACCGGAGACCAGTTCGTCGAAGTAGCATTTGGGAAAGACGCTGATGCGGGGTTGCGCGGCCATCGGAACCTCGGCGTGTCGGTGCTTGCACGGCGTACTCGTTCCCGGTACTTTACGGACGGTCACTGGTCGGGAAAGCACACCCCCGATGGGAAGTGCGTCGTCAACGTCGGAGAGGGGCTGATGAACAAGACAGATATCCAAGCGATCCTGGCCCTGTCGCGTCGGAAGATGCTCGAACTGCTGGACGCGATCGCGTCGTCGGCCGATCCGGCGGCCGTCCTGGGCTGGCGGCCGGGTCCGGGCCGAGCCCACATCGCCTGGCAGATTCTGCACGTCGCCGCCACCGAGGACCGTCATCTCAACGTTCGCATGACCGGAGGCGAGCCCAGCGAGCCGGACCTGGTACGACGGTTCGCTGGAGGCAGCGTCCCCGACGATGACATCCCGTCGGTGGCGACGATTCGCGACTACCTGTCCGGGAGGCGCGAGGCCCTCCTCGTCCATCTCCGCCAACTGTCCGAGCCGGACCTGGCGACCAGGCCGGGCGGGCAGACGCAGTGGACATACGAGGAGTGGTTCCAGGTGCTGGCGTGGCACGAGGCACATCACCACGGTCAGGCCCACCTGACGTACAATCTGTACCGAGCGGCTCACGACGCCGGCCTGGCGCAGGTGGGACACTGACAGGAGCGCGGAAGTACACCCGGCGGGATTTGAACCCACGACCTGCGGTTTAGGAAACCGCTGCTCTATCCAGCTGAGCTACGGGTGCGTCTGTTGTCGATGATAGAAGGCCCGAACCGGCATCGCAAGACCAAGGTGCCGGCGACCTTTTCGCGACGTGTCGGCTCCTCGCTTTGCGCGTGCATTTCGTTCACACTCCGGTACAATCCAACCACGTCCGGCTTCCTTTCTCGCAAACAGGGGCTGATCATGTGTCGCGTGCCACACCTCTCCCGGCGAACCTTCCTGTCCACGACGGCGGCGGCTGCGGCCACCCTGGTCGCACCGGCCAGTGTCCAGAGCGCCAGCGAGACCCTGAACATTGGCCTGATCGGCACCGGCGGCCGATGCCGCCGTCTGATGCAGTCCCTCGGCAAGATCGCCGGCGTCCGACTGGTCCAACTTTGCGACATCTACGAGGGGCACCTCAACCTGGCCAAACCACTCGCCGATCCCAGGACCACGACCACACGCCGCTACCAGGATGTCCTGGAGAACAAGAGCCTCGACGCCGTGCTGATCGCCGCGCCGGACCACTGGCACGCGCCCATGACGCGCGATGCCCTCGACGCCGGCAAGGACGTCTACGTCGAGAAGCCGCTCACGCACAAGCTCGAAGAAGGCCCGATGCTCCTGGAGGCGAGCAAGAAGCATCCCAAAGCGATCGTCCAGGTCGGCACCCAGCAACGCTCCATGCCCCAGTTCGCGAAGGGGCGTGAGATGTTCCGCCAGGGCAAACTCGGCAAGGTGTTCAAGGTCCACATGACCTGGAACCGGAACGTCGATCGCATCCGCAAGACGCCGCTGAACATCGACCCGAAAAAAGTGGACTGGAAGGCGTTCCTGGGCAACGCTCCGGCACGCGACTTCGACGAGTACCGCTTCCGCAACTGGCGCTGGTTCTGGGACTTCGGCGGCGGGCTGTTCACCGATCTGATGGTCCACTGGCTCGATGTGGCTCATTGGATCCTCGACCTCGATCATCCGACCCGGGCGACGAGCGTCGGCCATCACTTCGCCAGCGCCGGCGTCTGGGAGACGCCCGACACGGTGCAGACGTTCCTGACCTATCCCGACGGCCTGCAAATCCACTTCGAGGGGACCTTCAGCAACGCTCGGGAGGGAGCCCACGTCGTCTTCATGGGAACCGATGCGAGCCTCTATCTCGATCGCGGTCGGCTGGAGTTGCTGCCCGAACGCGGCAAGGGCCAGACGGAGGAAATCATCCTCGGCACCGGGCCGCGCGGCCGCGATTTCTACGACACGCCCGACGGCGAGATGCTCCACCTGCAACAGTGGGTCGATTGCATCCGAAGTCGCCAGCAACCCAGTGCCCCGATCGCCGGTGGTGTCTCGTCGGCCAGCGCGGCCCAGCTCGCCAACAAGGCCCTGCGCACCGGCCAGGTCGCCGTATGGGGGAAGTGAGGGTTCCGTGGCTCGGCCTGAGGTTCTCGCTTTTCTCGCTGAGATCAAGGAGCATCCGCTCGATCGGACGTCGCGTCTGGTTTTGGCCGACTGGCTTGAGGAACGAGACGACCCGCGCGGTTCGCTGGTGCGGCTTCAGGTCGAGCAGGCTCGGCCGGACCTGAATGCGGTTCGTCGGCTCGAACTTGGCGACCAGGAACGTCAGCTCATCCAGGAGCATCAGGAGGTCTGGCTCGGGCCGCTGCAACCGCGCATCGTGTCATGGGCGTTCCAGCGCGGCCTGGTGCAGCTTCAGAGTACGCCCGATCGGATCATCCGGGAGACGTCGCCGGAACTGCTCGAAAGCGAGGAACTGGCCTGGGTCGAGACGATCCGCCTCTATGGCGACACGGCTTCGCCAGCGGACTACGCGGCGACACGCTCGTTGCAGGGAGTTCGGGTACTCGACTGCTCGTGGACGCGGATGCAGGCGGGCCATCTGGCCGGGCTGGCCCGGGCGGCTCCGTTTCCGTTCCTGGGAGAGCTGATTCTCAACGCCTGCACCATCGGCCCGGTCGGGCTCGCGGCCCTGGCGGAGTCGCTGTCGTTCCCGCGTCTGGTCACGCTGCGTCTCTCCACCATTGCCCTGGGAGACGATGGGCTCGCCATCCTGGCCCGGAGTCGGCTGATGGCCCAGTTGCAGATTCTCGATCTGCGCAACAATCGCATCAGCCGGGCCGGCGTCGCGGCCCTGGCGGCAGCCGTGGCACCGAACCTGCGTGAACTGAGCCTGATGCACAACGAACTGGACAGCGACATCGCCGGAGTGCTGATCGGCAGCCCAACCTTCGAGCGTCTGCACGTCCTGGACCTGCGCGGCAATCGTCTCGACAACGCCGTCCAGCAGTCGCTGCGAGCCCGGTTCGGCCCGCGCGTTCGGTTCGGATAGCCGACCCGGATCGCGTGCCGGGGCTCCTGCCGACCTGGGTCGCGGAGGGACGGCATGGTACAATCGTTCCGTTCTCACAGGGAAGGAACGTCGCATGCCGGATACGTTCAACTGGGTCGGTTCGCAGCACGCACAGTTCCAGGGTCTGCTCTCCGACATTCGCACCCATCCGGAAGACATCAACCTGCGTCTGATCCTGGCCGACTGGCTGGTCGAACACGCTGATCTGCTCCCCGGCGACGAAGCCGAGTCGGCCGTGGCCTGGTCGCGTCTGCTGCACCTGCAATGCGACCGCGAGCAGAGCCGGACGCATCTGAGCCTGGAGGAACGGCAGCTCCTCAGCCGATATCGCTCGCGCTGGCTCGACGCCCTGGCTGCGGAGGCCGTGACGGTCGAGTGGCGGCTCGGATTTCTGATCCTGAGCGGGACCATCACGGCTCTGCATGCCGTGGTGCGCGACTGCGACGAGAGCATCTTCACCCGCGTTCTGTGGCTGCGACCTCACGGCAGCGGGCAGAGTCGCGGCCGGCACCTCGAAGCGCTGCTGGACCTGCCGCAACTCGGCGGCCTGGGCGTACTCGACCTGTCGATGCTGACCCATCTGGGCAGCTCGACAGCGCGGGCTCTGGCCCGAGCGCCGCACTTGAGCGAACTGCGCCACCTGCATGCGCGCGGCGTCGGCTTCGAGGCGGACGAGTTCGCCCACCTGGCGTCGTCGCCGTACCTGGCCCTGCAAAGTCTTGATCTGGGCTACAACGCGGGCGGCGACGTTGGAGCGATCGCCCTGGCCGAATCCCCGGCGATGGGCTCGTTGCAGACCCTGCGTCTGCAACGCATCGCACTCACCGATGACGGAGCTGCGGCACTGCTGGAGTCGCCGCACCTGGCGAACTTGCAGGAATTGTCCCTGTACGGCAATCGCGATCTGAGCCCGGACATGGCCGGCCGACTGGAGGAACGCTTTGGGCTCGGGTTCAACTGGTAGGCGCACCGGGCGGTCCAAGGGCCCGGAGCAGCGGACAGTCGGCCGGAGCGAAGCCGCCACGACGGTAGACGTCGAGCAATTCGCGTGAACGCCGGGCGAGGAGTCGGCGCACCTCACGGCGCTGGCCCTTGATTCGCGGAATGGTCATCGTGTCGTAGGCGGTCGTCTGGTGGCGCATCCAGGCGATGACGGCGGCCTCGGCCCGGCGTTCGATGGGAATGCGCTTCGTCCGGGCGACGGTGCCGCTGCCGACCGGGGTGGCGTGGTCGGCGACCGCACGAGCCAGGCGCTGGGCGAGTTCGGCGTGGTCCGGGGCGAAGGCCAGGAAGGCGACGACGGCTCCGAAGAAGTCCTCAACGTAGCGGGTCTGCGTCGCCTCTCGTCGGCGGCCCTCGCTCACCTTCCGACGGGCGTACTGCTCCGTGGATCGCTCGACTTCGAGTTCCGCCCGGATGCGATCGATGGTGTCCACCGCAGCCCACACACCGCGCGAGAAGACCTTCCGTCCCTTGCGTTCCTGGATGATCCAGTGCGGCCCGGCGGCCTTGACACGGCGGGTGAGCGTGGCGTCGCCGGGTGGCAGCAAGGCCCAGCCTTCCGGCACAGCGAGGACGGTGCCCTCGGCCGTGCGGACGGTGTTCGGCTTCGGTCCGGGAGCGTAGGTTCCGGAAGGGGTGGGTGGGATCATCTGACGGCGCGACCTCCATGGCGTGGGATGGCCAGGGCGGTTTCATACGCCGGGCGGCATGATCTGTCCAGGTCTTCTTGAGGGTGTGGGATCGGGGTCGTTCCGATCTTCCGGTGAAAATCTGCTGGAGACGCGACGGCCCTGCGGTTAGGCTAACGCCGATTTGTTCGCACTCTACACGGAGGGACTCATGTCACGCTTCCTACTTCGTGCCTTGCCCGCTCTGCTCGGAGCGCTGCTGCTCGCGCACCCGGTGATGGCCATTTTCATCCGGCCCGAGCTGGAGCAGGTGCCCGTCGAACGGCTGGCGGCCAACCTGATGGAAATCATCAAGAAGGACGCCAAGGACAAACAGGTGCTTTACAACCTGGCTCGTCTGCACGCCATGGCGTTTGCCCTCAAGACTGACACGGCCACCGTTCAAAAGGGGCATGAGAAGAACGGAGCCTGGTTCGGCTTCACGCCTGCCTTCGTGCCGTTCAAGACCGTCAAGACCACGGACGCTGCCAAAGCGAAGGCGGCCGAGGAACAACTACAGAAGGCCCTGGTCCTCTTCGACGAGGTGCTGAAACGCGATAAGAGCTACCTGCCCGCCCAACTCGGCAAGGCCTGGCTGCTCGATGTCAGCGGCAAGACGGATCAGGCCGTCGCTGCCTATCGCGCTCTCATCGAGGAAGCCTGGAAACAGGACGGCCAGAAACAGGCTCTGCCAATCGGCGGCCATACCATCACCGCCGAAACGGCTCGCTACCTGATCCCGCTGCTCGACGAGAAAAAGAACGCCGACGAGATCGCGGCCCTCAAGAACAAGCTCGCCAAGCTGGACAAACTGCCGCGACCGATCACGCCGATTGTCGTCCCGCTCGTCGATGGGGCCCGGCCGAGCGATCTGGAGGCCCGAACGGCCCACGTTCGCTTCGACGGCGACGGCACCGGTCGCGTCCGGGAGTGGTCGTGGGTGACGCCGCGCGGTGCCTGGCTGGTCCATGATCCGAAGCAGACCGGCCGGGTCACCTCGGCCATCCAACTCTTCGGCGGCGTCGCCTTCTGGCTGTTCTGGGACACCGGTTACGATGCCCTGCGGGCCCTGGACAACAACGGTGATGGCGAACTGACCGGCAAGGAACTCGCCGGCCTGTCTCTGTGGCATGACGTGAACAGTGACGGTGTGAGCGATCCCGGCGAGGTCAAGCCGGTGGCGACGTACGGCATCGTCGCCCTGTCGTGTCGCTTTGAGCGCGATGCGAGCCACCCCGACCGTATCGCCTTCAGCAAGGCCGGCGTCCGCTTCGCCGATGGCAAGAGCAGGCCGACGTTCGACCTGATCCTGCATTCGCGCTGAGAGACGTCCGCTCAGTCGTGGATGTGGATGCCGAAGCCGACGGCCGGACGTGGCCGATGGTAGCACGGCGGCGGAAGCATGTAGACGGGCCGGGGCTGGTAGATCACCGCCGGAGGCGGAGCCTGGTACGCCACCGGCCGCGTGCCGCTGGTCTGCATCGCCTGGATGACGCGATCACTGACGCCCTGCTGATGCAGCCAGGTGATCTGATCGACGTTGAGCGTGTAGACCGCCCCGGTCAGTTGCATCTGCTGAATGATGACGTCGTCGCTGACGTTCGACTGCGTCATCTGAACGACCTGTTCCAGTCCGAGCGGACCACGGGCGGCCTGGATGGCCCGGACCTCGGCGCGGGCCTCGGCACGATCCACCTTGCTGCCGATGGCTCCGCCAGCGATCGCACCGGTGGCTCCGCCAATGACGGCCCCGGCCGCCGGGTTGCCCAGGGCCTTGCCGACGAGTCCGCCCACGACGGCACCACCGACACCGCCGGCGGCCAGGCCCCGCTCGGTGTGTGAACAGCCGCTACTCAGGCCAAGGGCCAGCAGAACGGCCGAAACCCAGAACCAGCGACGCCGCTCGGCTGGCTTCCAACTGTCGTGCCGCATAGAATGTTCCTTCCGGCTGTCCCGGTTGTCCGGCCTCAGCCACTGGTTGGCCCCCGTACCAGGGGGAGCGTTCATACCGTCAACCAGTTGGCCCGTCAACGTCAGTCGGTCAACTCGCCCGTCGTCACACCTTTCCGCCCGCGAAGCTTTTGTCGAGTTTGCGGGTTGCGAGGCTGGTATTATTCATCGGCCGCAGGAGTTCGCGACATGATGCGCTCCAGCTCGCGGGGCTGGCTGCCGGTTCTGGCCGCCACCGCCGTCTTGCTCGTTTCTCACCACCCCGTTCACGCGCAGGCACCCGCCATGCCCCGGAAGGTCGTCTCCATCGAGGGTATCACCGAATACCGCCTGGACAACGGCTTGCGGATTCTTCTTTACCCGGATCTGGCCTCGGCCAAGGTCACCGTCAACCTGACCGTCCTGGTCGGCTCACGCCACGAGGGCTACGGCGAGACGGGCATGGCCCATCTGCTGGAACACATGGTCTTCAAGGGCACTCCCAGCCATCCGGACGTGCCCAAGGCCCTGCGCGATCACGGGGCCCAGTTCAACGGCACCACCTGGGTCGATCGCACCAATTATTTCGAGACGCTCGAAGCGACCGACGCCAACCTGGAGTTCGCCATCCGGCTCGAGGCCGATCGCATGGTGAACAGCCACGTCAAGCGCGAGGATCTTCTCTCCGAGATGACCGTCGTCCGCAACGAGTTCGAGTCGGGCGAGAACAATCCCCAAAGTGTCCTCTTCCAGCGCATGGTCGGAGCGGCCTTCGAGTTCCACAACTACGGCAAGCCGACCATCGGCAACCGCTCCGACATCGAGCGTGTGCCGATCGATCGGCTCCAGGCCTTCTACAAGAAGTACTACCAGCCGGACAACGCCATCCTGATCATCGCCGGCAACTTCAAGGAAGAGAAGGCCCTCCAGCTGGCGGTCAAGTACTTCGGCGCGCTGCCGAAGCCAACGCGCATTCTGGAGACGACCTACACGGAGGAACCGGCCCAGGATGGCGAACGCAACGTCGTTCTGCGGCGTGTCGGCTCGCTCGGCATCGCCGGCGTGCTGTATCACATCCCGGCCGGCTCACATCCGGATTTCGCCGCGGTTGAGGTCCTCGCCACGGTTCTCGGAGCCCAGCCGTCGGGGCCGTTGTACAAGGCGCTGGTGACGACAAAGAAGGCCAGTAACGTCGGGGCGTCGGCCTTCTCCTGGCACGATCCCGCTCTCCTGTACGCGATCGCTCAGGCCGACAAGGCCGCCGATCTGAACGCCCTGCGCGATAGCCTCATCAAGACGACCGAGGCGGCGGCCGACCAGATCGACCCGCAGGAAGTCGAACGAGCCAAGACACGCCTGGCCCGCATCCGTGATCTGCAAATGAAGGACGCCAACCGCATCGGCGTCACCCTCAGCGACTGGGCCTCCAAGGGGGACTGGCGGCTGTTCTTCCTCCATCGGGATCGCGTGGCAAAGGTCAAGACGGAGGACGTGGTCCGGGTCGCCCGGGCGTATCTCCAACCGACCAACCGCACCGTCGGTGTGTTCATCCCGGCGGAGCAGACGACGCGGACGCCGGTGCCCGCCGTGGAGAATCTGACGGCGGCCCTGAAGGACTACACCGGCAGCAGCACCGGCGTCAGTCAGGGCGAGTTCTTCGATCCCACCGCCCAGAACATCGAGAAGCGAACGCAGCGTTCCGAGTTGCCCTCCGGCGTCAAGCTGGCCCTGCTGCCGAAAAAGTCGCGTGGCGAGGCCGTCGTCATCGAACTGACGCTCCGCTACGGCAATCCCGCGTCGCTCCAGCCGAACACCTCGGCGACGGTTCTGCTGCCGATGCTGATGATGCGCGGCACGCAGAAACACTCACGCCAGCAGATCGACGATGAACTGGACCGGCTCAAGGCACGGATTTCGCCGAGCGGCCAACTTGGCGACTTGAGCTTCACCATCGAGTGCAAGCGCGAGACGGTGCCGGCCGTGCTGGCCATCCTGGAAGAGATCCTGCGTCGGCCGACCTTCCCGACCGAGGAGTTCGACATCCTCAAGCGGCAGATGCGCGACGGCCTGGAGCGGCAGCGAACCGACCCGGCGACCCTGGCCAGCCGGGCCTTGCAGCGTCAACTCAGCCCGTTCCCACCGGACCACATCCGCTACACGCCGACGGTCGAGGAGTCGGTGCAGCGGCTGGAGAAGACGACTCTGGAGCAGCTCCAGAAGCTCTACAAGGAACAGGTCGGCGGCACGGCCGGCGAGATCGTTGTCGTGGGCGACTTCGACCCGGCACCGACGACGGCGGCCCTGGCCCGGATCCTGGCCGACTGGAAGGCCACGGTCCCTTACCAGCGGATCGAGCGGCCGGTCGTGGAGAAGATCACGCCGGGCAAGGTCACCATCGAGACGCCGGACAAGGCGAACGCCATCTACCTGGCCGCGACGGCGTTCGCGCTGAAGGACACGGCTCCTGAGTACGCCCCGCTCGTGCTGGGCAATTTCATCTTCGGTGGCGGGGCACTGTCATCGCGGCTGGGCAATCGCGTCCGACAGAAGGAGGGCCTGTCGTACGGCGTCGGCTCGAACTTCACGGCCAGCGGTCTGGACCCGGCCGGCCGCTTTGCGATGCAGGCGATCTATAATCCCAACGTGGCCGACAAGCTGGCCGGCGTCATCGACGAGGAGCTGACGAAGCTGCTCAAGGAAGGGATCAGCGAGGGCGAACTGGCCGACGCCCGGGACGCCTACCTGAAGCAGCTCAAGGTTCGGCGAGCCAGCGACGACCGGATCGCAACGCTGCTGCAAACCTGCCTGAATGAGGGCAAGACGATGCAGTTCTACGCCGACCTGGAGAAGCAGATCGACGGCCTGACCGTGACGCAGGTCAACGCCGCGCTGCGCAAGTTCCTCGACCCGAAGAAGCTGGTCATCATCCAGGCCGGCGACTTCAAGAAGAAGTGAACGATCCCAGGGCACCGCCGGTTTGCCGGCGGTGCTTTGGGATGCGAGGACCGCCGGCAAGCCGGCGGCTAAATGAAGATGGCGGACATCGAACACTGGATCGAACTCGCCCGAGGTGGCGATGCCGTCACGCTCGGTCGGCTGCTCGATTCGTATCGGAACTACCTGAACCTGCTCGCCCGGCTCCAGTTGGGCCGGCTGCTGCAAGCCAAGGTCGATGCCTCCGACGTGGTCCAGGAGGCGATGCTCGACGCCACGCGCTACTTTCCGCGTTTCGAGGGGCACGCCGAGGGGCAGTTCGTTGACTGGCTGCGAGCCATTCTGTCGGGTATCCTGGCGAACACGCTGCGGCGATATCTCGGCACCCAGGCTCGCGATATCCGTCTGGAACGCAACCTGGCCCAGGAGGCCGAGCAGTCCACGGCGGCGCTGGGCCGATTACTCGTCGATCCACACAGCAGTCCCAGTCAGGCGGCCATGCGCGGTGAGCTGTCCGTTCTCGTCGCCAACGCTCTGGCCCGGCTGCCGGAGGACTACCAGACCGTCATCGTGCTGCGCCAGTTGGAGGGCCTGACGTTCGCGCAGGTGGCCGAACGCATGGAGCGATCGGTCGCCAGTGTCGAGAAGCTCTGGCTCCGGGGCGTGGGACGACTCAAGCGGCTCTTCGCCGAGGGAGAACCGCCATGCTGAACGACTCGCAGGATGATTCGCGTCTGCTGGAGGTGGCTCGCGACTACCTGGCCGAGCTGGAAGCGGGCCGACAGCCGGATCGGCAAGCCTACCTGGCCCGACATCCGGAGTTGCGCGAGGAACTGGCGGAGTGTCTCGACGGCATCGACCTGGCCCAGGCCCTGCGGCCGCCAGGTCCGCTGGTGGCCGAGACGCCGGCCCAGCAACTGGGCGATTTTCAGATCGTCCGCGAGATCGGCCGGGGCGGCATGGGCGTCGTCTACGAGGCGGTGCAACTCTCGCTCGGCCGGCGCGTCGCGCTGAAGATCCTGCCCTTCTCGTCCGGCCTCGACAATCGCCATCTCCAGCGCTTCAAGACCGAGGCGGCGGCGGCGGCCCAGCTGCACCATACCAACATCGTCCCGGTCTACTCGATCGGCTGCGAACGCGGTGTCCACTTCTACGCCATGCAGTTGATCGAGGGGCAGTCCCTGGCGAACGTGATCTTTTCGCTCCGGCAGGGAGAACCGGAGCAGCCCGGCGAGACGGCGGCCAATCAGGCGGCGGCGACCGTCCGATCGGGCCTCCCGGCCTCGCTGTCTTCGGGTCGGCCGGCCACGCTCTCCTATTTCAAGACGGCGGCTCGCATCGCTGCCCGGGTGGCCGATGCGCTGGAGTACGCTCACGAGGCGGGCGTGATCCATCGCGACATCAAGCCGGCGAACCTGCTGCTCGATGGTCGCGGTGCGGTCTGGGTGACGGACTTCGGCCTGGCCCAGGTGCTGGCGACCGACCTGGGACCGACGCAGACCGGCGACATGGTCGGC
>CAYYJM010000042.1:29175-31298 GCA_964471755.1 uncultured Alcaligenaceae bacterium
TGAGCCCCGAACAGGCGTCGGGCCGCCGCGTGCTGCTCGACCACCGGACGGACGTCTACTCGCTCGGAGCGACCCTGTACGAGATGCTCACCCTGACGCCGGTCTTCCCGGGCCAGGATCGGCTGTCCCTGCTGCACCAGATCCTCAACGATGAGCCCCGACCGCCCCGGCAACTCGATCGCAGCATTCCGATCGAGCTGGAGACGATCGTGCTGAAGGCCCTGGCCAAGTCGCCGGCGGAGCGATACTCCACGGCGGGCGAGATGGCGGCCGACCTGCGTCGATTCCTCGAAGAACGGCCGATCCTGGCTCGTCGGCCGACGCTGCTCGATCGTGGTCGGAAGTGGTTGCGGCGTCATCCGGGCGTGGTCACGGCCGCCGTCATTCTGCTGCTGCTGGGAAGCATCGGCCTGGCGGTGGCGACGGCCCTGATCGCCCGCGAACAGGGCCGAACGCAGCAGGCTTACGACCGGGAAAAGCAGCGAGCCCTGGAGGCGGAGTCCCGTTTCCAGCAGGCCCGTCGCGTGGCCGATGAACTGATCGCCATCTCCGAGGAGGAACTGGCCGACGATCCGTTCCGCGAGAGTCTGCGGAAACGTCTGCTGGAGACGGCCCTGGCGTACTATCAGGAGTTCGTCGCATCGCGTCAGAATGAGCCGGACAGCCCCGACCTGGCGGCGACCCGTGATCGAGTGACGCGCATCCTCGCCGACCTCGCGGTGCTGCAAGGGGATCGGCAGACGTTCCTGCTGCGCGAACCGGGCGTGCTGGAGGACCTGGGCGTCGGAGCGGAGCAGCGGCCGGAGGGCGAGCAGGTTCTGAAGGAACTCGATCAACGGCGTGAGCAGGTCTTCGGCGATTTCTGGCGGACCCCCACGGACGACCGACGACAACGGCTTCTGGAGGCAGCTCGGGCCAACGAGGCCGCCCTGGCCGAGGTGCTTCACCCGAGGCAGGTGCAACGACTCCAGCAGTTGTCGTTGCAAGCCCGCGGCAGCATGGCCTTCCGCGATCCCGAGGTGGTGCGGGAACTGAAGTTGACGACGGATCAGAAGCAGCGTCTCCGACAACTCGAACGCGGCTGGCATCCGGAACGGAATGAGCGGGGCGAGCGTGGCAATCGTCCGGGGCCAGGTCCTGGAATGGTGATGCCGTTCCTGCCCCGACTGCCGATGGATCGCGTGCTGGCGATCCTGACACCGGAGCAGGTCCAGCGGTGGCAGACGATGACTGGCAAGCCCTTCGCGGGGAACCTGCCGCTCGGTCCTCGTCCGAGCGGACCACCGCGTCGCCCCTGACGGGCTCGCCGGACACCGATCGCTCTCACACCTTCGGCTCCCAGCCCGGAGCGTACTCGCGCGACCAGAGCGCCTCGACCTCCTTGCCCAGTCCCTTGACGCTGCCCTTCTCACCGGTCTTGAGCGTCCGGCCCGTCCGCTGGGCGATGTTCCCCAGATGGCACAGCAGCACGCTCTTGACCGCTCCCTCGATCTCGCTGTTCAGCTTGGCATTGCCACGAATCGCATCGATGAAGTTCGTCAGGTGATCCTTGTCGCCGGCGGGGCCGGTCGCCTTTTTCAGCTCCTCCTTGCCGGTCACGTCGTAGACCTTGTAGCCGCCTCCGGAGACGACCAGGCTGCCCTTCTCGCCGAGGAACATCACGTCGCCGGGGCGGTGCGGCACCGGCCAGGGATTGCACGAATGTCCCTCCCAGCCGATCATCTTTCGGCCCGCGAAGGTGTAGTTGACCTGGTGCGTGTCCGGCGTCTCCTGATCGTCCTGGAAGCGATATCGACCGCCGGCCGAGGTCGTCTGGAGCGGGTAATCGACCTCCAGACCCCAGCGGCTCAGGTCGATCATGTGGATGCCGTTGTTGCCCAGTTCGCCGTTGCCCCAGTGCCAGAACCAGTGCCAGGTGTAGGGCAGGTAGTTCGACCGAAACGGCCGGCGTGCCGCCGGGCCCTGCCACAGCTCGTAGTCGAGCCCCTCCGGCGGCGGTCCTTCCTTGCCGATGCCGGTCGCGGGCCGATTGTTCAGATACCACGATTGCGAGAAGTAGACCCGGCCCAGCTCGCCTTCCTTCATCAGCTGGATCGCCTCCTGGATCTTGGGCCAGCTGCGCC
>CAYYJM010000043.1:0-17221 GCA_964471755.1 uncultured Alcaligenaceae bacterium
GCGATCATTTACCCCGCAGTCTGTCGCGAGCAGTTCGAGCCGGCCACCGCCTGCCGGGTCGCCGATCTGCTGGGCATCGCTCCGCCGGTCATCCACGATGTATCCAACGCCTGCCTCGGCGTCCTGACCGGCATCGTCGATCTGGCCAATCGGGTCGAACTGGGCCAGATCAAGGCCGGCATGGTCGTCTCCTGCGAGACGGCACGCGAGATCAACGACATCATGATCCAGCGGTTGCTCGAGTCGCGGAGCATGGAGGCGTTCAAGACGACGCTGGCCACGCTGACCGGCGGCTCCGGGGCGGTCGCTGTCATCGTTTCGGACGGGTCGTTCCAGAAGGAGCCACGCCGTCGCCTGATGGGCGGCACGATGCAGGCGGCCCCCCAGCACCACAATCTGTGTCGCTGGGGCATCGAGCAGGTCCTGACCGTCGCTCGCCAGGTCATGTCAACCGACTCGGTCGCGCTGCTCAAGTACGGTGTCGAACTGGGCCTGCGGACGTGGAACGGCTTCCTCTCTCGGCTCGGCTGGGCGGCCGAGATGGTCGATAAGGTCATCTGCCACCAGGTCGGCGGCACGCATCGCGATTCGATCCTGCGGGCCCTGGGTTTCGGCCCGGAGAAGGAGTTCTCGTCGTTCGAGTACCTGGGCAACATCGGCACCGTATCGCTGCCGTTGACGGCGGCCCTGGCCGAGGAACGCGAGTTTCTCAAGCCCGGCGACCGGGTCGGCCTGCTCGGCATCGCCAGCGGGCTGAACTGCCTGATGCTCGGCGTCGAGTGGTGACGGCCCTCACGTCGTGGCGCGTTCGCGGAATCCCGACGTTTCCGCCTCGAAGCGGCGTACGCCGACCTCGACGATGGCACTGTCCGGCACCACGCTCAGCGGAGTGTAACGCGGATGGTGCGAATCCTTGTATGGATCGTTCCGGGCCGCGTTGTAGCAACAGATCAGCGACCAGCGTGGATGCTCCGACTTGTTCTGATCCGACCGATGTAGCAGGTTGCTGTGAAAGAACAGGGCATCGCCCGGTTCCATCTCGACGTGGACCAGCGGCAACCGCTTCAGAATCTCCTGCACCCGATCCAGGTCGGCTCCGCTCTGGTCGCCGGTCTTGACGTGTTCGATTCGGCCAAGCAGGTGCGAACCCGGAATCACCTGCAAGCAACCGTTCACCTTCGTCGCCCGATCGACGGCGACACTCACCGAGAGCAGATCCGGCCAGAGAACGCCGTTGTGATACCAGTAGCCGTAGTCCTGGTGCCAGGCCCACGCTCCGCCCGTCTTCGCATCCTTGAAGATCATCTTCGAGTGGTAGTGATAGACCTCGCCATCGAGGAGCTGCTCACTGCCACGAACGAGACGCTCGCAGCGAGCGAACATGCCGTAGATCGTGTCACCGGGATGGTTCCACAGTGACAACCGAACGACACCGCCTTCGCCATCGGCCCGGCCGTAACTGCGACGGTCGAGTTCCTGATCCTCGCGGGCGCTGCGGCCGAGCAGGCCGATCTCCTCAGCAGTGAACAGGCCCGGAATGAGGACGTAGCCCTCGCGGTGATAGTGGGCGACCTCGACGGCAGTCAGCGGACGGATACTGCTCATGATTGGAACCTCCGTACTTCCCTGGCCGAGAACGCTTACTTCTTCGGCACTCCGAACCCTTCCGGCACCTTGTACAGGGTGCGCAGTCGGGCGATCTCCGCCTTCAGTTCCTTGACGATGTCCTGGTACGCCGCGTCCTTGTAGACGCTGGTTCGTTCACCGGGATCCTTGACCATGTCGAACAGTTCCCACTCGTCGGTCAGCGGGTAGAAGATCAGCTTGTGGGTCGCCGTCCGAACGCCCCAGTGCGGCGCGACGCGGTGCGGCTGCGGATACTCGAGGTACTGATAGTAGATCGACTTCCGCCAGTCGTCCGGCGTCTTGCCCTTCAGGAGCGGCACCAGGCTGCGGCCCTGCATGTCGGCCGGCACCTTCGCTCCGGCGATGTCCAGGAACGTCGGAGCGAAGTCCAGGTTCTGCACCAGGTCCTTGTTCACGCTCCCCGGTTTGACGACGCCCGGCCAGCGGACGAGCAGCGGCATCCGCAGCGATTCCTCGTACATCCAGCGCTTATCATACCAGCCGCGATCGCCGAGGTAGAAGCCCTGGTCGGACGAATAGACGACGACGGTGTTCTTCGCCAGGCCGCTGTCGTCGAGGTACTTCAGAACCCGGCCGACGCCGTCATCGACGCCGGCGATGCAGCGCAGGTAGTCCTTGATGTAGCGCTGGTACTTCCAGCGAACGAGATCCTTGCCCTGGAGCTTGGCGGCCTTGAACGCCTCGTTCTCCTTCGCGTAGGCGGCGTCCCAGGCCTTCTTCTGTGCCGGGGTCAGGTTCCGTGGCGTGACGAATTTCAGGTCGTAGTCATTCAGGTGACGAGCGATGGTCATCTCCTGATTTCGGCTCGGGCTGGCGTGGCCGGCCCAGTCGTCGAAGAGCGTGTCCGGCTCGGGGATGTCCTTATCACGGTACAGACCGAGTTGGTTCGGTCCCGGTTCCCAGGAGCGGTGCGGGGCCTTGTGCTGATACATGAGCAGGAACGGTTTGTCCTTGTCGCGATCGGTCTTGAGCCAGTTGATCGCCATGTCGGTGATGATGTCGGAGACGTAGCCCTGAACCTGGAGCGGCCCCTTGTGGGTCTTGAAAGCCGGCTGGTAGTAGGTGCCCTGACCGCCGGCTCCGCTGAGGACGGCCCAGTGATCGAAGCCGGTCGGATCGGACTTCAGATGCCACTTGCCGAGCATGGCCGTCTGGTAGCCGGCCGCCTGGAGCAGCTTCGGGAACGTCTGTTGACTGCCATCGAAGACCGTGCTGCCGCGGTTGTCCGCGAAGCCGTTGAGATGGCTGTGCTTGCCCGTGAGAATGACCGCCCGGCTCGGACCACAGATCGAGTTGGTGCAGAAGCAGTTCTGGAAGAGCATCCCCTCCTTCGCGATCCGATCGATGTTCGGCGTCTGATTGATCTTCGAGCCGTAGGCACTGATGCAGTGGCTGGCCTGGTCGTCAGTGAAGATGAACAGGATGTTGGGTCGTTTGGGAGCGTCCTCGGCCAACGCTGGCAGCGCCGAGCCGAGCAGGGCCAGGACGACGAACAGAGAACGCGGCATGCGGGGTTCCTCCAGAAGAATGAGGCGGCGACCATTTTGTACTTGCCCCGGAGGCCGCTCGCCAGCATTTTCTAAAGGAACCGGCCTCGCCAGTCGGGGTTGATACCTGCGCGGTTCTCCCGCCCCTGGCCTCCCTGGGTCTACTCCTCCCGAGGTGTTCATGACTACCGCACGATTATCGCTGCTCGTGACCTGCCTCGTCCTGACCGCCAGCCTGTCGGCCGCCGACTGGCCGCAGTGGCGCGGCCCGGATCGTACCGGCATCTCCCGCGAGACCGGCCTGCTCACCAGCTGGCCGAAGGAGGGGCCGAAACTCCTGTGGAAGTTCCAGGACGCCGGCGGAGCCTATTCCGGGCCGTCGATCGTCGGCGATCGGCTGTATTCCTGCGGTTCGGACCAGGACCGTGAATTTGCCTTCGCCCTGGACGTCAAGACAGGGAAGAAGCTGTGGTCGAGCGACTTCAGCAAGGGCTACAAGCACGGTCGCGGCGACGGCCCGCGTGGCAACCCGACCGTGGACGGTGATCATCTCTACGTCCTGGGTGGCGGCGGCACGGTCGCCTGTCTGACCACCGAGGGGAAGCTGGTCTGGGCGAAGGAACTCAAGGGCAAGGAGATCGGCGGCCGGATGATGTCGGGTTGGGGCTACAGCGAGTCGGTCCTGGTCGATGGCGATCAGGTCGTCTGCACGCCCGGCGGCGACAAGGGCACCCTGGCCGCGTTCAACAAGAAGACCGGCGAGTTGCTCTGGCGCAGCGCTGACGTGAAGGATTCGGCCAGCTACTCGTCGATCATCATCGCCGAGGTGAACGGCGTCCGGCAGTACATCCAGATGACCGGGAGTGGGGTCGTCGGCGTGGCACCGAAGGATGGCAAGGTTCTGTGGCACTACACCGAGGGCCTGTACCGGACGGCGGTCTGCACCACGCCGATCTACCACGACAATCACGTGTTCATCACCCGTGGCTACGGTGTCGGCTGCGACATGATCAAGCTAACGCCCAACGCCAACGGCACGTTCAAGGCCGAGACGGTGTACTCGAACAAGAACATGGTGAACCACCACGGCGGCGTCATCCTGGTCGGCGGCAACCTGTACGGCTACTCCGATGGCAAGGGCTGGGTCTGCCAGGATTTCAAGACCGGCGAGATCAAGTGGTCGAGCAAGGAACTGGGCAAGGGGAGCCTCTCCTGTGCGGACGGTCGGCTCTACTGCTACAGTGAGGACAGCGGCACGATCGTCCTGGCCGCGGCCTCGCCGGAGGGCTGGAAGGAAACCGGCCGATTCACGATCCCGGAGAAGTCGAACCTGCACAAGGGGCAGGTGAGGTTCTGGACGCATCCGGTGGTGAGCAATGGCCGCCTCTACATCCGCGATCAGGATCTCTTGTTCTGTTTCGACGTGAAGGCGAAGTGATGTCCATTGGCCTCTCTGGTTCCAGGAGATGAACATGGTTCGTGGTTCTTGGCTCACCGTCCTCGTGCTGGCCAGCGTGGCATTATTGCCGGGCGTGCCGGTGTTGGGGGCGGACAATTCGACCGGTAACTGGCCGGAGTGGCGTGGTCCGAAGCGCGATGGCGTCTCGACCGACACGGGCCTGCTCACCGCGTGGGCGGCCGGCGCGCCAAAGCTCCTCTGGGAGGGCAAGGGCGCGGGGCGCGGCTACGCCAGCCTGGCGATCATCGGCGGTCGTATCTACACGATGGGCGACAACCTCTCGACCGCCAGCGACAAGGACGAGTACGCCTCCTGCTTCGACGCGACCAACGGCAAGCAGGTCTGGAAGACCCGGCTCGGCCCGCCGTGGAACTCCGGCCAGCCGAGCTGGCAGAGTTCCCGCTCGACGCCGACGGTCGATGGCGATCTCGTTTACTACCTGACGCCACAAGGAGCCCTGGTCTGCCTGAAGTCGGCTGATGGAGCCGAGGTCTGGCGCAAGGATCTGCAGAAGGACTTCCAGGGCGGCAAGGGAGATGGCTGGGGCTACAGCGAATCGGCCCTGATCGACGGCGACAACCTGATCTGCACCCCGGGTAAGACGAAGAACACGATGGTGGCCCTGAACAAGAAGACCGGCGAGAAGGTCTGGTCCGCCGCCGTGTCCGGCGATCGCGGAGCCGGTCATGCGTCGATCGTGCCGTCGGAGATTGGCGGGACGCGGGTCTACGTCCAGACGACGGCGAGCCACGTCCTCGGCATCCGGGCCAAGGACGGCAAGGTTCTGTGGACGCACCCGATCGGCGCGACTGCTGTCATTCCGACGCCGATCATCAAGGGCGACCTGGTCTTCGCCGATGCCGGCTATCGCAAGGGTGGCGCGCTGCTGCGTCAGGTGGCGGAAGCGGACGGCGGCGTCAAAGTCGAGGTCATCTACGACTACAAGTCCGCGCTGGGCAACAAGCACGGTGGCGTCGTCCTCCTCGGTGACCACCTCTACGGCGACACCGATTCGAGTGGCCGCGTTTACTGTGCGACGCTCATGACCGGCGAACTGGTTCCCGGCTGGAACGTGCGGGGCAGCGGTAGCGGCTCCGCGGCCGTCACTGCGGCCGACGGCCATCTCTACATCCGCTACGACAGTGGGACGATGGTCCTGGTCAAGGCCGATCCGGCGACCGGATACAAGGAAGTCGGCTCGTTCAAGATCCCGCACAAGGGCAACATGCCGAGCTGGTCGCACCCGGTCGTCACCGGTGGTCGGCTCTACCTGCGCGAGGGCGACTGGATCCTGTGCTACGACCTGAAGGCGAAGTGACTTTCTGCCTTTCTAACTTTTTTGATAGGGGTAGGGAGAGCCGGTTTCCCGGCTCTCCCTACCCCTATCAAAAAAGTTAGAAAAGAAAGTCAGAACAAAGCCGAGCAGACGGGATCCGTTCTCACAGCAGGCCGCGCACTTCCGTCTCGGTCAACTCGCGGATGAAACTACAGCCGATCAGGTTCTGTCCGTTGTCCTGAGCGAGAACGCGCACGACGCAGGCCAGGATCTTGAACGGCTTGCCGGAACCCTGCAACTGGGTGTTGAGCAGGGTGCCGGCCGGCACGTCCTCATCGGTGATCAGGCCGAGGCCCGTCGCCGAGATGTCGTGGACGAGCGCCGGTCGTGGCGGAATGTCCGCGTCGGCCGGCACGACCTGGTAGTGAGCCTGCACATTGACGCGGTAGCGCTGGTAGGCCCGCTGCTCGGCCGGATCGGCGTTCGTTGGCGTTCGCGCGGCCCCAAAGGCGCCCAGGTCGGCATCGCTGAGCTGCTGCGCGAAGCTGCATCCCAGCGACCAGCGCCCTTCACCGGCCGGGGAACAATGCACGACACAGGCCAGCACCGACAGCGGCGAATGACCGTTCGTACCGGTCAGGCCGACGGTCAGCATCTCGCCCTCGGTGCAGGGATGATCGACCTCCAACTTGACGCCGCCCTGCGAGATGTCACGGACGATGCCGGTGTGCTGCTGCGTGGTCGATCCGTCCACGCGCTCGAACGTGGTCGTCATCTCCGTTGGGTGGCGGACCCAGACACGACGGTCTTCCTGGTTGGACATGGCTTGCTCGGGATGGTGACGGTTGGTCAACCGACGCCACAGTGCCCATGCGCGTGCAAACAAGCGAACCTCCCGCGCCGGCTCTGGACTGTGCCGTGCGAACGACTCCCTTCGTCCGGGGACCACCATCAACCCTAGCCCGCGTTCAGGGATGTGTCAAATCCGTCTCACCGCTGCAACCCGGCCGGTGGAGCCTTCTTCAACCCCTGGCCGAAGCGAGACGTAGCAGGGCGGCTACTCTAAAATTGTTGGTAGGGGTGGGCGAGTTTGATCCGGTCGTCTGCCGTGGTGAAGCGCCAGACGACCCGACTGGCACGTGCGTTGCGCTCCGCCTCCCGGGCGGCGACCTGGCGGGCCAGTTCCTCCGACGTGTCGATCCGCCGGTTCAGGCACTGCCGCGACAGGATGCTCAACTCGATCCGAGTTGTGTATAAACGACAGCGCTTCGGCCCACCCTCCATTTGGCCGCATCTGCAGAGATGCGCCCTGAAGGCGGCCTTCCGCGCGTCAACCGCTATATCATGCAGATAGAGCCCCGTGCGTGTCCGAGGGCGGAGAGGCGATGAAGACTGAACGGCTGGACGGCCCCCTCGAGTCCCTCCTGGTGGTGCCCGACGACTTCGACCCGGCGGGCGGCTTCCCGCTCGTCGTGCTGCTGCACGGTTACGGGGCCGACATGCACGACCTGGCCGGCCTCGCTCCGGAGATCGATCCGCACGGCTACGCCTACCTGCTGCCGAACGCCCCGCTGACGGCCTTCACCGGCGGCGATCCGACGGCTCGCGCCTGGTACGAACGCGGCGGAGCCGAGTCGCCGCAGGCGGTGCGGTTCGCTCGGGATCGCTTGCAGGCTCTGCTCGAAGCCGTGTGGCCGAGCCAGGGAACGCCGCCCGGCAAGACCGTCCTCGCCGGCTTCTCGCAGGGGGGCAATCTCGCCCTACGGCACGGCCTGCCGTCGCCGGAGGTGTTCGCGGGAGTCGCCAGCCTGGCCGGGTCGCTGTCGAAACTCGATGACCTCGCTCCGGAGTTGCCGGCGAAGCGCGGCCAGCGTCTCTTCGTTGCTCACGGCTACCGCGATGCAACCGTGCCGTATCAGGTCGGGCGGAACCTGGCCGACTACCTGGCCCGACAGGGATATCGCCCCGAGTTTCAGTCCTATACGATCGGTCACGGCATCACCCGGCCGGTCCTCGATGATCTTCGCCGCTGGCTCGTGGCGACCGTCCGCCCGATCCGAACCCCGATTGAGGAGTAACTCCATGTCCCGGGACAATGACTCGTCCACCCGGACGATCGTCTACCTGGTCGTCGAGCGTGGTTGGCTGATCAACGAGCGCGGGGCCGAGAAGACGGCGGATGGCATCACCCACGTTGCCTTTCGTTCGCGACAACGGGCCGAGGCGTACGGTAACCGGTTGATCGAGACGAGTCGAATCAGCAACTTCGAGATCGTCGAACAGGTCCTCGAGGAGGCGGATGAATGAGCCGCAAGCATGCCGCGACGACCTGGATCTACCTGATCGCCGAGGTCTACTGGTATCACCCGACGTTCGCCCGGCACCCGTCCGGTGGCGTGCCGACCCGAGTCTTCCGCCACCGGACGGCCGCCGAGGCCCATTGTTTACAGCTCAACCAGCGTTTCCAGGCCCAGAAGTGCCCCTTCGATCATCCGCCACGCGAGGTGGCCGACGCCGACAGCAACACCTGGATCAGCTGGCCCGAGGACGAGGACCGCCTGCGCGTGCTGATCGACTACGTCCAGGATCTCGGCTTGCCGCCGCCCTGTCTCGATCTGCCGTTGTTGCTGGCGTGGAAGGTCTGGTGGTGCGAGACCCGGCCGGCGATGACCACGGCCCAGTGGCAAGCGATCTGGGCGTTCCTCGATCGCCTGCCGCGTTACCGCGTCAGCGCGATCGACTGTAAAGATTGACCCCCAACGGAGGAGAACGATGGCAGGGCGACGCAAACTGGGCAGCACGGGCCTCGAGGTCGGGCCGCTGGCCTTTGGCGGCAACGTCTTCGGCTGGACCATTGACGAGGCGATGTCATTCCGTCTGCTCGACGCCTTCGTGGCGGCCGGGCTCAACCTGGTCGATACGGCCGACGTCTACTCGCGCTGGGCGGCCGGCAACCAGGGCGGCGAGTCGGAGGCGATTCTCGGCAAGTGGCTCGTTCGTCCGGGCCATCGGGCGAAGGTGGTTCTGGCCACGAAAGTCGGCATGGAGATGGGACCGGACGAGACGGGTCTGTCGCGCAAGCATATTCTGCGATCCGTCGAGCGCTCGCTGAACCGGCTCCAGACGGACGTGATCGACCTGTACCAGGCCCACAAGGACGATCCGGGCACGCCGCTGGAAGAGACGCTCGGCGCATTCGGTGAACTGATTCAGGCCGGCAAGGTGAAGGCCATCGGAGCGTCGAACTACTCGGCCGAGCGTCTGGCCGAGGCGCTGGCGGTGAGTCGAAAGCACAACCTGCCGCGTTTCGGCTGCCTGCAACCGCTCTACAACCTGTGCGATCGGGCCGTGTTCGAGGACGCCCTGGAGCCGCTCTGCGTGAAGGAAGACGTGGGCGTGATTCCCTACTACTCGCTGGCCCGTGGCTTCCTGACGGGCAAGTACCGCAGCGAGGCGGACCTGGGCAAGAGCGTGCGCGGCGGCGGCGTAAAGCAGTATCTGAACGATCGTGGTCGGCGCATCCTGGCCGCGCTGGACGCCGTCTCCGCCCGGCTCGGCTCGACGCCGGCGCGGGTGGTGCTGGCCTGGCTGATGGCCCGGCCCGGGGTGACCGCGCCGATCGCCAGCGCGACGAGTCCGGAGCAGTTGACCGACCTGATCGAGGCGACCCGGCTCAAGCTGGATGCGGAGGCGATCGCGGCACTGGATCAGGCGAGTGCGGCGTGATCGTCTCGCGGGCTGTTACTCGTCCTCGTCGTCGGGAATCTCGATAACGGGAAGCCCCTCGCCCTCTTCGGCGGACCAGAGGACGAGGCCGCCGTGTTCGTCCAGCAGGTGGACGAGTTCGTCGAGGCTGTTTACCTCGACGAACCAGACGTACTCACCGGGAAAGGCCGGAGCTTCCGGCCCACAGACGGCACCGGCCACGGGAGGAGTCTTCGAGACGGAGCCCTCGGACGATCGGCTGATCTGGAATCGCATCGCAGAGCCTCCACGGAATTCTCGTCTTCGTCCGAGCCCAAACGTCAACCGGGATCAGGAGGACCGTCACGACGTGATCGCTCCCTCGGACGCCGAGTGGACGCAGCGTGCGTACTTCGCCAGCACGCCATGCGGCACCCGCACCGGCGGCTTCACCCACGCCGCACGGCGACGAGCCAACTCGGCCTCGTCCAGCGCGACACTCAGCGTCTTGGCATCGGCATCGATCGTCACCGGATCGCCATCGTGCAGCAGCGCGATCGGGCCGCCGACCCAGGCTTCCGGAGCGACGTGACCCACGACCAGGCCATGCGTTCCACCGGAGAACCGGCCGTCGGTGATCAGGCCGACGCTCTCGCCGAGCCCCTGGCCGACCAGGGCCGCCGTCACGGACAGCATCTCACGCATGCCCGGTCCACCGACCGGGCCTTCGCCGCGAATCACGACCACGTCGCCCGGCTTGATCTTTCGCGCCGCAATCGCCGCAGCACAGGCCTCCTCGCCGTCGAAGACCTTCGCCGGGCCGGTGATCCGCCGCACCTTCAGCCCAGCCACCTTGGCGACGGCTCCCTCCGGTGCCAGGTTCCCGTGCAGAATGACGATGTGACCGGTGCCGTGCATCGGTCGATTGATCGGACGAACCACCTCCTGCTTCCGGCTGTACACGCTCGGGATATCGGCCAGGTTCTCGGCCAGGGTCTTGCCGGTGACCGTGATGCAGTCTCCGTGGAGCATGCCGGCGTCGAGCAGGGCGCGCAGGACGGCCGCCGTGCCGCCGACGCGATGCAGGTCGTTCATGACGTACTGGCCGCCTGGCTTGAGATCGGCCAGGTGCGGTACCTTGCTGCCGATTCGCTCGAAGTCGGCCAGGGTCCACTCGACGTTCGCCTCACGAGCGATCGCCATCAGGTGCAGCACGGCATTCGTCGAGCCGCCCAGGGCCAGGACGCAGGTGTAGGCGTTCTCCAGCGACTTCCGCGTGATGATGTCGCGCGGCCGAATCCCGGCCTTGATAAGTGCCACCAGGGCGACACCGGCCAGGTAGGACTCGCGTTCCTTGGCGGCTGAAACGGCGGGATAGCTGGCGTCGTAGGGTAGCGACATGCCCATCGCCTCGATGGCCGACGACATCGTGTTGGCCGTGTACATGCCGCCACAGGAGCCAGCTCCGGGGCAGGCCTCGCACTCGATCTTCTTGACGCCAGCCGCGTCGAGTGCGCCGGCCTGGTTACGACCAACCGCCTCGAAGATGCTGACGATGTCGATGTCCTCGCCCTCGGGACCGACGCCGGGCAGGATGCTGCCACCGTAGACGAAGATGCTCGGGACGTTGAGGCGAGCCATCGCCATGAGGCAGCCGGGCATGTTCTTGTCGCAACCACCGAAGGCCAGGACGCCATCGTGGTTCATGCCACCAGAAACGACCTCGATCGAGTCGGCGATGACCTCGCGGCTGACCAGCGAGTACCGCATGCCCTGGTGGCCCATCATGATGCCGTCCGACGCCGTCGGAGCGCCGAAGATCTGCGGCACGCCGCCGGCCGCCCGCACGCCCTCGATGCCCTTGCGGGCCAGCCGGTCGAGGTGGGCATTGCACGGCGTGATGTCACTGAAGAGGCTGGCGACGCCGATCATGGGGCGTGTGAAGTCGTCGTCGTGGAAGCCGACGGCACGGAGCATCGCGCGGTTGGGAGCGCGTCCCGGCCCTTCGGTGGTCAACTGGCTGGTCTGGTTATTCGTGGAGGACATCGCCCCTCTCCCTGATCCCGTGTCGCGAACCGAATGGGTTCACTGTATGGACTGTGGGGACGAGTGGTAGGGATCGTTCGTTACGATGTTGAGGTGACGGGGTGTTACTCCGGCCGCCAGGACTCGACAAGTTCGGGGGGCCAGTATCGTGAAGGGAGCAACATCATGGTCGGCGTTTCTTCCGGGCTGACGAGGACAGGGAACGACGACCGGTTGAGGAATCCGAATGGCAAGTGGGTCGGCTGGATGAAGCAGGTGGCGAAACACACGGAGCGTCCGCCAGTGTAGGAGTGTGGCATCTCCTGCCGTAGCACCCTCGCCATCTCGTCCGTCACGGCATCGACGAACCCTTGAATCTCCCGGTCGGCCCGGGTGGACCCTTTCTTGGCGAAAAGACCACGTGCCATGCTGGTGAGCAGGGACTGTCGCCCGTCGAAGAACGTCTCGGTGCTGTAAACGACATTCGCCGGGCACGTCAGGCGGTTGGCGGGGTCGAAGAGGATGGAGTTGGCCTGAACCAGAGCCCCCCAGAAGACCTGGCCACGCATCAGGAGGCGATCCTGGTCCTTGAGGATTCGCAACAGGCCGTCGCCGCTCTGGACGAACGCCCGCTCGAGATCGGGGCTCAGGGAGATACGATCCTCCTGGCTGCACGTTCTCGGTGGCGAGCCGAAAAGCTCCCGGCATGAGCGGATGATGGCCACTTCGCCTTCGCGCTCCGGCTCTGCCTCACTGGCCGCACGGACGAAGTCGGCCTTCCGGTCTTCTTGCTGAGTGAGGCCGAACAATCTGCGCAGGAAATCCAGCATGATGAGCGCCTCCCTTCGTCGATAACACAACGCGATCGATCCCAGTTCTGCGAGGCTGTTCGAGCATCATTCAGAGCCACGCACGCAGCGAACCGCCAGGCAAGCGGAGTCAGTGGTTCTGACGGCTTGCAACGAAGTGGTCACCCCGCCTCGTTGATTCGATCGACCATCTGTCGCAGCCGGCCGAGTTGGCGGCGGTCGAATCGGAGGACCAGGCGAGGCAGGCGGAACAGTTTCGGCTCGTTGGCTTCCTGTGGCAGGGCGCTCGTCTGCTCGATCGTACCGGTGACCACGATGTCGGCGAAGTCCTGACGCAGGCTTTCGAGAACCTCGTCCGACAACGTCTTCTGCAAGCGCAGGACGAGTTCGCCCTCGACGTAGCGCATGCTGTGGTAGACCCGGTAGAAGTCCAGGATTTCGCGGACGGCGGCCTCGTGTCCCTCGACGACCTTGAACAGGCTCATGTCCGCCGGCGAGATCAGATGGCGACCCAGGAGAGCCTCGCGGACGTAGACCTCCCAGTGCTTCCAGTAGTCGCCGCCCGGTTCATCGACCATGACGATCGGAAAGAGATGACTCTTGCCGGTCTGCACGAGCGTGAGGGACTCGAAGCACTCGTCCTGGGTGCCGAAGCCACCCGCGAACAGGGCGATGGCGTCGCATTCCTTGACGAAGAGGAGTTTGCGCGTGAAGAAGTAGCGCAGCGTCATGAGCCGTGTCGTCGAGGCGATGACGGCGTTGGCCGACTGCTCGAACGGCAGCATGATGTTCACGCCGATGCTGTTCTCCGGGCCGGCTCCGACATGGCCGGCCTCCATGATGCCGTGCGCCGCTCCCGTGATGACCATGAAGCCGGCCTCGGCCATGCTTCGGCCAAAGTGAGCGGCACACTGGTAGGCCGGCGTGCTGGCCGCCAGACGCGCCGAACCGAAGACGGTCACCTTGCGACGATTCCGCAGCGGAGCGAAGACCTTGAAGCAGTAACGCAACTCCTTCAAGGCTGTGTTGATCAGCTTGACGTCGCCCCGCGAGGCGCGGTCGCGCAGCAACTTGTCGGCCGTCTCGTGGATCTGCCGCACGAGATGGCCGATGTCGGAAGGTTGCGGCTCCTCGGCCAGCTCCGGATCGTCGTCCTGGACTTCAACGAAGGAGGCGTGCGGACCATCATTCTGGTGCCGCGGATCGGGTTCGGTCATGTCAACTCCCGTTCAGTCGCTGGCCAGAGCGCTGATGGCCTCGGCCCGACTGTCGTAGAGCGGCCAGACCGTATCGAGGTTGGTCATGTGCAGCAGTTCGCGGGCCTCCCTGGAAGGCCCGGCGACGACGACGACGACCGAGTCATCACGCTGCTTGATGCGCTTGTGGCAGCGCAGCAGAAACGAGAGAAAGAGCGAGCCAAAGAAGTTGACCTTGCTCAGGTCGAAGATCAGGCCGGACGGCATGACCTCCATGAGGTTGTCGATGACCATGCGGGCGGCCGGCTCGATGAGCGTCTCGTCCATGGACTCCATCTCGGGCATCGGAATCACGACGGCGATGTCGTCGTGCCGCTCGATCTGGAAGGACTGATTACGAAGGGGTTCCGCCATGATCTACGCTCGCTGGGACCGTCGGATCGGACTGGCACTGTGTAGACAGGCTATCAGGAGCGGAGCGGGAATCAAGGGGAAGGTGGCCGAAGTGGAAAGCCCGGGCGTGACCACGCCCGGGCTTGAGGACGCCGGAATATCGACTCAGCGATCGGCCGTCTTCTCCTCGACGAAACGCTTGATGACGTACTTGTCCGCGTGATCGGTCAGCCACTTCTTGGCGGCTTCCTCGATCTGCTTCTGGAAGTTTCGCGGATTCTTCGGGTCGGGTTTGGGCTGGACCCAGCCATCAGCGGCGGTCAGTTGCAGGCGGTAGAACATCTGTTGCGGCTGCATCATGTACCAACCCGGCGTCCGGTTCGGCTGGTTGGGGGACCAGTCGGCCTGAGCCAGGGCCGTCAGGATGAGCTTGCTCTCCTCGGCCGAGATCGGCTCCTGCTTCGGGTTCGGCGTCCGCTGCGTGCGGTACTTCTGAAGTTGCAGGAAGGCGGCCAGGTAGCGTTCCTCGGGATCCTTGCTCTTGAGCGAGCCGATCGGATCGGCCTGGACCTTCGCACCGCGCTCGGCGTCGGCGACCTCGGCCTTGAAGTTCGGGTTGTTGTCCTTGTTGACGACGCTCATGAACTCCGCACCGACGTAGAACGGCTCGGAGGCGTGCTTCTTGAGGAACAGCAGCGCTTCCTGGTCCTTGTGCAGGTTCATGTTCCCGATGCCACGGCCGGGCCGGAATGGCCGGCCGATGATCGGCCGACCCGGCTGATTCAGATCGACCGGCGGCTGCGGAGCTACCTGCGGAGCCGGCCAGGCAACGCGGATGTGTGTCGTATCCTTGACTCCCTTGATGCTCTGCTCGATCTTGACGACGGCCACCTGATAGGCCACGCCATCCATCTTGCTCGTCGTCGGTTTTTCCTCGACACTGGTGACCTTGCCGACGATGACCACATCACTACTGGCCACGCGCATCGGAACCGGCGACGGTGCAATCATCAGGGCCTTCGCCACCAACGGTGAAACGATCAGGGCCGTGAGCGCCAGGCCGACGATGGCGGCGCGATGCAAACGCAGATTCATGAAACTCTCCTCCCAGCGCGAGTTAACGAGTCTCGGGCACGATGCGCTGGAGACGATACGTGCCCGAATGGTCGGTCAGCCACTTCTGAGCGGCCTGCGGAAACTGATTGAAGTCCTTCGGCGGTTTCCAGCCGTCCGCCTCGGTCAGGCCCAGGCGGAAGAACGTCTGCAACGGTGCCAGCTGGAAGTACCGCCCCTGCCCTGCTCGGTTCGGATTCCAGTCGGCCTCGGCCAGGGCCGTCAGGAGGAGCTTGCTCTCCTCAGCCGGGATGGCCTCCTGCTTGCTCTTGCCCTGAAGCCCGCTCCGGTATCGGTGGATGAGCAGGGCGGCGACGAGCGCGCGCGCCTCCCGGTCGGTGCCGGTGAGGACGGGCCGTGGATCGGCAAGCAGCTTTGCCGTCCGCACGACGTCGGCAACCTCGGTCTTGAAGTTCGGGTTGCCGCCACCGATGACGAAGCCGAACGGATCGGCCGCCATGAGGAAGCCCGCGTCCTCGTGCGGTCGCAGGAACAGGAGAACCTCCTGGTCCTTCTCCAGGGTCATCCCTGGGCGGCGCAGTGGGATCGGCCGCCCCGTGCCGGGCAGGCCGACCGGCGCGGGAGCCAGGCGCGGGAAGCCGACGCGAACGTGCGTCTGCTTGTCGGTGCCAACGAGGCCCGTCTCGATCTTCACCACGGCGACGACGAAGGGAACCTTCTGCATGTCACCGGGGAAGCGTGTCGCCGGGATCGACTTCTCCTCGATGCGCGTGACCTTGCCAACGAGCGCGACCGGAGCCAGGGCCAGCCGCAGGGGCGTCGGGTTGGGAGCGATCATGTCCGCCGACGCGGTCCCGGCCAGGACCAGCGTCGCGAGCAAGGTGAGGGAAGATCGGCACATCGGCTCACTTCTCCGCAGGCAGGAACTTCTTGATCACGAACCTGTCGGCATTGGCCTGGAGCCACTTTTTCGCCTCGACGCCGAACATCGCGAAGTTCTTTGGCGGCGTCCAGCCGTCGGCTGCGGTCACGCCGAGTCGGAAGAAGAGGGTCTGGGCGTTGAGCGAACCCAGCGGACTTTCCGGGTTCGGATTGCCCCAGTCGGCTCCGGCCAGGGCGAGCAGGATGGCCTTGCTCCGGGCGGGATCGATCGCCTCCTGCTTGCCGCTGGTGCCGGTCGAGTCGCGGTAGTCCAGGATGAGCAGCGCCGCCGCCAGGAGCTTCTCCTCCGGCTTGCCCTCCTTCAGGACCTGATCGACATTGGCAAGGACCTTCGCACAGGCCTTCGCCGCCGCGACGTCATGAGCCCACGAAGCGTGGTTCTGGTTGACGACGTCGAAGTACATCCGTGTCGTGTAGTAGGGCTCGCCCTTGACCCGGCTCAGGAAGAGAAGCACGTCGAGATCCTTCTGCACGCTGAAGGTCGGGAAGCGGGCGTTCGGCAGGAAGGCAACGCGAAGGTGCGTCTGGTTGTCGCCGCCCTTGAGCGCGTCCTTCACCTGGACGATGGCGATCTTGAACTCGGTGCCCTCGATCGTGACGCCCTTGTCCTCGATGCGAGTTACCTTGCCGACAACGACGGTATCGGCCTTCGCGACGCGATCGGGGATCGGAGCCGGGGCCATGATTCGTGCCGAGACCGGCAGAACCGCCAGGCCGACCAGGGCCAGGGCCAGAATGCTGGAACGCAACCGAAGCATGAACACGTTCTCCTCGATGCAACAGGGATTACCACTCCGACGAGGCTCCCCTCGCGATGGTTTGAATCGTTTCTAATATAATCAGAACGGGTGTCCCTGGATCGCAGACCGACCGGGGAAGCCTCGTCGCTGCGCGCGTGGGCGTGGCGCACGCGGATTGATCCCGATCTCTTGCCAGACTGACCGACTCATGGCCGACGATGCTCCTGCCGCCTCTTCCTTGCCGGCCGTCCGGCTCAAGATCGAGCGGCGTTCCAGCCATCCGTGGATCTTCCAGAAGATGGTCGAGAAGCCGGCCACGCGTCTGCCACCGGGCAGCGTCGTGGACATCCTCGATCGCAACGGCCAGTGGGTCGGCCGGGGCTTCTACAACGGCCACTCGCGCATCGCCCTGCGCGTGTTGACGGCCAACCCCGATGAGACGATCGACGAGGCGTTCTTCGGCCGGCGCATTCGCGCGCCGGGAGCGCG
>CAYYJM010000043.1:17231-31248 GCA_964471755.1 uncultured Alcaligenaceae bacterium
CTGGGGCGGGCCATCGGACTGCGGCGCGACTGGCTCGGCCTCGACGCCGTCACGAACTCCTACCGACTGGTTCATTCCGAGGCCGACGGCCTGAGCGGACTCGTCGTCGATCGGTTCGGCTCGCTGATCGTGCTGGAGTTCTTCTCGGCGGGCATGTTCCGCGTGCGCAACACGGTCCTCGAACAACTCCGCAGCCACTTCCCCGACAGCAAGTTCTACTGGTTCGCCGAGGAGCATGTGCAGAAGCAGGAGTCGTTCGACTGCTACACGCCGGAGCCGCCCGCGGCCGAGGTGATCGTCGAACATGGCCTGAAGTTTCGCGTCGCTCCGGGAAGCAAGCACAAGACGGGTTTCTTCCTCGATCAGCGCGACAATCGTCGTCGCCTGGCCGAGTTCTGTCCCGGCCGACGTGTCCTGGATCTGTGCTGTAACTCGGGCGGGTTCGCGGTCTACGCGAAGGCGCTCGGCCGGGCCGAGGAGGTGGTCGGCGTCGATCTCGACGAGCAGGCTCTCGGCCTGGCGCGCCAGAACGCGGGGCTGAATAGCGTGCGGGTTCGCTTCGTCCAGGCGGACCTCTTCCCCTGGCTGCGCGATGCCATCGCGGCCGGCCAGAAGTACGACGTGGTCATCCTCGATCCGGCCAAGCAGACACGCGATCGGGAGGAGGTCGATTTCGCCCTGAAGCGGTATCTGGACATGAATCGCCTGGCGTTCCAGGTCGTCGCTCCGGGCGGGCTGCTGCTGACGTGTTCCTGCACCGGCCTGGTGAGCGAGGCCGATTTCCTCGAATCGGTCAAGCGGGCGGCCTGGCAGGCGGGCCGGACCGCCCAGGTGCTACAACTGAGCGGCGCGGGAGCAGACCATCCCTTTCTGCTGCACGTCCCGGAGGGACGCTACCTGAAGGCGGCGTTCCTCCGGGTGGCGTGAGCCATCACCCCTTCTGAATGGCGGCGATGGCGTCCTTCGCCTGCTGACGCAACTCCGGGTCCGTCTCCTGGGTCGTGGCCCGCTGCAACCAGGGCAGAGCCGACCGGGCGGCCGGGCCGATCCTGGCCAGAGCGGCGACCGCCGCCTGACGCGTGTGCTGATAGCCCGAATCGACACGCGGCCCGATCAGCGACACACAGTCGCGGGCCTCGCCGCCGAGGTCGCCGGCCAGGTCCAGAACCTCCACGACGGCCTGAGGATAGGTCAACGTGTGCAGCTGTCGCTGAATCAGCGCGACAACCTCCGCCCGGGCGTTCTGGCCCTCGATCAGCCAGAGAGCCCGACCGATCGCCGTCTGGCGCTCGGCGGCCAGGAAGCCGTTCTCGCCCAGGGCCGAAAGCAGATCGCGCAGAGCCGGCGCGGCGGCCTTCGCACCGGCACCGAGTTGGCCCAGTGCCGCGATCGCCGCCGCCTGCACCCGTTCCGGCTCGGTCAGCTTCAGACGTTCGGTCAGGGCCGACACCACCTCAGCCGAGCCCGCTCCGATCCGACCCAGGGCCCGACAGGCGGCGACCTGGACGTTCGGTTCGGCATCCTTGAGCGCCGCGATGAGATCAGGGACCGCCTTCGCCCCGGCCTTGCCCAGCGCCGCGATCGCCTCGATGGCAGCCACGCGCAGGTCTGGAGCCGACTCGGTCAGGAGCTTCTGCACCAGGGGCAGCGAACTGTCGGCCAGGGTCGGAATGCCGCCCAGCCCACGGGCAGCGTCCCGGCGGGCCTCGACGTTCTTCGCCTCGGCCAGCAGTTTGAGCAGCGCCGGGCCGGCCGTCTTGCCGTCGTCGGCGCAGCGCACCAGGGCAAGGCCAGCGGCGGCCTGGATCTCCTCGGCCGGATCCTTGAGCAACGGCGTGATCGCCGGCACGGCCGACCGAGCGACCGGGCCGAGTTCCGCCAGGGTTCGCAGCACCTCGGCCTTCTCCGCGAAGGCCGGGTCCTTGAGCAGGCCGGCCAGCGGGGCGACCACGCTGGCTGCGGCCGTCCCCTTCAGCGTGGCCAGAGCCCGCAGAGCGGCCCGGCTACGAACCGGATCCTTGACCGCCTCGAGCAGCACGGGACCGGCCGTCTCGCCCAGGTTGGCGATGGCCAGGAGGCCCTCGGAAAGCAGATCGCCCTGCGCGGCCTTGAGCATCGCGGGGGCCGCCTCGCGGGCCAGCGGTCCCATGCGGCCCAGAGTGAGCAGGGCCTGAAAGCGAACCGCCGGATCTTCCAGCGCCTGAGTCAGTTGCGGCACGGCCACCGGCCCCAGACGGATGAGCGTCTCCTTGATCGGCGAGGTCAGGTTCGACTCGCTCGGCAGACGCTGAATCAGGGCTGCAACTGCCTCCTTGGCCGCAGGGCCGAGTCGGCCGATCGCCCGGAGGGAGCTTTCGCGGATGTTGTCGAAGCCGCTGCGCGTGCCGGCGATCAGGGCCGGCACGCCATCGATCCGCGTCGGGTCGAGGATGCTGAGAGTGTCGGCCGCCTCGATGTCGGCACACGTCTTGAGGACCGTGATCAGAGCCGGGACCGCGCCCTTCGCCTCGGGGCCGATCTGGCGGATCGCCTCAATGCAGCGCTGCGTCCGGTATTCCGGCGATTCGAGGTAGATGGCCTCGGCGTTCCGCTTCGTGTCGGGATTCTTCTCGATCACCGCGACGAGAGCCGGCACGGCGGCGACCGCCGGCGGCCCGATGGCACCCAGGGCGTCGGCGGCACGCCAGGGGATGCTCGAATCTTCATCGGCCAGGGCTTTCGCCACGCTCGCGGTCAGGGGCGCTGCCGCTGGCCCCAGGCGGCGAATCGCCTCCAGGGCGGTCTGGCGGATGGTTGCTTCCTTCTCGGCCAGCGACGCGCCGAGAACCTGCATCGCCTCCGTGTGGGCAGTGTCGATCTGAAGGATCGCCGCCGCGGCCAGGACGCGCGAGTAGGGCTGAGCCCCCTTGAGCAGCGGCGTCAGCTCGGGCAGGGCCTCGCGCGATTCGGAGCCGATGCCGCCCAGGGCCAGGATCGCCCCCTGACGGATCTCCTCATCCGACTCGGTCAACGCCTTGCGGAGGGCGGGCAGGGCCTCGCGACCGTAGCGGGCCAGGGCGGCACTGGCGCTCTTGCGGATCGCCTCGTCGGTGTCCTTGAGCGATTTGAGCAGGAGCGGCACAACCGTCGCGGAGTCCTGGCCGATCTGGCCCAGGGCGGTGAAGGCGGCCAGGCGTTCGGCCTTGTCGCCCTCGGCAGCGCCGGCCACCTGGATCAGGGTCGGCAGCGCCTTTGCCGCCGGGGCTCCGATCCAGCCGAGCGTTCGGATGACCTGCGCGCGAACCGCCGGGTCGGCGTCCTTCCGGGCCCCGGCCAGGGCGGTGATCGCCTCGGCCGACTGAAGCTCTCGGGGGACGATGACCTTCTGGCCACGGGTATCGAGCGGACGCATGGCCCGCGACAGGGCCTCGGCGGCCCGGCTACGCCTGTTCGCCTGAGCATCGCCCAGGGCGGCCAGCACCTTCGGGGTGATGCTGCCGTCGCGCAGGGAGAGTTTACCCAGACCGTGCGCCGCGATCCGGGCCAGGGCCTCATCGCTTCCCTCGAACAGCTTGAGCAGGGCGGGCACGGCGTCGATGCTGTTCTGGATCGCCTCGGCCTCCTCGGCGAAGACATTCGCCGCCCAGCGCTGGACCGCGGGATCGGCGTCCTTGAGGGCCTCGATCAGGGGCGGGATCACGGCCGTGTCATCCGAGCTGGTCGTGCGCATGTGCGTCATGCGCAGCCAGCGGACGGGGAACGAGCGGGCGTCGGCCCCCTCGGGCACGGCGTAGTCTGCCACCTGACGCGGAGCCACCTGACGCAGGACGAGAGCCGCCACACGCTGTAATTCCGCGTCCTGGCTGAAGAGGGCCTTGTGCAGAGCGGGCAGCGCGGTCGGCGTCTCCTGACCGATCTTGCCCACGGCCAGGGCGGCGACGAGCTGGTTGTCTCGGCCTTCCTGACTCAGGGCGGCGACCAGGTCCGTCCGCAGTTTCGCGGCCGCCTCGGAGCCGGCTGGGCCGTCGGGCCGGGCGAGAGTCGCCAGGGTGTCGCTCAGGGCGGTGCGCGCGGCCGAATCTTTCTCGTCAAGATGTTTCAGCAGGACCGGGATGGCCTGGACGGCCTCGGCCTTGTGTTGATCGAGTTGGCCCAGAGCGGCCTTGCGGACGGCCGGATCGCTGGATGCGATGCGCTCCAGCCAGGGGGCCGGCTTCGTCGGGTCGTTGTCTTTCTGAACCGGATCGTTACCGTTGTCTTCAGGGCCGCCCTTGCCGCCGTTGTTCGTGGCGAACCAGGTCACCCCCAGGCCGACGGCGACGACCAGGACGCTACTACCGATGATGGTGATCAAGCGCTGGTTCATGCTTTCCTCCAGGACGCGCCGGAGAGGAGTCCTCCGGCCTCTGTCTGGGACGATAATAACGATTGGGGGGAAATCGCGGGAGAGGAGTTCTACCGTGTCCGACGACGCCGACGGAATCGCCCGCCACGCCGAGCCGGTGCGGCTCCACACCTTCCTCTGGTTGTCCATCTTCGCCGCCCTGGCGACGATGGGGCTGAAGCTGGCCGCCTGGGGCCTGACCGGCTCCGTCAGCCTGCTGTCCGACGCGCTGGAGTCGGTCGTCAACCTGGCCGCCGCTGTCGTCGCCTTCCTCGCTGTCCGCTATGCGGAGCGGCCGGCCGACCAGGACCACGCCTACGGTCACGAGAAGATCGAGTATTTTTCCAGTGGCCTGGAGGGCGGCCTGGTCCTGCTCGCCGGCGTGAGCATCATCTGGGTCGCGGTCGAACGCCTCGTCCGGCCCCAGGAACGTCTCGACCTGGACATCGGTCTGCTGCTGGCCGGGCTGGCCAGCCTGATCAATCTCGCCGTCGCGGTGGTCCTCATCCGGGTCGGCAAGGCCCGCGACTCCATCGCCGTCGAGGCGGGCGGCCGACACCTGATGAGCGACGTCTGGACCAGTGGCGGCATCCTGGTCGGGCTCGGCCTGGTCTGGTTCACCGGCTGGAAGGTTCTCGATCCCGTCATGGCCTTGCTGGTCGCCATCTGGATTCTCTGGATCGGCTTCGACCTGATGCGCCGCTCATTCCACGGCCTGATGGACCGCTCCTTGCCGGACGAGGAGGTCCGCGTCCTGCGTGAGACGGTGCAGTCGTTCCTCGGTCCGGAGATGGCCTTCCATGCCCTGCGCACCCGCCAGTCCGGGCCGCGGCGCTTCGCCGACTTCCACCTGCTCGTTCCAGGGGCGATGACCGTCCAGGCTGCCCACGACCTGGCCAACCAGATCGAGGCGGCCCTGGCCCAGTCACTGCCTGCGTTCTCGACGACCATCCATGTCGAACCGATCGAGGACCGCACCTCCCATGAGGATCTTGTCATTCCGCCAGCCGGTCAGGTGTTGAACTGACGATCGCCGGCGTCGCCCAGGCCCGGAACGATGTAGCGATGCTCGTTGAGGTGGCTATCCAGGGCGGCCAGGTAGATGGCGACGTCGGGGTGCTTTGCCTGCACGGCGTGAATTCCCTCGGGTGCGGCAATCAGGCTCAGGAAGCAGATCCGTCGCGCGCCCCAGGCCCGGAGGATGTCGAAGGCCGCCACGGCCGAGCCGCCGGTGGCCAGCATCGGATCGACGACCAGGGCCAGATCCACGGGCCGAGCGGCGGGGAGCTTGTTGTAGTAGGTGACCGGCTCGAAGGTCTGCTCATCGCGGTAGAGACCCAGATGGCAGACGGTCGCCTCCGGAACGAGTTCGAGGAGGGCCTCGCTCATGCCCAGGCCGGCCCGGAGGATCGGCACGACGGCCAGACTGCCGGTCAGACGTCGGCCGACGTACTCGGCCAGGGGCGTCTGAATGGCGTGGGGCTCCGTCGGCAGGTCGGTCGTCGCCTCGGCGAAGAGGAGCAGGGTCAGATCGCGGACCAGGCGGCGGAAGTGCCACGGTGGCGTGGCACGGTCGCGCAATTGCAGCATCTTGTGCTGCACGAGGGGATGACGCGAGACGTGGACGTGGCTCATGCGCTCCTCATTTAGCCGCCGGCTTGCCGGCGGGTTTTCGAGACGAAGACCGCCGGCAAGCCGGCGGCTAAATGGGTCACCACTGTGCCTCGTCGGCGAACGGATGATGCGGCCGTTTCTCCTTGGGCTTTGGCAGCGAGGCCAGGATGGCGGCGGCCAGGGTCAGATCGTCGCGGGTCGTGATCTTCAGGTTCGTCGCCGCTCCCGGCACCAGGTGGACGGCGTGACCGGCCGCCTCGATCAGCTGGGCGTCGTCGGTGATGTTCCCCTTGAACTGACCGCGACGAGCGTAGGCGTCCACGAGCCAGTCCCGGCGGAATACCTGCGGCGTCTGGGCCAGCCAAAGGCCGTCGCGCGGCGCGGTGTGCTGGATGGTGTCTCCTTTGCCGGCTCGCTTGATCGTCTCGGTGACGGGCACGGCCAGCAGGGCGGCCCCGGTCTGAGCCGCCTTCGCGAAGACGCTATCGATCTGAGCGGTCGTCAGGCAGGGCCGAACGGCGTCGTGGACGGCGACGAGATCGACATCGTCGCCGATCTGAGCCAGGGCGTTGGCCACCGACTCGAAGCGTTCCTTGCCGCCCGCGACGATGGTCACGTCGAGGAACGCGAGGTTGGCGCTGTAGCGTCGCCGGAACAGTTCGTCGTCCTCCGGCGAGACCACGACATAGAGTCGGGCGACGTCATCGCGGGTGACGAACAACTCGGCCGTGCGCAGCCAGACGGCCCGGCCGTCGAGCGTGGCGAACGGTTTCTTCTCCTTGTCGTGGAATCGAGACGACTTGCCGGCAGCGGGCAGGATCACGGCAACGCGCGCCATGGTTCACCTCGGCGGAGCAAATCCGGGGCGTGGATGGCCCTTCGATCTGAGGCGAGCGAGCCAGTCTCGCTCTCCCCAGAGCAGTCTACCCCGAGCCGGCTCGCTGGCCAGTGCGACGCCTCGGGTCAGGTCGTGGACTGGCTGGCATCCGTCCAGGTTTCCAGCCGGGCCCGCACTCCCAGGAAGGACTCGAACCAGGCGGAGAAGGCGTCGGCCTCGGCCTGGAGCAGTTTCTCGATGACGGCGGCCTCGCCCTGGGACCGGGTCACGGTGTCTTCCAGCCGCGTCAGATGCGCGCGGGCCCGCTGAAGACCATCGGGCAGCGGAGTCGGCTGCGATCGTCGTTCGACCGCGACGATGTCCGGAAGCCGGGCGAGGTACTCCTGCACGGCCTGCTCCATCCGCTCCAGCGACCGCAGATACCCGCTCGCAGGTCGGGCCATGATCCGCTCCCTCTGGCACGAACATCTAGCGAATTCCCCGCGAGACTATACCCGGCGAGCGATCGTGATTCCGCGCCAGAATTTCTCTTGCGTTCCCTGGCAGGTATTGCTATGTGACGCCTTCCGCAACAAATACCGAGGGGGCCGGGCGGTTCGGGGGAAACGCCCGGTAGTCGGAGCGAAGGGGGGGCTGTCGTGTACGTCGCCTGTTCCACGCTATGTTTTGGTCGCTATTCACTGGAAGACGCTCTGGGCCGGATCGGGGAACTCGGCTTCAACAAGTTCGACGTGGCCGTCTTCGAGCATGGACGGCATCTGCGTCCGTCGGAGGTGGCCCGCGACGTGAACCGGGCTGCCGCACGTCTGCGCGGGAACACCGGGTTGACACCGATCGCGTTCACGGTCGATCTGGGGGATTCGCCGCCGGAGGAGTGTCTGGGCCGATTCCACGCTGTCTGCAAGCTGGCCCGGCTGTCGGCCACGCCGCTGATCACCCTGACGGCCGGGCCGACCGGCACGGCGATCGAGACGGAGGTCGCTCGCCTGGGCAAGTTCAAGGCCGTCGCCGACGCCGAGGGCATCCTGCTCGCCCTGGACACGCGCCAGGGGACTTTGACCGCCCTGCCCGAGACGGCGGTCGAACTGTGCCAGCAGGTTCCCGGCCTGGTCCTGACGCTCGACCCGAGCCACTACCTGGTCGGGCCGGCTCAGGGACAGTACGAGGCCGTCTATCCGTACGTCCGGCATGTCCACCTGCGTGACAGTGGCGCGTCGCCGCAACTGTTCCAGGTTCGCGTCGGTCAGGGCGAGATCGAGTACGGGAAGATCCTCGCTCACCTGAGCAAGTGCCGGTATGAGCGGGCGTTGACCGTGGATCTGCACGACATCCCCGATGCACCCTTCGCCATGGAGCCGGAGGTGCGGAAGCTGAAGTATCTGCTGGAGAGTCTGCTCTGAACGCCGGCGAGCGGAGAGCGTCATCGCTGCTCGCGGCCCCTCTCCGCTCGCCTTGCTCTTCGCCGGCCCTACAATGGGCGAGTGGATTCCCTTCCTCGCTCGGCGGAGACGATGCATGATGCGTTCGCTGGTCCTCTTCGTGCTGGTCGCGACCGGGTTGGTCCACGGCCAGCAACACTGGCCCGGCTTCCGTGGTGCCGGCGTCGCCGTGATGGACGCGCCGACCCTGCCGACGGAATGGGACGCGAAGAAGAACGTCGCCTGGGCCGTCGAGATTCCGGGCAAGGGCTGGTCGAGCCCGGTCGTCTGGGGCGACAGGGTCTTCACCACGTCCGTCCTCAACGACCGCGAAGCGTTCGCCGCGCGCAAGGGTCTGTACATCCAGGACATCGAGGGGAAGATCGAGCCGGGCGAACATCGCTGGATGGTTCACTGTCACGACCTGGTCAGCGGCAAGCTCCTCTGGTCGCGTGAGGCGAAGAAGGGGCCGGCTCCGACTTCCATTCACATCAAGAACACCTACGCCTCGGAGACGCCGGCCTGTGACGGCGAGCGTGTCTACGCCTACTTCGGCAACGTCGGCCTGTTCTGCTACGACCACTCGGGCAAGGAACTCTGGAACAGGTCCTGGCCGACCGTCAAGACCCGTGGCGGCTGGGGCCTGGCCGCCTCGCCAGCGGTCCATGATGGCGTCGTCTATCTCGTCAACGACAACGATCAGAAGTCGTTCCTGACCGCCCTCGATGCGCGAACCGGCAAGGAGAAGTGGACCGTCTCCCGCGAGGAGAAGAGTACCTGGGGCACGCCGTTCGTCTGGGTGAATGACCAGCGCACGGAGATCGTCACGGCCGGGACGAACAAGGTCCGTTCGTACGGCACGGACGGCCAGCTGCTCTGGGAGATCCGTGGCATGTCAACGCTATCGATCCCGACGCCGTTCGCCGCCCACGGCCTGCTCTACGTCACGTCGGGCTACGTTCTCGACTTCTTGCAGAAGCCGATGTACGTCGTCCGGCCCGGAGCCACGGGCGACATCACGCCCCAGGGGAAGGAGAAGACGAACCCGTCGCTGGTCTGGGTCGATCGCAAGATCGGGCCATATCACCCGACGCCGGTCGTGGTGGGCGATTATCTGTACGTCCTGCTCGATCAGGGCTTCCTGTCGTGCTTCGAGGCGAAGACGGGCAAGATGGTCTACGAGCGTCAGCGGCTCGGCGCGTCGGCCCGGGCGTTCACCGCTTCCCCGTGGGCGTACAATGGGAAGGTGTTCTGCCTGAGCGAGGACGGCGAGACCTACGTCGTCCAGGGCGGCCCGGAGTTCAAGGTGCTCGCCGTGAACAGCCTCGACGACATGACCCTGGCGTCGCCGGCGATTGCTCAAGGGCGTCTGCTGATCCGGACGCAGGGCAAGCTGTACTGCCTGCGAAAATAGTTCTCACCCGGTGCGGACGATCCGCTATACTTCCCCTTCGTGTCTTCTGCCGGATGCGCGAAGGAGCCCTGACCTCATGACCATCCGTGTGACGTGCCCGGGATGCGACCGCGCCCTGAACCTGGCCAACGACCTGGCCGGAAAGAAGATCCGCTGTCCGGGATGCAGGCGGGTCGTCTCCGTCCCGGATGGCACGGGTGAGCGGACGACCGACCGGCCACGTTCCCGCCGGCCGCGCGACGACGAGGAGATCGCGGACGCCCTGCTGGTCGGCGAGACGCCCTGGGGCTGGATCCTCGGCGGTGCCGGCGTCGCCGTGCTGCTCCTGACCGGCGTCATCGTCGCCGTCGTCGTGGCGATGCGCTCCGGCTCCGGGACGCCAGCCCCGCTCGCCCAGTTGAACGTTCCGCCCGGGAAGGACCGTCAGAATCCCGTCCCGATTCCACCGCGCGATCAGAAGAAGGACATCGACCGGCCCAGGAACGTTCCCGTCGTGCCGCCGGTCGTCACGGCCTGGCGCGTCCAGCCCGACCCGCTTCCGGACGACCTCAAGCCGCCGGAGAACCCGAAGGGGGCGATCGCCGTAGCTGGCCACCTGCTCCCGGTCGTCTACCCGACGACGTTCAGCCCGTTCGTCAGCGTGGCCGGCAAGGTCGGCAACGTCGAGACGCGGGAGGTGTGGGATCTGCGCACCGGCCAGCGCGTCGGCCAGGTTAACGAGAACAAGTCCTTCGACGGCATCGCCCTCAGCCCGGACGGCAAGCAAATGGCCTGCAGCGGCCTCGGTCGCAGTCAACAGGCGGTCCAGGTCTGGACGGTCGCCGGCGGCGAACACCAGGTCGCGGTCGATGCGCGGTCCGGCGGCCTGGCCGTCATCGACTTCGCGGGACCGGGGCAACTCGTGACGGCGAAGGCCGTCGGGAGCAATCGCGTCGTCCAGGTGTGGAACATCGCCACCGGGGCGGAGCTGCGCCAGTTCAAGGTGCCCGGCCTGTTCACTCCCAAGCAGGTCGCCTTCAGCCAGGGGCGACGCTACTTCGCCGTGGCGGCCAAGAATCCCGAATGCGTGTTGATTTACGACCTGACGACCGGCCAGCTCGCCGGCGCAATCGCGTCGTCGGCCGGTGGCGGGTGCCTCGGCCTGGCTTTCTCGCCGGACGGCAAGTCGCTCGCCGGCCTGTTCCAGACCCGCCTGGTCGTCTGGAACCTGGCCAGTTCCGGTGACAAGATCGTCGATCGACTGATCGACAAGGAAGGCCCGCGCTGGAGCGGAACGAGCTACCAGGGTCCGGCCATCGACTGGATGGCGGACGGATCGGCCCTGGTGCTGCACGGCCAGACCCTGCTCGACCCGACGACGGGAGGCAACTTCTGGTCGCTGCCAATGGCGCAGGACAACAAGGCACGCCGCGTCTTCGCCGGAACCCTGGCTGTCTACAAGAGCGCCACCTCGCGGAGCCTGACGTTCGAGCCCCTGCCGGTCGAGCGGCTGACGGCGGCCCGGACGGCGGTTCGGGCCGGTCAGGATCCGACGGCGACGGTCCTGCCGGCGGCCCGGTCGGCCGACTGGTCGCAGGTCAAGACGCTGTCGGCCCCGGCCGGGGCGGTGCCGTGGACGGCGACGGCCGACCCGGCACCGGCCGCGAAGGGCCCGCTCGCCGCGCGGCCCGTTCCGCTGCGGGACGGCGAGCCACAGCAACTGCTGTTCAGCCAGCCGGACGCCGGCCTGGCCATCGTCCTGGCCGCGACCCGGATCGAGGGCCAGGTCGATCGCCAGCAGCTCCGCGCCGACCGCTACGACCTGACCTCCGGCCAGCACCTCGGCGGCCTCGACCTCTTCGTTGCCGACCTCCCGGTGACGCGTACGGTGACGATCCCGGCCGACGCTGCCCCCGACGGCGTCCTCGTCGCGGTGCGCGAGCCGAAGGATGGTCGGCGCATCGATCTGTGGTCCCTGGCCGAGAAGAAGCACGTCGCCGGCTGGCTGCCCTACGAGAAGGAGGCCGATCCCCGCGTGAGCTGGGTCGGCTTCGCCGACGCCCGGCACCTGCTGACGCTGAACGCGGCCGGAAAGCTCACCCTGTGGGACGTGCCGGAATGCCGGGCGATCTACACCGTGCCGGTGGGCCGGACGGCTCCGGCGTTCAGCCCGGGGCGGAAGTACGTCGCCGTCGCGACGGCGACGGGCCTCGACGTCCTGGTCGCGGCCACCGGCGCACGCGCCGGCCAGTTCGCCGACGCGACCGGGGCGGCGCTGGCGATGGCCTATCGGCAGGACGGCCGCGAAGTCGCCGCGCTGATGCGCGGCCCGGGCACGGAGCAGACCGTCCGCCGCTGGGACGCCACGACCGGGGCGAGTACGGCCGAGTTCCCGACGTTCGCCAGCGGGACCGACCTGCAGTGGGCCGGCACCGACCACCTGCTCGTCGGCCAGGGGCAGCACCTCGGGCCGACGCTGATCGACTGTGCGCTGAAGTGGGTCGTGGCCCGCTACCAGGTGCCCGGCCGGGGCCGGCACACCGCGACGAGCCCGGACGGCCGGCACTGGTTCGCGTCCTCCCGGGGCCTGAACCAGCCCTACGCCCTGACGGCACAGACCCTCCCGGACGCGGTCAGCCGGCAGTTCGCCCGCGGCATCGCGGCCGGCCAGGTGCAGCTCGTGTTGGCCCCCGGCATGTCGCTCGCCGTCCGGGCCGAAGGGGCCGCTCCGCCGGGCGACTCCGGGGCCTTCCATCAGGCGATCGTCGCGCGTCAGGCGGGCTTCTGGCAGGCGGTCGGCTACAAGGTCGTGCCCCAGGGCGGCGACCTGGCGCTGACGGTTCGCGTCGCCCAGCGCGACACGGGCCAGACACGTCGGTACGAGCTGCGCAAGATCGGCCGGCCGATGGGCGGCATGAAGCCGACCGTTGTGACGGTCAACGTGAAGGAGGTCGCGGTCGAGATGGCCCTGACCGACAGGACCGGGGGCGTTCTGTGGTCGGAGAAGCTGCCGCCGGTGCGCACGCCGAACACGGTCGGCGTCGTCGAGACGGACGACATCAACGCCTATCTGGAGCGGGCCCTGTGGGCCAGCGTGACGGGCGGTCAGAGCCGGCCGCAGCAGCCGCCGCCGTCGGCCATCGTCCGGACGCCGGCCGGCTTGGAGCCATTGCCGCGGAGCGTCACCCTCACTGGCGACCGATGAACACGGGTTCGGTATAATACGGATGGGGAAGCAATCGTGAGTCGCAAGTACGCCCACCGCCGGGCGGTCGTCGCCCCGGAACGGCCCTGGCGGAGTATTTCGATGTGAGAGGACCAGCGGCAAGGCCGCCGAGAGGAGAGAGAACCATGACCCAGGCCGTCGTTGTCGATGCCGTGCGGACGCCGATCGCGCGGGCTCATCCCGAGAAGGGTTTCTTCCGCGACGTGCGTGCCGACGACCTCTCGGCCGATCTGATCTCCGCCTTGCTCGCCCGGAATAGCCTCCCAGCCGACAAGATCGAGGACATCCACTGGGGTTGCGTCAAGCAGCAGAGCGAGCAGGGCTTCAACATCGCCCGCATGGCCGCGCTGATCGCCGGCCTACCGGTCACGGTTCCGGCCGAGACGGTCAATCGGCTGTGCGGCTCGAGCTTGCAGGCTCTGCACGCGGCGGTCATGAGCATCGCCGCCGGCTGCGAGGACGTGCAGATCGCCGGCGGCGTCGAACACATGCAGCACATCCCGATGGATGCCGACTTCGACATGAGCCCGCGCTACGCCTACCGGCACAGCCCGGCGACCCTGAACATGGGTCTGACGGCCGAGAACCTCGCCCTGCGGTATCGGATCGATCGCAAGACCCAGGACGCCTGGGCCCTGCGCAGCCATCAACGCGCTGCGGCCGCTCACGATGCCGGCAAGTTCGCCGGCGAGATCGTCCCGACCTGGGGCCGCGATGAAGAGGGGCACAAGGTCATCAGCACGTTCGATCAGTGCGTCCGTCGTGACACCAGCCTGGAGGCTCTGGGATCGCTGAAGCCGGCGTTCATGCCGGCTGGTGGTACGGTCACGGCCGGCAACAGTAGTCCGCTCAACGCCGGAGCGTCGGCGCTGCTGGTGATGTCCGAGAAGAAGGCGGCCGAGCTGGGCTTCAAGCCGATGGCTCGCGTCAGGGCGATGGGCGTCGCCGGCGTCGATCCCAGCGTCATGGGCCTCGGCCCGGTGCCGGCCACGCACAAGGCGCTCCAGCGTGCGGGCCTGACGCTCGATCAGATCGATCTGATCGAGATCAACGAGGCCTTTGCGGTGCAGATCCTGGCGGTGATGCAGGAACTGAAGCCGGACCCGGAGAAGGTGAACGTCAACGGCGGCGCGATCGCCATCGGCCATCCGCTCGGCGGCGGTGG
>CAYYJM010000044.1:0-31207 GCA_964471755.1 uncultured Alcaligenaceae bacterium
GGAGGTGCAGCGGGGGCTCACCCTGGTCGGGCCGCACCGCGACGACCTGCGCTTCGTCGAGGTGGCGGCCGGTGCGCCGCCGGCCGCCACCGACGACCCGGTCGCGACCGGCGGCCGGTGCGGGGCCGTGACGATACCGCCCGGCTGAGTCGAGGGCGTGCTACTGGCGTCCTTCGCACTCGTTCCGATCTTGCTCAGAGGCAGCAGCACCTTCACTGTGGGCACCTGCTTGCCGGCACTGAAGAACTCACAGAAGGCGACCTCGATCTGATCGATCTCGCCCTCGATGTACATTTTCAGGTAGCGTGTCGCCAGTTCATCGACCTGGGCGAAGGTCACCTTCTCGGTGAAGTGCGTGAACGTGTTGGTCGGCTTGACGCCGGCGAAGCGGAAGAAGTTGATACCGCGTTTGCCGGACACCTCGAGCTGGACCTCACGTCCTTCCTGGCGAGCCTGACGGAGCGCCTGGTTGGCCTCGCGAAGGATGCCGGCGTTGTAGCCGCCACACAAGCCGCGATTGGAAGTGAGTACCAGCAGCAACGACCGGGCAATCTTCGGTCGCGCCTGCAAGAGCGGATGCTGGATGTCGGTGACCGTGGCGCTCAGATCGGCGGCCAGCTCGGCGAGCTTGCGCGTATACGCGCCCGCCTGCACGGCGCGGTCCATCGCCTTCTTGAACTGGGCGGCCGCGATCAGTTCCATCGTCCGCGTGATCTTGCGGATATTTCGGATCGCCTTGCGGCGTTTGACGAGTTCGCGTGTCTTGGCCATGTTCGCCTTCTTCATTTAGCCGTCGGCTCGCCGACGGTCTTCTTCGGACCGCCGGCAAGCCGGCGGCTAAATGGAATCCTCAGATCGTCGGGGCCTTGAACTGCGGCTGGAACGTCTTGATCGCCGCGGTCAACCGGTCGGCGACCGTCGTCACGACCACTTCCTTCTCGACCTCCTTGCCCTCGACCATCTCCTTGACCTTCTTCTTTTCCAGCGGGTAGGTCAGATCCCGGTGCTTGACCAGCAGATCGCGCACCTCGGGCTGCTGCTCCCTCATGAAGCGCAGGAACTGCTCCTCCCAGGCGGCGACCTGACTGGTCGGCACCTTGTCCAGGTAGCCCTTGTTGCCGGCGAAGATGATCATGACCTCATCGATCACGTTCATCGGCTTGAACTGGCCCTGCTTGAGGATCTCGACCATGCGGTAGCCGCGGTCGAGGTCGCGCTGCGTGACCGGATCCAGTTCGGTGCCGAGCTGGGCGAACGCCTCCAGGGCGCGGAAGGCGGCCAGGTCGAGCCGCAGACCGCCGGCGATCGACTTCATCGCCTTGATCTGGGCGTTGCCACCGACGCGCGAAACCGAGATGCCCACGTCCACGGCCGGCCGGACGCCCGCGTAGAACAGGTCCGGCTGCAAGTAGATCTGACCGTCGGTGATCGAGATCACGTTGGTCGGAATGTACGCCGACACCTCGCCTTCGAGCGTCTCGATGATCGGCAGAGCCGTCAGCGAACCGCCCGAACTCGGCACCCTGGCGACCTTGTGGCCGGGCCGCTTCTTGACCTCTTCCTTCGCCTCGTGCAGACCCGGCACACCGACGTAGACGACCGGCTTGTTGCCTTCGGTGCGAACCACCGACCAGTCGGCGGTCACCTGCTTCTCGTCGGCGCTGTCCGGCACGATGACGTAGCGTTCGGCCAGCTTGGCGGAGCGTTCCAGCAGACGCGAGTGAGCGTAGAAGATATCGCCGGGGAAGGCCTCGCGGCCCGGCGGACGCCGCATGAGGAGCGACAGCTGACGGTACGCGGCCGCCTGCTTGGACAGATCGTCGTAGACGCAGAGCGTGTCACGGCCTTGCTCGTACATGAAATACTCGGCCATGGCGCAACCAGCGTATGGGGCGACGTACTGCAACGGAGCCGGCGTCGCGGACGAGGCGACCACGACGATGGTGTAGTCCATCGCTCCTTCGCGGCGCAGATCCTCGACGACGCGGGCCACGGTCGATTCCTTCTGACCGATGGCCACGTAGACGCAGATGACGTTCTCTTCGCGCTGGTTGATGATCGCGTCCAGAGCGATGGCCGTCTTGCCCGTCTGGCGGTCGCCGATGATCAGTTCGCGCTGGCCGCGGCCGATCGGCGTCATGGCGTCGATGGCCTTGATGCCCGTCTGGAGCGGCTGCTTGACCGGCTGGCGTTCGGCGACACCCGGAGCCTGCGACTCGACCGGCCGGTAATGCTTGGTGACGATCGGCCCCTTGCCGTCGAGCGGATTGCCGAGCGGATCGACAACCCGGCCGAGCAGGGCCTCGCCGCAGGGAACCTGCAACAGATCGCCGGTCGAGGTCACCTCGTCGCCTTCCTCGATTTCGAGGTAATCGCCGAGGATGATGATGCCGACGGAGTTCTCTTCCAGGTTGAAGGCCAGGCCGCGGACCTTGGCGCGGGTGAACTCGACCATTTCGCCGGCCATGACGCCGGACAGGCCGTAAACCCGAGCGATGCCGTCGCCGACCTCCAGAACGCGCCCGACCTCGCGGGCCCGCGCTCCCTGGTCGCCGATGTTGACGATTTCCCGTTCCAGGACGGAGACAATTTCACTGGCTTTGAGGGTCATGGCTGCTTCTCGAAGAGGGTTTCGCGCAACGTCTGCAGCCGGCCGCGTACACTGCCATCGAACAGCCAGCTACCCGTTCGGATGACCAGGCCGCCGAGCAGTCCGGTCTCCACACGATACGTCAGAATCGGTTCGGCCCCTGTGATCTGGCCGAGGAGGGTCTTGACGCGCTCCTGCTCCGCCTCGGTCAGCGGCACGGCGGACGCGACATCGACCAGGAATTTGTTGCCCCGTCGGAGATACTGGCGCTGCCCTTCGATCAGGATCGCGCTGAGCAGGTCGAGCCGCTCGTGGTCGTTCACCACGAGCAGGAACTGGGCCAGGATCGGATGGATCTGGTCCGGCCCGAACACCTTGCGGATGACCTCGGCCTTGCGGTCACGACCGACAACGGCCGTGCGGAAGAACTCGGCGATGTCCGGCTGCTTGTCCAGGATCTCCTCGACGAGTTCCTGGAGATCTTGCAGGACCTCGTCGGACTGGTTCTGTTCCTGAGCGACGTTGAGCAGGGCATTGGCGTAAACGGACGCCGCCCGTTCGGAATCGACGTCGCCGGCCGGCCGTTGCAGGTGGCTGATCGCGTTCATAGCTCCCGGCTCTTGAGAAGGGCCTGAAGTTCCTCGCCCTGCCCTTGCAGGTCGTTCAGCGCCAACTCGATCAGTCGGCGCTGATCGTCGTCGCTCAGTTCGCGCGGCAAGATGCGCGAGGAAACCTGGGTCGCCAGGGTAGCGGCCTTCTGCCAGATCTCTTGCAGGGCCTGATCGCGAGCGACGGCCACCTCGCGCTTGAGTCGCTCGCGCTCGGCGGCGATCTCGACCAGGGCGCGCTCTTTCATCTCGTCGGCCAACCGCTGAGCGTCGCGGCGGGCTTCATCGATGAGCCCGGCCACCCGCTGCGAGGCCTCTTCCTTTTCCTTCTGGAACTGATCACGCAGAGCCTGGGCTTCCTGGCGAGCCAGGTGAGCCGCCTCGGCTGCGGCGACCGCGTTCCGTTCGCGCATCTCCAGGGCGTCCTGGATCGGCCCCCAGGCCTTGGCCTTCAGCAAGAAGAACAGCCCCAGAAAGACGAGGATCGTCCAGATGGCCACATCGATGGTGCCCTTGAACGGTCCTTCGCCGGCCGGGTGTGCTTTATCCGTGGCCTCGGCCACCGCCCCCGCCTCCGGGGCCGCCATGACCAGCGTGCCTCCGGCCAGAAGCAACGCCAGAACGATCAATCCGACACGCAGCCAGTTCATACCCGCCTCGGCGCTCCGGGGTGAAGAAGCCAGTGAGCCGCCGGGCAGTCCCGGCGGCGAAAACAGTGAGTCCGGTGAGAGACTCACGAACGGCTGACGAGGGCCAGGTTGACCAGCAGCAGCGCGGCGAAGGCCAGACCTTCGAGCAGGGCGGCGATGATGATCGCACCCGTCTGGATGGCACCGGCCTTTTCCGGCTGACGGGCCATGCTGGCGACCATCGAGTCACCAATCCGGCCCAGGCCGATGCCCGCGCCAATCAGAACCAGGCCAGCGCCGACGCCGGCACCAATGCCCGGACCCCAGTTCGACGTTGGTGCCACCGTCGCCTGCGACCCGGCCGGATGCTCCGCCGGAGCCTGCGCCAGGGCCGGGCTCACGCCCACCACGACGACCAAAACCACCAGAACCAGCACTTGCCACAGTTTCATGGGTAACGTCGCTCCACTATGCGTTTGCAGTCGATCGCGGGTCCTTGAATGATCCGTGCTTCCGTCCCGTCCCGCTCCGGGTCGGCCGGGAGTGATTCCTCAGTGTGCGTGAGCCGTTTCGTGTTCGTCGTGAGGGTGCCCGTGGTCGTGGTGGCCATGCTCCGCCTCATGCTGTGCGTGATGGGCCAGCGGCAGACCGATGAACAGGGCCGACAGCAGGGCGAACACGTACGCCTGCAAGAAGGCCACGAAGAGTTCCAGGATACTGAGCAGGACGCCACCGACCAGACTGGCCACCACCACCAGGGCTCCCAGCGGTGTGAAGAACGAGAGCTGGTCGCTCGGGACCGTCTCCAGCATGAAGACCACGCCACCGGCGAAGCTGATGATCGTGGCCAAAACCACGTGGCCGACGAAGATGTTGGCAAACAATCGCAGGCCAAGAACCAGGCCCTTGATGAAGGTGCCCAGGAACTCGATCACGAAGACCACGGCTCCGACCACCAGGCCGAAGACCGGGATGTCGATCGGAATCCACATCGTCTTGAGGTAGTTCCACAGGCCGAGCTTGGCAATCGGCACGGCATGCATCAGCACGAGGCTGCACAGGGCCAGGGAGGTCGTGATCCAGATGCTGGCCATCGGCGAGCCGATCAGTGGAATCATGCCGAGCAGGTTGCACGTCAGCACGAAGAAGAAGACCGTCCAGATGTACGGCAGGATGAAGTCGCCGGAGGGGCCGCCCATGACGGGGCGGACGACCTGATCGCGGATGAACAGGAGGAACACCTCGAGGATGTTGGCCCGTTTGCCGCGAGCGATCGCGCCGCCCTGAATTCGCTTCGCCAGCCAGATAAAGGCCAGGGCGATGAACACCGCGGCGACCAGTTCGACGACCATGAAACGCGTGATCGCGAAGGGGATGCCGTAGGGATGCAGGTCGAGTAACGGGATGGAGAGCTGCCGACCAAACAGGTCGTGGAACAGGGTCCACTGCCCGTAGTAGTCCTGGGTCTCTTGCATCGGTGACGGATGATGTCCAGCGCTCATACGACAACCATCTCCCTCAGGCGGCCGGCGGAGCCGTGCGGCCGACGACGATCAGGGCGGTCTCCAGGGCCAGCACGACCAGGTAGAAGACGACGACCCAGGTCAGCCAGGCATCCTGGTGACGAAAGAAATCCAGGGACCGAGCCACCAGGGCCAGCGCCAGAACGATCCCCATGCGGAAGAGCGTCCCGGCGAGAAAGGTCAGACCCACTGTTTCTGGTTTATTTTGAGCGGCACGCTCGGTGATGGCCAGGGTGAGGATGGCGGGAATCAGGCAGATTCCCATCGCCGCCGCGCTGGTGAGCAGGATTGGCTCTCCCACGCCGAGGAGCGGGGCCAGACCCACGGCCAGCAGCCAGAACAACAACGTGCCGCCGATCAACAACCCGACACGAGCGATCACAAAGGCTTCTCCGGATTTCGCGGGGGAGTCGGTGTCTGGTCCGGTCGGCTGCTTCGATCAGGCTCGATCAGTCGGCTCGCATGGACGAGCACGAGCAGGAACCCGAACGCGCCTCCGACGAGAACGCCCGCCGGAGCCCAGCCAAACAGGTTATCCAACCACCAACCGAGCAAGGCCGGCACGACCAGTTCCATCCCCAGGGAGAACGCCTGTCCCACCTGGCGGATCGATGTGTCGGACCCCTGAGGCCCCTGAGACCTCTCGGGACAGGGAGGCTGTTCGCTCATCCCCTGGTTCGCTCCCTTCGAGCGGCCGGTCATCCCCTGAGGCTTATTCTGGAAACGGAACGAAAAGCGGCAACCTGAATTCGTGGAAAGTTTCACGAAGTCGGACCAGTCGTTCGGATTCCTGGAATTATTGCGGTTTTGAGGTGAGAACCGATGACGCACCAAAAGCAACAGAAATTAGTTGACACGCGAAAGCGGGGGATTTAAGATCAACTCCCGCCAAGGAGTAAGCCTTTCCCCAGGGGCAACCACTCCTTCGACCCTCAGCGGATCGGCTCCGGAGGGTTCGAGCGAAAGTGAGCGAGTACCTCCCGCCACAAACGGTGCGTCAAGTTCCGTCGGTTATCCTCCGCCCAAAAAGTTGACCCACCCCCTCCGGAACTCTGCCGAGCCGGAGCTGTTTTCTCGGAGTCGTGAGCGTTGAACCTGCACCGCCAGGTTCGGGCCGTACAATACTGTGAAGATTGAGGGCGATCCTACTTCCCTCCCCGTTGAGGGCTTCCGACAGAGGATGTCGTGAAGCGTAACTGCAAGGATGTGATGCCCGACTACCGTTTGCGGCCTGCCCCTGATGCGTCTCGCTGGCAGGTGCTGGAGTTCGTCGCATGACCCGCGAGCAGTTGCAAGCCTGCACCAAAAAGGAACTGGCCACGCTGGCCCGCGACCGTGGCGTCGTGGGTTGGCACGCCATGCGCAAGGAGGAACTGGTCGAAGCGCTTGCTCCGCCACGCGGCAAGGCCAGGCGCTCCCGAACCGGTAAAACAAACCCCAGCCCCGCGCCCGCACCGAAAAAGAAACCCGTCCGAACGCGAACGCCGGTGCAGGCCGCCGCCGCACGCGATACCACTGGAACTCAGGAAGAAGTCGTCGAGAACAGCAAGTTTGACGTTGGCGTCCCAACTCGCGATCTGTCCGCCCGGGTGCCACGCGAACTGCCCGAGGGCTATGGCAAGGACCGGATCGCCCTGATGGTTCGCGATCCCTACTGGCTGCACTGCTACTGGGAGGTAACCCGGAACGCGGTCCAGCGAGCCGAGGCCGCCCTGGGGCAGGACTGGCACTCCGCTCGACCCATCCTCCGCCTGCTCGACGTGACCAGTCAGGATACCACCGGCAGCTCCGAAACCATCGTTCGCGACATTCCCATCCACGGCGGCTGCAACAACTGGTATGTAGACGTTGCCAACCCGCCACGCTCCTACCGCATCGATATCGGCTACCTGACCCCGGGTGGCCGTTTCTACGTCCTGGCCCGCTCCAACGTCGCGCACACGCCGCGAGCCGGCGTCAGCGAGGTCATCGACGAACACTGGGCCGACATCGACCAGAAGAAGGCCGACCGCATCTACGCGATGTCCGGCGGCTACGATCCGACCGCCAGCAGCCTCGAACTGAAGCAGCTGTTCGAGGATCGTCTGCGTCGGCCGCTCGGTTCCCCTGCGGTGACCAGCTTCGGTTCCGGCAGCCTCTTCGGTCTGGGTAAGGGCCGCAGCTTCTGGTTCCAGCTCGATGCCGAACTGATCGTCTTCGGAGCGACCGAACCGAACGCTCGGGTCACGCTCCAGGGTAAGCCGGTGCAACTCCGGCCCGATGGCACCTTCACCATGCGGTTCGCTCTGCCGGACGCCCGGCAGATCATTCCCGGTGTGGCCACGTCGGCCGACGGTATTGAGGAGCGGACCATCATCCTGGCGGTCGAGCGCAACACGAAGCAACTCGAACCGTTGATCCACGGCGACGAGTGACTTCCCGGCGAGCGGGGGTGTTCTGGCGAGCGTGGGGCGTCAGCCCCATGAGGGGCGCCCGCACTCATGGGGCTGACGCCCCACGCTCGCCATCTCTCTCGCTCACCTTTTTCGGACAGGGCTCATGGACCGCCGTGCCTTTCTTGATCCCCGGCATCTGACCCAATCCGCCGGGCACCTGCTCGGTGCCGTCGAGGCCGTGCAGGAAGCGCTGCCCGAGGCCGACCCGCCCTGTGATCAGCCGCTGGTCCATCTCGGCTGGCGAGCCATGGCCACGAACTGGGAGATCATTCTGCCCCTCGGCACTCCGGATGCGACGATCGCCGGCCAGACCGCGTTTGAACTCCTCGACCAGATCGAATCCCGACTGACTGTCTTCCGATCGACCAGCGAGATGAGTCGGCTCAACGCCGCCGCCGCGTTCGCCGACGTGGTCGTCGAACCGGACCTGTTCGACCTGCTCGCCTCTGCCCGGGACCTCCACGCGGAAACGGAAGGGGCCTTCGACATCACGACTGGAGCGCTCAGCAAGGCGTGGGGCTTCTACAAGGGACCGCGTCGCGTGCCGGCCGAGCCGGACCTCAGCCGGGCCCTGGCCTGTACCGGAATGGGTCGTGTCCGGCTCGACCCGGAACGGCGAACGGTGCGGTTCACCACGCCCGGCGTGGAGTTCAATCTCGGCGCGATCGGCAAGGGCTGGGGCCTGGATCGACTGGTGGAGTGGCTCCGTCAGCGCTGGAAAATCCGCTCCGGATTGTTGCACGGAGGCCGTAGTAGCGTGTACGGTATGGGTAGCCCTCCGGGCGAACCGCGAGGCTGGTGCGTCGGTCTGAGCCATCCCGAACAGCCGGAACGGCGACTGGCGCGGCTCTACCTGCGCGATCGGGCCCTGGGAATCTCGGCGGCGACCTTCCAGTATCTGGAGTTCGAGGGCCGTAAACTGGGCCACGTCCTCGACCCGCGGACCGGCTGGCCGGCCGAAGGGGTCGCCACCTGTGCGGTCCTGGCTCCGACCAGTGCCGAGGCGGACGCCCTCTCGACGGCGTTCTTCATCCTCGGCCCCCGTGCGGCCCAGGCGTTTTGTGAACGGCATCCCGAGGTTGGCATCCTGCTGCTGGCCGATCGGACGGATCGACCCCAGACCTTCGGAAGCCTGCCGGAACTGGAACTACCCGCCCTTGCCGGCGGAGAGGAATGAGACGATGCGGAAGATCTCCTTGTGGGCCGTGGCCTTCCTCGTATTGTTGCGACTGACCATTGGCTGGCAGTTCTTCATGGAGGGAGCCCAGAAGGTTCGCTCCACCTACCTGATCGGCCCCACGACGACGAACAAGCCGTTCAGCAGTGAGGGCTACTTCCGCAACGCGACCGGGCCGTTCGCGGCCCTGATTCGCGGCCAACTCGACGATCCGAATGATCGCATCGTCGCCTTCCTGACGGTCCAGCCGATGCCGAAGAACGTGCCGACCGGGGCCCTCAACCCGGCCGAGCGCATGCCGCCGGCTCTCGACACGGCCTGGGACAACTACCTCGACGAGTTCCTGACCCACTATCGCCTGGACGCCAAGCAGATGGAGATGGCCCGGGCGAAGCTCCAGCAGGCCAAGGCCGACTACGTTCGCTGGCTCGTCTTCGATCGCAAGGATCTCCACGGAATGGACCCCGCGAAGCAGGAGAAACTGAAACAGGAGATGATGAAGACGGTCACGCGCAAGGCCGGCGGCAGCGAGGCCGAACTCGCCCTGACGATGAAGGAACGCCTCGCGGAGTTCGAGAAGGCCCTGGCGACACTGCGCGACTTCGACCAGAAGCGCTGGCTCCTGTTCGCCGAGGTGGATCGCGACGACGCTGCCGCCGCACGGGCGAAGGTGACCGAGTTGCGAACGGCCCTGGTCAAGGAAGTGGACGAACGATCCGGGAAGATGCGTGACCTCCTCGCCGGGGTCGTCCGCATGAAGATCGACGATGCCCTGGTGCTGCCGGCCCAGCCGGCCGATCTGACGAAGGAACTGCCGGCACTGCTCGAACTGGCTCCACGTCGCGATGGCGACTCGCTGTCAGCGTCGATCCCGAAGGCTCTCGACGCGAAGTGGAAGGCCTACTTCGACGCTCTGGTGGATGGCCTCAAGGTGGACAGCGACAAGCAGAAGCAACTCGGCGAACGGCTGCTGGATCGGGCTCGTGAGCGGACGGTGCGCTGGTTCATCGACGCGGAGGTGCAGGGTCCACGGGCGGCCGCTCTCGTCGGCCAACTCGCTGGCACGGAGCAGGCCTTCACCCTGGCGACGACGGCCCTGGCCTGGACGAACAACCCGCCTGGACCGCCAGACCGGATCACCCGGCTGACCGCGAATCCGCCGCTCTCCGAGCCGGAACGCGAGGCGCTCCAGGCACGCCTGATCGCCGATCTCCAGGCCCAGTCGAAGCAGATGAAGGACGGCCTGGAGGAGCTGTTGACCGCGACGCAGAAGGCGGTGACGCCGCCAGACACGCCGGAGGGGCAGTCCTTCATCCAGACGCTGGACGTGGTCGTGATCGGCGTGATCACCCTGGCCGGAGCGCTGCTGCTGGTCGGCCTGTTCACACGCTTCGCCTGCATCCTGGCGGCGGGCTTCCTGCTTCTGACCTTCCTCAGTGCGCCGCCGTTCCCCTGGCTGCCGCTGCCACCCGGCACCGAGGGTAACCCGCTCTACGTGAACAAGAACCTGATCGAGTTCATCGCCCTGCTCGCGCTGGCTGGCACGGCCAGCGGTCGGTGGGCCGGCCTGGATGGCATCCTGGCCTGGCTCTTCGGCAAGGAAGATCCCGACGCGGTGAAGCCGAGCTCGACCGAGAATACGCCGGAGGATCCGAACGCGACCGAGACGGCCAGTCCGATCAAGGTCCAGGTGAAACCGAACCCTGCCCGGTAGCCGTGGTCGCGGACCGACGGCGACGTTCCCCAGACATGAATCCTTCTCCCGAGGAGCTGGCAGATGGCACTCGACATGACCTCCGAACAGAAAGAGACTGGCAAGGAGAACTTTGCCCGCGCGACCGAGGGGCTAACCCGGCGCGGCTTCATGAAGAGCATGGTCGTCGCCGGGGCCACGATCGTGCCCGCGTCGGCGGCCTACTACTTCGGCTACCGCGCCCTGAACGGCAACCCGGTCAAGGCCGCCCTGATCGGTGGCGGCGACGAGGGCGGCGTCCTGGTCGGCGAACACAATCCAGAGTTCCTCCAGTTCATCGCCGTCAGCGACATTCGCCCGACCAACATGCGGCGCATCTTCGACGGCGAGTCGGCAACATCTCTCCGCCGAGGCTTCAAGCGGATCTATGGAGCCGAGGCGAACAACATCAAGAAGTACGACGACTACAAGAAGATGCTGCTGGAGAACAAGGACATCGAGGCGATCGTCATCGCCCTGCCCTTGCACCTCCACGCCCCGGTCGCCATCGACGCCATGAAGATCGGCAAGGAACGCGGCAAGCCGATCCACGTGCTGACCGAGAAGTTGATGGCCTGGAACATCAACCAGTGCAAGACGATGATCCGCGTGGCGGACAAGACGGACAGCTGTCTGTCGGTGGGCCATCAGCGCCACTACTCGATGCTCTACGCCCATGCCGTCGAGGTGGTCAAGGCCGGCCTCCTGGGCGACATCAAGCACATCCGGGCCCTGTGGCACCGCAACAACTCCTGGCCCTACGAGGTCGATCCGAAGGCGGCGGCGCTGGTCAAGGGGACCGAGCCGAATCTGCGTGACAGCTGGTATCCGCCGATCTACCAGGAGGACTACGACGCCCTCAAGGACAAGGTCAAGGACTACGGTTTCGACTCGGTCGAGGAACTGGTCCGCTGGCGGCTGTTCAACGCGACGGGCAATGGCCTGATGGCCGAGCTGGGCAGCCATCAGCTCGACGCCTGCTCGATCTTCCTGGGCAAGGTCCACCCCCTGGCCGTCACCGGCGTCGGTGGCAAATACTTCTACGGCCCCGGTCGCAACGACCGTGAATCGGACGATCACGTTTTCGTCACCTACGAATTCCCCGGCCCGAACTACGACAACGACAAGAGCGACATCGTCGTTGTCACCTACTCGTCGATCAACACCAACGCCTTCGAGAACTATGGCGAGTGCGTCATGGGTTCGCGCGGGACGATGGTCGTCGAGAAGGAACAGTCGGTGATGCTCTACACCGAGCGTGATCCGCGCAAGAAGGGGGGCGACGTCAAGACCATGACCGTGGGCGTGAGCAATTCCGGCCGGGAGGCCCCGGCCCTGGACGCCTCCTCGACCTCGGGCGGCCCGATCGCAACGCCGACGGGCACGGTCACCGCCGCTGGCACCTCGTCGGGGCCGGTGAGCCGTGGCTACCGCGAGGAGATGGAGGACTTCGCGTACTGCATCCGCATGTGGAACGAGGGCTACGCCAAGGATCGCCGCCTGCCGCGCTGCCACGGTCGGGTCGCGATGGCCGATGCCATCGTCGCCCTGACGGCCAACCGGGCGATGAAGAAACAGCAGCGGATCGTCTTCGATCCGGCCTGGTTCGAGGCGAGCAGCAACGAGGTGCCCGACGGCGATACGACGCCACGCTTCAAGGTGGAGGAGTAATTCCCCCAGGCGAGCCCCCGGCGAAAGCCGGGGGAGTTTGCCGCGTCGGAAACTCCCCCCACTTTCGTGGGGGGCTCGCCACGACGGGGCTCGCCTGCTTCCGGGGTTACCGTGTCCGGTCGGCGATGCGAAGGTGTTTGAAGAGCAGGTCCGTCGTCGGGTCGTGGGCCTGAATCGAGATAACGCCCGGCTTCAGCCGACAGCCCTGACGCGGGTTGTCGTTCAAGGGCCGCGAATCGATCCAGTCCACGGCCTGGATGCCGTTGACCCATGTCGCCAGGTGCCGGCCCTGGGCGACCACCGTCAGGTGGAACCACTCGTCGTCCTGGGCGAGTTGCTTGCGAGCCGGGATGCGACGGTAGATCGCGCCGGTGCCAAAATCCTTCGCCAGCGTCTCGATCTTCTGCTTGCCCTTCGATTCGTGCGTCTTCGGGTCGAACGTCTCGATCTCGATTGTTTTCGGCTTGTCGAGCCAGGCGTTGCTGATCTGCGCCTCGTAGCCTTGCTGATACTCGCTCGGAATGCCGCGGAAGAAGATGCCGCTGTTGAGGCCCTTGCCGTTGGTCCGGCACTCGAGTTGAAGGATGAAATCGCCGTACGCCTTCTCGGTGGCGAGGTCGCCGGGACCGTCCTTGACGCTCAGGTGACCTTCCGGTGTCACCGTGAACTTGCCCTTCCTGCCCGCGAAGATCTTCCAGCCGTCGAGGTTTCGGCCGTTGAACAGCGGCTTGTTGTCGATCGGCCGCAGGCGGACGGCACGGATGACGACCCCCGAGCCGCGAATGCCGATCAGGCCCGGCGGCGGGTTGTTCGGGGTGGGAGCAGAGTCCTGAGCCACCGACATGATCACCCCCTGGCTGCCGAGAGAGGAGATCGTCGTCTCCATACGCGTCATTCGCCCCGACACCACGCGAACGGTGGCGGTGCCGACACCGAAGCCGGTCGGTTGCAGGGTCGGCCCATTGGCGGCGGAGAGTTTGTTCCCCTCGATCTCACCACGGAGCAGGAGTTCGACCTTGTCGTTGCGCGTCTGGTACTCGATGGCCAGTTCGTAGTTGTCGAACGGCATCGTCGTGGCGATCGTGGCGACCTCCTTGCCTTCGGGAGCGAGCAGGCCCTTGTAGACGTTCCATTTCGAGCCGCCGACGGTCTGCCAGCCGAAGAGCGTCTCGCCATCGAAGAGGTTGATCCAACCGGCGGTGAGCTGCTCCCTGGTGAGCCGGGACGGGGCCGGCTTTGGCTCCTCGGCCATGAGCCACGAGGCGGCGAAGGCGGCCAGCACGAACGGGACAACGCGGATCATGTCAGGTCTCCGAAGGGATCACATCGGGGTTATGCCCAGGCTCTGTCAGCTCACCTTCTCGACGAGGTTCCAGGAGATGTTTCGTCCCAGGGCACTGGCGATCTGGCCGAGAATCCCCAGGCGCAGGTGAGCGACCTTTCCGGCCTCGATACTGGCGAGCGTGGCGGGGGCAAGTTCCAGTCGCTCGGCCAACTGGTCCAGAGAAAGCCCTTGCCGTTCGCGTTCCTGCTTCAGGTCGTCGGCGAGGCAGCGGAGGAGGATGACCTCGCCCATCGTGGCAAACTCGGCCCCCTGAGCTTCAAGGTCGGCGATGGAAGGCTTCTCACGCTGGTAGCGCTCGCGCAGCGCCTTGAGTCTGGCCTGTTCCTCCGGAGAGCGTTCGGTCTTTCGTTGAATGCTTTTCGCCATGACGGTCACCCTGTCCTCGGAGGCGTTTCGTAGGCGGTCACCGGGTAGACCATTCGCGGATCCTCGCATGCCTCTTCCCAGACCACGGCGAGGTGCTTTCCCGTACTCGTCCACCCGAAAGTGATCGGCCGCCCACTCGATGCGCTGAGATCCGTTTCGTTGGTGTCGTTCTGGAGGATTTCTTCCACTTCCTCCTTCGTGATCCCGTGTTCGGCGATGTGGGCTACGTTTCCGGTCGGATCGTCGTCCAGATCCCAGATCACGATGGGTTCCACGAACTGCCTCCCTGAATCGCCTGAACCGGTCTGATTGTAGTCGCCGGGGGGCGGGAGGGTCAAGGAACCGAACCCTTCGCGCTGTCGGTGGACTCACATCGACGTAAACCGCGCCTGCGGTGTCCGATGAACCGTCGCCTTGCCGTGAGCCTGGAGCGTGGCCACCTCGGCGAGTAGGCCCGCGACTGCGTGAGCGGTGTCAGCCGCCTCGATCACCCAGCGGGCCTCCCACTTGCCGCCCGGCGGCAGGAGTTTCACTCGCCCCTGCTGACGCTCGAAGCCGCGGAAGTTCGGGTAGTTCGTCGCCGGCTCCAGGCCGGTGACGTAGCCGTCCTCCAGCGCGCCGGTATTCTTCCAGACCGTGAAGCAGGGCAGCTCGCGGACGCTGAAGCGCACGGCGACCGCCCGCGTCGCCCCAGGGCCGACCAGGACCGCGAGCGTCTGGCCGTTCGCGTCGGCCTGCAAGTCGTAGACGTAGACCTGCTCGCGGTAGCCGACCGTCGGGCCGAGATACGCCTCGTAGGTGTCGATACTCTCGGCGGCGTGGGCCGTCAGCGGGGCCATCTCCTTGATCGGCGCGAGGATCCGCGAGCCGGCGTCGAGGAACGGTCGGCCCAGGTTGCAGTGGTAGAGCATCTGCATCTCGGCCGGCTGGGCGGCGCGGTTCTCGACCACGTCGTGAATGACCAGTCGGTTCGAGCCGGGGACGGTCGTGTACGTCGTCGTCAGGTGAAGCTGACCGAAGAACAGGAAGCCTTCCTGGACCTCGCCGACGACGCTCAGTTCGTACGGCGGATCGAGGCCGATGCGGACCTCGACGATCTCGGCGGGGCGGTTGGCGATCCGGCCATGCAGGGTCAGGGCCGCCTGGTGGCTCCCTCCCCGTGCGTCGGTCCAGGCATCGGTGCCGGGCGGACCATTCCAGCCGAGACCGCAACGGCAGAGCAGTTCGTCGAAGCCGGCCAGCCAGCCGAGGCCGGCATCGCCAGAGAGATCGACGAATCGGGGATGCACCGGCCCCTGAAGAGGCGCACGCCAGCCGAGACTCTGGCCGTGGTAGTCGCCACGCCACAGGCCCATGCCGCGCGTCGGCAGCACGGACACGGCCAGGGCTCCATTGTGGATCTCGACGAGATCGACGCCATCACGAAGACCACCACGCAGGGTGCGCTTGCGGATTGACCAGTCATGCGGCGTCGGCAGGTGAAGGCTATCGTTGGCGACGGCGAACGAGTCGATCCAGAGATCGCTGCGAACGTCAGTCAGGGTCCACGATTTGGTGCGAGTCATGAGGTCGGTTTCCCTTTCGCGTCCGGCATGGCGGCGTTGAGGCGGCGGAGGAAGAGCAGCAGCAGCACGGCGGCGAACAGGACCGCCCCGGTCAGGAAGCCGAAGAACTGGCTCGGCGTCCAGACCGACCAGAACTGACCGATCAGCCCGGAGAGATAGCCACCGATGGCCGTCGCCGCGAACCAGCCGCCCATCCAGGCGGAGCGGTAGTGCCGGGAAGCGAGCTTGCTCACCAGCGACAGGCCGAGCGGACTGACGCACAGTTCGCCGAGGGTGATGAAGACGTAGGCGAAGACGAGGAACCAGGGCGAGACCTGCACCATTTCGCGGCGCGGTCCTTCCACCCAGGCCCCTTGCAACACTTCCATCTCTTGCAGTTGCTCGAAGCGGGTGTCGCGTCTCTTGATCTCCGCCTCGTCGCTGGTCGGCGGAAGGGCGAGGAGGGCCGCCTGTTGCTGTTGCGACTCTTTCGGCCCGGGAAACGCTCCCACATCGAGAGCCGCTTGCAAGGCGAGCAGATCCTTCCGACGTGCATCGCGCTGCTCCTTTGTCTCGCCCTCGATTGTCCTGTCGAGCCGGCGGCGAATTTCCTCCCGGATCGGCTTCTGGCGCAGGTACTCCTGATCGGCCCCGGCCCAGCCGCCGGTCATGAGGAGAGCGAAGCCGGCCGCGGCCAGGAGCATGCCCAGGCCAACCTTGGCCGGCGTCGTCGGCTCCAGGTTCCGTCGTCGCAGCCAGGACCAGAGCAGGACCAGCAACGGACTGAACGCGATGACGAAGAACGGATTGATGACCGCGTTCAGTTCGGGGGCGTAGCGATTCGTGTTGTCGGTGACGAACGATCCGTGCATCGCTTCGGGTGTCGTGCGATCGGTGTAGTTCTGGAACCAGAGCGGCAGCGTGACGGCGTTCTGCTTGAACGCCATCCAGAACAGGGCCACGATGACGAAGATGATCAGCAGGGCGATGTGGCGGTTGCGCTGCACGTCGGCCGGAGGGTCCCGCTCCCGTTCGGTGGCGGCGTCCACTTCGCGAGCGGTGGTCAGAACCAGCAGGTGTCGGAAAGTGACGAAGATGATCAGGCAGATGATCATGCCGATGCCGGCGGCGGCGAAGGCGGCGTGGAAGCCGTAGCGCGAGCGCAGGTAGCCGGCCACGAATGGGGCGGCCAGCGCTCCGATGTTGATGCCCATGTAGAAGATGAGGTAGGCGTCATCGCGGCGTGGATCGTCCTGCGAGTAGAGTTTACCGACGAGCGTCGAGATGTTCGGCTTGAACAGACCGTTGCCGATGATCAGGCCGAGCAGGCCAAGGAACAGCGTGGGGACCGTCGGCACGGCGAGAAGGAACTCGCCGATGCAGAAGAAGATCGCCCCCATGACGATCGACCAGAAGTAGCCGACCTTGCGGTCGGCGAGGATGCCGCCGAAGAAGGGCGAGAAGTAGACCGTGCCGATGTACAGGCCGTTGATCAGACTGGCGTAGTCGCGCAGCCAGGTGTGGCCCTGCGCCTCCCAGATCTGGTCGCGCAGGTAGTACATGAAGACGGCGGCCATGGTGTAGAAGCTGAAGCGCTCCCACATCTCGGTGAAGAACAGGACGTACAGGCCGGCGGGGTGGCGTTGCCGCATGCATCGACTCCGGGCGGACGCGGTGCCTCCGGTGGTCCGGCGTCCGGCAGGCATAGCGTATCGCTCCGGGCGTCCCGCGCCTAGGACTTGCACCTCGGTCGGGTGGGAAATAACCCTCCCCATCGTCTCCGACGGGTGTTAAGATCACCGCATCGTTCGCCGGCCGACATCGACCGAGACATCGAAGCCATCGAAAGGGCCACCGCCGTGTCCACCGCCGCGACCACAGGATCTCCCGCCGGGCCCGGCAAGGGCCACCCGATCGCCTTCTGGTTCTTCTTCTGGGGCGAGTTCGCCGAGCGGGCGTCTTACTATGGCATGCGCGCCATCCTGGCCCTGTACATGACCGAGCGACTCGGCATCGACAAGGCCGACGGCGCGACGTTCATGGCCCTGTTCATCTCGGCCTGCTACTTCCTGCCCCTGCTCGGCGGCTGGCTGGCCGACAACTACTTCGGCAAGTACTGGACGATCGTCCTCTTCTCCGTGCCGTACGTCTTCGGTCAGTTCATCGTCGGCGTCGAGAATCGCTATGTCGTCCTCTTCGCGCTGGCCCTGCTGGCGATGGGGAGTGGTGTCATCAAACCGAACATCTCGACCCTGCTCGGTATGACCTACGATCAGCAACGACCCGGCCAGGAGCAGCTCCGCAGCGATGCGTTCAGCTGGTTCTACCTGGCGATCAACATCGGAGCCCTTCTCTCTCAGCTCGCGGTGCCCTGGCTGCGTTCGGAGTACAGCTACCAGATCGCGTTCCTGTTCCCGGCCGGCCTCATGGCCCTGGCCCTGACCTTCTTCGCTCTCGGTAAGCCCTTCTACGCTCGGGAGACGATCGAGCGATCCGTCGTCGGCACGCCCGGTCAGCAGATTCCGTCCAGCCGGACCATCACCGGCCTGCCGATCAACTACAAGGTCGTCTCGGCCGAGGAGAAGAGGGCCGAGTCGCGCCTCCGCTCCGAGACGCTCCGCCAGATCGGCGGTCTCTTCCTGATGGTCATGTTCTTCTGGGCGATCTTCGATCAGTCGGCCAGCATCTGGATCTACTTCGCCGACACCTACATGAACCTCCGTCTGTTCGGCGTCGACGTGACGGCCGATCAGATCCAGGCCTTCAACGCCTTCTTCATCGTCACTCTGCTGCCGCTAAGCGTGCTGTTCTTCAACTGGATGGCGGCGCAAGGCCGACGAGTCCGGGCCACGGACAAGATGCGTGTCGGCTTCCTGCTCACCGGCGTCAGCGTGGGCATCCTGAGCCTGGCGGGTTACCTCGCCGGGCAGAAGCAGGACGCGCTCAAGCTGAACACTCCGGAAGGCGTCCTCATCCTCCCGACGGTCGATGCGGTCGACGGGAAGCGGCCCGGTCTGGAGACGCTCGATCTCAAGGGCGTCAACCTCGGCCCCGTCATCGTCCGGGCGAGCGATGCCACCTGGAATGCCGACAACAAGAAGTGGGAACTGACCGGCGGCACCGTCATCTTCTCGAACGGCACCGCTCTCGCGCTGGACAAGGGCCACATCGATTTCGCCCGGTCGCAGGGCGTCTTCCGAAATGACGAGGCAGTCGCACCGTCGGGCACGCTGGAGATTCACCTGGCACCGGGAGAGTATCCGCAGGGCGACGACAAGCTCATCATCCGTCAGGGGAACGTCATCTCGATCGAGAAAGGACAGAAAGTCAAGTCCGAGCCCGGCCAGAAGGCTCCGAAGATCACTCTGGAAACGACCGAATGGGTGCCGCCCGCCGAGCGGGTCAGCGCCTGGTGGCAGGTTCTGGCGTACTTCATCCTGACGGTCGCCGAGATTCTCATCTCGGTCACCGGTCTGGAACTGGCCTTCGTCGCGGCTCCGGCGACGATGAAGAGCTTCGTCACCGCCTGCTGGCTGGTCACGGTCGCGCTGGCGAACATGCTCCTCAACACCTGGGTCGTCCGGCTCTATCCGATGATGGGGCCTGGTGCCTACTTCCTGACCCTGGCCGGGGTGATGGTGGTCGTCTTCATCATCTTCATTCCGTTCGGAGCCCGGTTCAACCGAGCGATGGCCGAGCAACAGGCGAAGGAGAAGGCCATCGAGGGGAACACCGGAACGGTTTGAACTGGCGAGCGTGGGGCGTCAGCCCCATGAGTCTGCGTCCTCACAGCGTGCCGGCACTCATGGGGCTGACGCCCCACGCTCGCCTTCGAGAAAAATCTCCAGCAACACGCGGAAGCCGTAGAAGTGGTCGTGTGTCAGCGGGCTGTCGCTGCCCCGACAGGAGCAGCGGCCGTTGCGGGCGGGGCCGTACCAGCTACCGCCGCGCAGCGAACGCTGCGAACCCGTCTCCGGGCCGGTCGGATCGATCAGCGGGTCCGGGCTCGCCGACGGGTACTCAGCGTACCAGTCGGCACACCAGTCCCACAGGTTGCCCGACTGATCGTACAGGCCCCACGGCGTCGGCGGGAAGGAGCCGACCGGCAGGGGGTGGCCGATGCTGCCGCCGAAGTTCGCCAGCCAGGGCGTCACCTCGCGTCCCTCCGGCAGGGCGGTGTGGTCCCAGCCGCAGCGCGCCGCCCACTCCCACTCCGCCTCGGTCGGTAGCCGATAGCGACGTCCTAGGGCCGCCTCCTCCGGCATTGCGCTGAGCCGCGCGCAGAAGTCGTTCGCCTCCTGCCAGGAGACCATCTCCACGGGATGATGCGGGCCGTTGTGGCGCGCCGGATTCTGCCCGGTGACGCGCTCGTACTCCGTCTGCGTCACCTGGAAGGCGGCCAGATAGAAGCCGCGTGAGACGGTCACGACCTGACGCGGGCCCTCGTCGTCGTAGCGGCCGACTTCCTCCGGCGGTGAGCCGCGCCGGTAGGTGCCAGGGCCGATCCAGACGAGTTCCATGCCCAGTGAGTTGAGCAGCCGCTTTCGACCGGGCCGGCGGGCCAGGCGGATCGAGCGCCAGGCCGTCAGGGCGTCGCGGGCGGCGGCGTCGAGCGGGTTGCAGTGCAGACGCAGGTCACGCAGCCGATCGGCTCCTTCGTGGGTGGTCAAGGCCCAGTAGCTTCCGCTGTTCAGGCGGTTGTTCCGTAGATCGATCTCGACGAGCGTCTCGATCACCGGGCTGGCGAGCAGACGCCGGACACTGCCGGGGCCGAGGTCGTTACCGGCCAGGGAGAGGCTGCGCAGACCGCGAAAGTGCGGATTGTTGAGCAGGCCGTGGAAATGAGCATCGCCCAGTCCCAGGCCGTCGAGTGCCAGGTGTGGCAGGTACTCGTAGACCCTGCTGGCGACGAGGTTGTCGCGAATATTCGGCGGCGTGTCCACGACGCGCACCTCGGCGACGAGGGCCCGCTCGAACAGGGTCGCCGCCTGCCGGGCGACGCTCGAACGCAGCAGGGTCGCGGCCGTCATCACCAGGTGGGGCTGACCGCGCCGCCACCAGACGGCCTCGCACAGAGAGCGTAACGGCCCGAGCCACTGGGCTTCGTAAGCGGCGAGCAGTTCGGCCGAGCGCTGATGGAGCCGCTCGCGATGTTCCAGGTCAGGGACGCCATTGGCCAGTTCGACCTGGACGCGAAGGAACTCGCCGCGCGGATCGCCGCGTTCGTCGAGCCAGTCGGCGTAGATGAGCCGGGTCTCGTCGTCGTGGGGATCTTCGCGGAGGGCCTGGATGAAGCCCGCTTCGATGCTCATGGCCGCCTCGGTGCCGGCGTGCAGGGATCGGCATGTCTCCCTGTCATGGTATCACACCGAAGGGGAAGATCATGGGGCTGACGCCCCACGCTCGCCAGGGATACTCGTCACCGTGCCCCGGGCTCCCACAGGTAGAAGAACCCCGCCGCCGAGGGGCCGCTGGCGGCGCTCATGCCGGGCAGATCAAGTTTGACCTTCATCTCGGTCGGCAGGTGCGGCAGGGCGGCGTAGATGCTGCCCCGGTAGCCGTTCGGCCGATCGTAGGCGACCACGGCGGCATCCTCGATGCCGGCCAGGGTCATGGCCGTGGCGTAGGCGTCGTCCAGGTAGCCGACCTTGTCCACCAGACCGAGCTTGCACGCCTCGATGCCGGAATAGATCCGGCCGTCGGCGATCTCGCGCACGCGCGCCTCGGGCATCTGCCGACCCCGGGCGACCACGCACACGAACTGGCAGTAGAACTGATCGACGATCCCCTGCAAGATGGCCCGCTCGGCGTCGGTCATGATCCGGGCCGGATTGCCGAGGTCCTTGTTCGGGCCGGACTTGATCGGCTCGCTGTTGATGCCGAGCATCTGGCAGAGTCCGAAGACGTTGTACAGGCTCATGATGACGCCGATGCTGCCGGTCACCGTCGTCGGGTGGGCGATGACGTGGTCGGCTCCCATCGCCAGGTAGAAGCCGCCGCTGGCCGCCACGTCCATCAGGCAGGCGACGACCGGCTTGCCGGTCTGCTTGCGGAAGCGACACAGATCCTGATACATGATGTCGCTGGCGGTGACACCGCCGCCGGGGCTGTTGATGCGCAGCACGACGGCCTTGACGCGTGAGTCGTTCGCCGCCTGGTCGAGCCGTTCGCGGAACAGCGAGACGGGGTTCTCGCCGGAGCTGAACAATCCACCGTCGAGCTTGGCGTTGAGGATCATGCCCTCGACGTTGATGACCGCCACGCACGCTCGGGTGAAGAAGCATTCGGGTTTGACGACCGTGATCCGCTCCAGCGGCGACGACACGGTGGTCGGCGCGATGGTGATGGCGTTGAAGCAACCGGTGATTCCCAGGGCAAGCAGCGCGATCCACATCCAGCGCATGGCGTCCTCCTTGACGGTGAGGGGGATAGCGATCGCCGGGCCGCGCGTCAATGGAAGACGAAGACCGCCGGCAAGCTGGCGGCTAAATGGGGTGTCGCCGACGTTCCCGACGAGTACAATCGTCTCCCATGACTCACCATGAAGGACCACCGATGACCGACTCCACTCCCGCGCGGCGACTGCTTCACAATGCGTACCGGGATCTGATCGTTTGCCTGGCCGCCTGGCTGGTGACGCTGATCTGGACGCTGTCCGTCTACTACCTCCTGGGCTACCGCTATCCAGCCGATCACTGGCTGGTTCGCGATGGCTGGGTTCGCCCTCCCGATGCGCCCATCGGTGTGATCCTGGGCGTGCCCGACTGGGTCTTTCACGGCATCGTCATCCCGTGGGTGGCGAGTACCGTGTTCACGGTGGTCTACGTGCTGTTCTTCATGGCCGACGACGATCTCGGGACTGATCCGGAGGAGAGCCACGATGCCGCTTAGTTCCGAGAGCCTGCAAATCCTGGTGGCCTTCGCCGTCTACCTGGTGGGCGTCATCGTCGTGGGTCTGCTGGCACGCCGCTATCTGTCGGAAGGCGAATTCGTCAAGGAATACTTCCTCGGCAATCGCGGCCTCGGGGCCTGGGTCCTGGCCCTGACCGTCGCCGCCACGGCCATCAGCGGCGGCAGCTTCATGGGCTTTCCGTCGCTCATCTACACCAATGGCTGGGTCATGGCCATGTGGATCGGCAGCTACATGATCGTGCCGCTCATGACCATGGCGATGATGGGCCGACGCATCAACCAGGTCGCCCGCATCTCCGGGGCGGTCACCGTACCGGACGTGCTGCGCGATCGCTTCGGGATGCCGGCGCTGGGCCTCGTCTCGTCGTTTCTGATCCTGATCTTCCTGGCCTTCAACCTCGTCGCCCAGTTCAAGGGCGGCGGCCTGGTGATGGCCATTGCTCTGGATCTGGAACCCACCCCCGTCGCGATTCCCTGGCTGAGTGATCCGGTCGATCTCGGCTACCTGATCGGCCTGCTGATCTTCTCGGTGACAGTGATCGCCTACACGACCTGTGGCGGCTTCTGGGCGGTGACGTGGACCGACGTGCTACAGGGCGCGGTGATGTTTCTCGGCATCATCATCCTGGCCGTGCTGGCCATCCAGGCCGTGCCGCCGACGGCGGACGGGACGACCGGACTGACGGCCGCCACGAAGCACCTCGCCCAGATGGAGACGTCCGACGGGGCACCCGGAGACCTTGTCAGCGGTCCCGGTCCGGGCCAGTTCCTCGGCCTTGGCCTGGCCTTCTCGTTCTTTCTGGTCTGGTCGCTGAACAGTCCCGGCCAGCCGTCGAGCCTGGTTCGGCTCATGTCGTTCAAGGACACGCAGAGTCTGCGGCGAGCCATCGCCGTGGTCGCCGTCTACTACCTGATCGTGTACCTGGCCCTGATCATCATCTTCGTCTGCGCCCGGGCCATCTTCCCAACGGAGTATCTCAAGGATATCGGCCGGGAAGGTCAGCCCGACGCGATCATGCCGGCCATGATCCGCGGGCTGGCCCATCCCCTGGTGGCGGGTTTTCTCCTGGCCGCCCCGTACGCGGCGATCATGTCCACCGTGGCCGCCTTTCTGCTGATGATCTCGTCGAGCCTGGTGCGTGATTTCTATCAGCGGACGTGGAATCCCGATGCCAGCGAGAAGACGCTGGAGCGTCTGAGCTACGCGATCACCGCTCTGGTCGGCATCGCCGTGGTCGTGGCCGCTCTCAACCCGCCGGGGTTCTTGCAATACATCATCGTCTTCACCGGCACCGGCCAGGGATGCGCCTTCCTGATTCCGATGCTCCTGACGCTGTACTGGAAGCGGGCGACCGGCCCGGGCGTCTTGTGCGGCATGCTCGGCGGCTTCCTGGCCGTCTTTGGCCTGTACTTCCTGGGCTGGCTCGACAGCTGGAGCCGGGGCAGTGCCGACGGCCTGGCCGGATTCGTCAACGGCCTGTGCAGCTGGCTGCCCGGCTGGGGCGAACATCGACCCGACGCCTTCGCACCGATCTATCCGTTCGGCATGGACCCGGTCGTCTGGGGCACGGTCGCCGCCGTGGTCCTCGGTGTGGGTGTCAGCCTGCTGACACGACCGAGCGAGGAGCAGGTGAAGAAGTACTATCCGTGAGCGCGACTCGGCTCCGGTCTGGCTGTGCGATTGCACGGTTGGATCGGACTGTCGGAAAGTCCCTTGAGCGAGGGACCATTCGTCCTCGCCCGTGCCCACAGCGTCAGCAAGGGAAGAAATGATCCTTGGTTCCGTTGTCCGTCTACCCGATAATGCACCTCCCGGCACGCCGACGAGGATGGCGTGCCGCATCCCTACTCGAGAGTCCTGCCATGCGCCGCGTGCTGGTCTTGCTCCTCCTCCTTGGACCCGTTCTCGTTCTGCCCGGCGAACCCCGGAAACCGGACACCTTCCCGACACCGTTCAACACCGAGAAGGGCAACCCCGCACCACTCTCCGCTCCGGAGGCGCTCAAGAAGCTCCGTCTGCCGGAAGGCTTCCAGGCCACGCTCTTCGCCAGTGAGCCGGCCATCCAGCAACCCATCGCCATCACCACGGACGATCGTGGTCGGCTCTGGGTCGCCGAGTGCTACACCTATGCCGAGTCGAAGACGAATTACGACAAGAATCTCCGCGATCGCATTGTCATCCTGGAGGACACCGACCACGACGGGAAGGCCGACCGGCGAACGGTCTTCTGGGACCAGGCCACGCGCCTGACCAGCGTCTGCGTCGGCTTCGGCGGCGTCTGGGTTCTCAACGCCCCGAACCTGCTCTTCCTTCCCGACAGGGACGGCAACGACAAACCGGATGGACCGCCGATCGTCCTGCTCGACGGCTTCAACGATTTCTCCATTCGCCATAACATCGCCAATGGCCTGAAGTGGGGCCCTGACGGCTGGCTCTACGGCCGACATGGCATCACGACCACGTCGTACATCGGCAAGCCCGGCGAGCCGAAGGATCGGCGTACGCCGATGAACTGTGGCATCTGGCGTTACCATCCGACCCGCAAGGTGTTCGAGCCGGTCTGCTGGGGCACGACCAACCCGTGGGGCCACGACTGGGACGAACACGGCGAGCTGTTCTTCATCAACACCGTCATCGGCCATCTCTGGCACGGCATCCCGGGCATCCATCTCAAGCGGATGTTCGGCGAGGATCTCAACAAGAACGTCTACGCCCTGATCGATCAGCATGCCGACCACTACCACTGGGACAACGGCAAGAACTGGACCGACTCACGCGACGGCAAGGGCAAGCACGGCGAACTCGGCGGCGGTCACGCTCACAGCGGCTGCCTGATCTACCAGGCCGACAACTGGCCGGCAAAGTATCGCGGCGGCCTGTTCACGCTCAACTTCCACGGCCGGCGGATCAATCACGATCGGCTCGTCCGCGATGGCTCCGGCTACGTCGGCAAGCACGAGCCGGACATGATCTTCAGCGACGATCCGTGGTTCCGCGGCGTCGAGTTGATCCAGGGCAACGACGGCGGCGTCTACATCGCCGACTGGTCCGATACGGGCGAGTGCCACGAGAACGACGGTGTCCACCGCACCTCCGGCCGGATCTACAAGGTGACGTTCGGCACGCCCGCGAAGCCGACCGTCGCCGACGTGGCGAAGTTGCCAGACGAGAAGCTCGTCGATCTGCTCCCCCACGACAACGTCTGGTTCGCCCGGGTCGCTCAGCGTCTCTTGCAGGAACGGCACGGCACGAAACCGGACGCCACGATCAACGCGACGCTGCGGGACCGCTTCGCCAGGACGACCGACGGCGTCCGTCGCCTCCGCCATCTGTGGGCTCTCAACGTCTGCGGCGGAGCGGATCGTCCCTTTCTGGAGAACCTCCTCGACGATCCGAACGAACACGTCCGCGTCTGGGCCATTTGCCTCCTGATCGATGACACGACACCGTCACCGGACCTTGTCCACACGTTGGCCGCACTGGCCGAGAAGGATCGTTCCGGCCTCGTCCGCCTCTACCTCGCCTCCGCCCTCCAGCGCATCGATCCGAAGATGCGTCTCGAACTGGCGAAGCCGCTGCTCGGCCGGGCCGAGGACGCGGCCGACCACAACCTGCCGCTGATGCTCTGGTATGGCATCGAGCCGGCCGTGCTGGTCGCGCCGAGTCAGGCGATCGACCTGGCCGCGGTGGGGGCTGTCCAAGATTCCGCTCGTCCGCGAGTACATCGCCGGGCGGGTGACGGCCGAGATCGACACGAAGCCGACCGTCGTCGCTGCCCTCGTCGCGAAACTGGCGGACCTGCCCGCGAAGGAAGCCCTCGACGTGGCCAACGGCATGAGCGAGGCCCTGCGCGGCGTTCGCAAGGCGAAGGCTCCTTCAGCGTGGAACCACGCCCGGACCCAGCTCGGCAAGCTCGACGCGCCGGCACTGCAAGCCCGGTTGCGTGAACTCGGCGTCGTCTTCGGCGATGGCCGAGCCCTGACCGAGTTGCGTACCGTCCTGGGCGATGAGAAGCAGGACGGCAACTCGCGGCGCGAGGCGCTGCGCGTCCTGGTCGAGGCTCGCGACAGGGAAACCGTCCCGCTGCTGCGTCGGCTGATCACGGATCGGAGCGTCGCGCAGGATGCGATCCACGGCCTGGCCGCGTTCGACGATACCGGCGAGACAGCGGCCCTGCTCGTCGCGCGATACCGCAACATCCCGGTCGAATCTCGGCCGAAGGCTCTCGACACGCTGACGGCCCGAGCCGCCTGGGCCGCGGTCCTGCTGAAGGCCATCGACACGGGCAAGATCCCGCGGACCGATGTCACCGCGGCGCACGCCCGGCAGATCCTCAGCTTCAAGAATGCGAGCCTGGAGAAGGAACTCATGCGCGTCTGGGGGGCGATCCGCTCGACGCCGGCCGACAAGCTCAAGCAGATCGAACAGGCTCGCCAGTTGCTCACCGAGGACCGCCTGAAGAAGGCCGATCTCGTCGTCGGCCGACTGGCGTTCAATCAGGTCTGCGGCACCTGTCACCGGCTCTACGGTCAGGGCCAGCAGATCGGCCCCGACCTGACCGGCTCGGATCGCCACAACCTGAACTATCTGCTGGAGAACATTTTTGACCCGTCCGCGATCGTGCCGGCCGACTTCCGCATCACGGTGCTGACGCTGAAGAGCGGCCGGACGCTGAACGGCATCGTGACCGAGGCCGGCCCGAAGACGCTCGCCGTGCAGACGCCGATGGAACGCATCATCATCAACAAGGACGAGGTCGAGGAGACGACGCCGACGGTGCAATCCCTCATGCCCGAAGGCGGTCTGACTCCCCTGAAACCGGAACAGATCGTGGCCCTCATCGCGTACCTACGGACCCGTCAGCAGGTTCCGCTCCTGAACGATGAACGATGAACGATGAACGATGAACGATGAATAAAGTGGCCCGCGACGGAGTCGCGGGTCACAATTCTGACAGGATCGCTCACCCGGAGGATTTGACGCGCTCCGCCTCGTACATGGTGTGCTTCTTCTTCGACTTCGCCACGTTCCATCGACCCGCCTTCGCGAACTCGGCGAATACCGCGTCGGCCTTCTTCACATCCGCTCCGCCGGCATGGGCCCAGAGCAGATATCGCAGCACGAGCGGCTTCATCTTCGTCGTCGTCAGCGCCGAACCGCGGCAGGCCGACGCTCCCATCCAGCCGTCCTCGCGGACGTGCCAGCTGGCCGGGTGACCGGGGTTGTCCGGGTGGTCGAAGTAGGCGATGCCCTCGATCCGATCCCCCGGCACCGGCCCGGAGTAGTCCATCCACTTCGCCGGCTTGCCGAAGAGGGCCGGCTCGCCCGTCGCGCCGCCACTGCCGGTCAGCGTTCCGCCACCAAAGGCCGCCGACAACGACTTCGCCACGCGCACGGCCAGGAAGCCGAAGTTGGTCTGGCCGAACTCCAGTTGCTCCGCCGTCGGCCGAAACGTCGTCTGGAGTTCGACCAGCGTCTCGCCCTCGCCGGGACCAGGGCGGACGGCCGCGACGAGTTCCTGCTCCAGCAATTCCTTCGGATCGTGGCCATCGAACCAGCCGAGCCGCACGGCCATCACGGCCTCGTCGCCGTCCTGGTAGCAGAGCCAGTCCTTCTGCCGGATGCGAGCCGGCGAACGATTGCCCCAGAAGTCGATGCCCAGCACCTTGTTATGAGCGAACCAGATCGACTGGTGGTGATCGTGGTCCGGCGCTCCGGGATGGCCCATGCGCGTCAGGGCGTGTCCGGATGGCCCCACGAGCGGGAAGAAGAACGGACGCGGATAGCTGACACCGAAGTGCCAGCGAAGCCGCTCCTGGCCGGTGATGAGGAACGCGACCTGATGATCGGCCAGGGGCACGACCTGGCAGCGCGGGAAGACGTATGGCATGGCAGTGTCACTCCAGAGGTTGCATCCCCTGAAGTTATGCCGGCAGGATGAGCCGAAAGCAAGCACCACCTTCGGCCGACGCCGGAGCCAGTTCCAGCGAACCGCCAAGCAACTCGGCCCAGCGCCGGGCCAGCGACAGACCCAGACCTACGCCTCCCGTGCTGGGCTCGACGTTCCGGCCCCGGCTGAAGGTGCGGAAGATGGTCCGCCGTTCGCGCGGAGCAATGCCAGGACCGCGATCCTCGACTTCGAAGATCACCCGGTTCGCCTCGGTGCGTACTCGCAGCCAGAGCCGACAGTCGGCCGCGTCGTGACTGTACTTGCAGGCATTGTCGATCAGGTTGCCGAGAATCTGCTCCACCAGTTCGCCATCGGTCACGAGCAGCGTCTCCGACGGCAGCGATGACTCGACGACGAACTGCTTGCCCGTCGTCGTGCAGCGTGTCGTCCACGCCGATTGCACCAGGCCGACCAACTCGGCGACGACGACCGGCCGGCGATCGAGTTGTGGCCGCGTCTTCTCCAGACGCGAGTAGTCCAGCACGTTGGCGACGAGTCGGTTGAGCCGCTCGGCCTCGGCATGCAGCGTCGCGAGATACTCCTGGCGCGTCTTCTCGTCACGGACCAGGCCATCGAGCAGCATTTCCAGGTAGAGACGTAACGTTGTCAGCGGCGTACGCAGCTCGTGCGTCACAGCCGAGACGAAGCGCATCCGGCGCTCGGAGAGATCGAGGACGCTCCAGCCGCCCAGGGCGACGGCGGTGATGGCGACGAGGACCGCGACCCAGGCCAGCGTCAGGCCCAGGCGGAGCGTCGTCCAGCCGGGCTCGGGGACGGCCGGCGGCGTTCCCGGATCCAGCTGCAACGGCAGCGTGGACATCCGGCTGACCGGCACCTCGGGGTCAGCCTCGGCCACCGGAAGGAGGCTCGCCTCCGGAAACAGGTCCGTCACCTGGGCGAGCAGTTGCTTCTGCAACTCGGCCCGATCCAGCAGTACGCCCTGACACAGCAGGCGATCTTCGAGCTTGACCAGACGCATGGCCAGCAGGTGGAGCGAGGCGTCCGTGCCGTCCTGGCCGCGCAGCCAGAGCGGCGTGAGTCGGCCAAGATGCACGAACGTCTCGCCCCGCGTCGAGACGATGGCCGGGCCGCTGCCAAACCAGTTTTCGCCGTTGCGGGCCCAGTTCGTGATGACCACGTCCCGATTGACACGCTGCGAACGTCCGGCCGGGCTCTGCTCCTGGACGATGCGTTCCTGGAAGCCGGCTCGCTGCTTGTAATCGTCCTCGAGCATCTGCTTGCTGTTGATCGTGTTGTAGGCGACGTTCGGGTTGGCCGGGTTCTGACCCAGCCAGAGCGACTCGTTCAGGGCGTTGCCCTCGTTCGGCCGGGCTGGCAGGGCCAGGGTCCGGTCGCGCACCGTCGGCGGCGCGAGCCGTTGCTGGGCGTCGGCCCAGATCAACCGGGCCGGCAGATCCTCCGTCAACCGGGCGAGCAGGAGGCATCTCGCTTCCGTGACGTTGTCCATCGGGATGGGCCGCTCCTCGTGGCTGAGACGCTCACGGAGGCTCGGTGCCGGCACCTGTGGCGACTGCCAGCCATTGAACGGGTCGAACTGGAAATGCAACGCCATCCACACGGGCAGTTCGGCATGCAGGAGCGGCGACGGCTGCACGACCGCTCCCGGAGCGAAGGGGTGGCAATCGTTGTCCAGCAGCAGGCCCGGCGCGAAGATCGTCGAGAAGTGATCGAACGGCCGATTCTCCTCGCGAGCCAGCAGCGGGGCGACGTAGCCATCCAGTCGCCAGAGCGCAAGGCGGACGCGGGCGGCATGCTCGGCCTCGGCTCGTTCGACAAGCTGTTCGTTTTCGAGCTGCAACGCGGCGACGGTGGCCCAGCCCAGACCACCGGCCACCAGCAGCGACAGAACCCCCAGGACGAGCAGCGCCCCGGGAGTGCCCTTGAACCAGTTTCGCATACGTCACCCGGCGGGAACTTCTTCCAGCGGCAGCAGATCAGGTCCGGCCATGTAGCCGTGCGCACGCACGGTCAGGATGGCCTCGGGAGCTTTATCCCCGGACGGATCGCGCAGCTTCGTCCTCAGCCGGGCGATGTGCATATCGACGGTGCGCGTCTCCAGGCCCGTCGGCTCGATGCCCCAGACGTGGACCAGCAGTTCCTCGCGGGAGACGGCCCGTTTGCGGTGTTGCACGATGTACGCCAGGATGGCGCTCTCCGTCTCGGAGAGTTCGCCGCGTTCGTTCTCGGCCCAGACGATCTCCCGGCGTTGCAGATCGATGATCGCCCGGCCCAGCCGAGCGCCGAGGATCTGGCGTACTCGACCGATGGTGCGGCGCAGGACGGCCTCGACACGGGCGAGCAATTCGCGAGCGCTGAACGGCTTGACGACGTAATCATCGGCCCCGGCCGTCAGGCCGCGAACGCGGTCATCCTCGGTCCCGCGCGCGGTCAGGATGATGACCGGCAGCGAGGCCCGTGCCCGGCGGATGCCAGCGAGGACCTCCAGCCCATCCAGACGCGGCAGCATGAGATCGAGCAGCACCAGATCGACCAGCGGCCGGGTCGCCTCGGTCAAGCCGGTGACACCGTCGCCGGCCTCGGTCACGAGATAGCCAGTGGCCCGCAGGACATCGACCACGCCACGCCGGATGGCGGGCTCGTCTTCCACGACCACGATGCGATGGGACATGGTTGGTTCTCAAACGTCCTGGCGAGCGTGGGGCGTCAGCCCCATGAGTGTCTTCATCCGGAGAGAAGAGTCAT
>CAYYJM010000045.1:0-23889 GCA_964471755.1 uncultured Alcaligenaceae bacterium
GTGCGCTTACTTCGCTCGGCCTGCGGCCTCGCTGCGTGCGCGGCTCTGACAGACCCTCTGGATTACCATTGTACAGAGTGGTCCGGCGAAGACCCGCAGTCTCCCGTGGGCACGCAGGTCGCCGCCGTCGCCTGATTTGCTCCAGCCACCGGCGCGATCGTGACGATAATCCAGGGTCTAACCTTGCACCCGGTATCACCCAGGGAGACGACAGGATGTTCCGATTCCTCGGGCGAATCGCCATGCGATGGCCCTGGCTCGTTTGCCTGGCCTGGCTGGTCATCGGCCTGACGCTGGCCGTCATCGCCCCCTCCTGGTCCGTCTGCGCGCTCGACGACGACATCCGCTTCCTGCCCGCCCGCTGCGATAGCGTTCGTGGCTACCAGCTCCTGGCGGAGGCGTTCCCGCAGGATGTCTTCGCCAGCAAGCTCGTCCTCGTGGTCGAGCGACGTGGCCAGCCCCTGACCGATGCCGATCGCAATTTCGTCGATGAACTGGCCTGGCAGGTGATCGAACTCGGCGAGACCGATCCGAAGCTCCAGATCAAGAGCGTCGTCTCGCCGGCCGACCCGCTGACCGGCTCGCGTCTGGTCAGTGCCGATGGCGAATGCGCCCTGGTCCAGGTCGCGCTCGGCACCGCCTACCTGGCCTTCCAGACGGTCGAGACGGTCGAACGGATTGAGCAGACCGCCCGGGAATGGACCGCCGGCCACGCACCGGCCGGCCTCGATCTCTACCTGACCGGCCCGGCCGGCGTCGGCCACGATCTGGTCAAGACGACCAACCGCAGCCTCGACGTGACCACCATCGCGACGCTGCTCCTGGTGGTGACCATCCTGCTGCTGGTCTATCGCGCTCCGCTCCTGGCTCTGGTGCCGCTGCTGACCATCGCCCTGTGTGTGTGGATCGTCCTGAGCTGCCTGGCCCTCGGCACGCTCATTCCGGGATTCTACTTGATCAACATCACGGCCGTCTTCGCCGTGGTCATGCTCTACGGTGCCGGCACCGACTACTGCCTGTTCCTGATCAGCCGTTACCGCGAGGAACTGGCCCGGGGCGCGTCGCCGCGAAAGGCCCTGGTGCGGAGCGTGGCCGGCGTCGGCGGTGCCCTGACGGCCAGCGCCGCGACCGTGGTCTGTGGCCTTGGCATGATGGCGACGGCCGAGTACGCCAAGGTGCGCACCGGCGGCCCGGCCATCGGTCTGAGCCTGATCGTCGCCCTGGCCGCCGCCCTGACTCTGACGCCGGCCCTGCTGCGCATCCTCGGCAAGGCGGCCTTCTGGCCGGGGCGACCGCCGCGTCGCGAAGCAGGCGAACGCCGGGTCGGAGGCTGGACGGTCCTGGCCGCCTTCGTCGTTCATCGGCCGCTGCTGGTCGTCGGCCTGGCCCTGCTGATTCTGGTGCCGCTGGCCCTGCTCGGCTTCCAGGTTCGGCCCAGCTACCGCGCGACGGCCGAGCTGGCCCAGAAGGCGACCAGCGTTCAGGGCCTGGCCGCCTTGCAACGCCATTTCACGCCCGGCGAGGTCGGCCCGATCACGGTCCTGCTGGAGTCGCCTCATGACTGGGATAGTCTCGAAGGTCGCAGTCTGGTCCGCATCCTGTCGGCGACCCTGGCCGAGATGGACAACGTCGCCGAGGTGCGGAGCCTGACCCAGCCCCTGGGTGAACCGCTCGGCATCCGGGCGGCGGCTCCTGCTCCGGAGGGGGCCTCCTTCCTCCAGCTCGCCCTGGGGCGCGTGGCCGTTCTGCTTGACAATCCCGTGCGGACGGCCGCCCGCCAGCACTACACGACCTGCCTGCCGGCCACCGACGATCAGCCCACCCGGCACCTCACGCGTCTGGACGTGGTCCTCCGCACCGATCCGTTCTCTCCCGAGAGCATGCGGACCCTGGCGTTGCTCCAGGCCTGGCTCGCGGAGATTCTGCCAGAGACGGCCGACGGCATGGCTCCGACCACGGCGGTCACCTACGGCATCACCGTCTCGGCGAGCGATCTTGCCCGCACGACCGAGTCCGACCGGTTGCGTCTGAACACGCTGGTGCTGGTGGGTATCTTCCTGATTCTGATGCTGGTCGTTCGTCAGTTCTGGCTGGCGACCTTCCTTCTGGGCACGGTTCTGCTCAGCTACTACACGACGCTCGGTCTGACGACTCTGTTCGCCACCTGGGTGCATGGTCGGCCGCTGCTCGAGGTGGACTGGCGGGTGCCGTTCTTCCTCTTCACGACCCTGGTGGCGGTCGGTGAGGACTACAACATTCTGCTCATCAGCCGGGCTCTGCACGAACGTCGGCGACGCTCCGGCACCAGCGCGATGCGGCGGGCGCTGGCGCGGACGGGCGGCACGATCACATCGTGCGGCCTGATCATGGCCGGCACCTCGGCGACGCTCATGCTGTCCGGTCTGACGACGCTGGCCCAGATCGGCTTCGCTCTGATGGTCGGCGTGCTGCTCGACACGTTCATCGTCCGGCCGTTCCTGGTGCCGGCCCTGACGGTCTGGATCTGGCAGCAGGAGGAGGCGGAAGCGACGAACGCGACGCCGCCCGGAGAGCCGTCGTCTACCCGTCCGACGGACCAAAGCATCCGGCTCGCGGCCTGAGTCGGTCCTGTCAGCTCTTGCTGGCGCGATCGGCTTCCTGGGCCAGTTCTCGCGCCGAACCGTGGCGGTCGTCGGCCCGGCGTTCCATCGCCCGGGCGATCGTCTGCCCCAGCGGCGTGTCCGGTAAGGGGAACCGGATCGGTTCGCTGCCCGACAGGGCCCGACGATAGACCGTGTCGCCCAGCAGGAGGAACGCGGCCAGCCGACCGAGCGAGAACAGATCGACCTGCGGCCGACGCCGGGCCGGATGTCGCGACACCAGCATCTCCGGGGATGTGAACGAGGCGTCGAAGTTGTTGGCATGAACCACCGTGGTCGGCGTCGCCTCATCAATGAGCGGGTTGGTCAGGCCGGCCAGGCGATGGTGAATGCCACGATGCTCGTCCAGGCCGGCAGCGACCAGGACGTGATCGGGGCGGATGTCGTGGTGAACGATCGGACTGGGAGCCGTGTGCAGGGCGTGAGCCGTCCAGGCCAGACGTGTCAGAACCTCGGCCACGAGCTGGGCCGGTAACGGACCGCGCCGCTCGACCACCGAGCGGAGGGACTCGCCCTTGAACCGCTCGTAGGCGACGAATACGCCATCGGGCCATTCCTCCGCGTGGAGAACACGCAGGACCGAAGGGACGCCGTGCGTCATCAGGGCGGTGACCCGACGCTCGATGTGGGTCAGGAATCGCTCGTTGTCGTCCGTGATCGGCCAGGGTCGGTAGCAGCGAACCTCCGCCGCCATCCCGGTCATGGCATGTGCGGCCTGGTAGGCATCGACGGTGACCGGGCAGCCGATCTCGTTGCACTCGATCCGACTTTGCAGGCGGTAGCCACACAGGGCCTCGACCTCGTACGACTCGCGCGGCAGCGCCTCCAGTTTCACCAGGGCTTCCTTCAGCTTCGTCAGACCGTAGGCAGGAATGCCCGGCTCGGAACGGTCGGCGGCGAGCAGGGCGTTGAGCTTGTCGAGCGTGACGATGCGGATGACGAGTTGGCTGCCGTCGGTGTCATCGACCTGTCGGTCGGGCGTGAAGGTCGTTCCGCGCGGCAGGACGATCAGCGGATGGATCGGATACTGATTCAGGCCGATGTTGGCCTTCTGCAAGAAGCTGTGCAGGATCGAGGCTTTCTGCTTGCCGACGTGGAACGGATTCGTCAGGCCGCGCAGCGGACACCAGCCACGGGTCCGGTGCTGCTCGGGAGACAGTCGTCGCCACTCGACCGGCGAGTTACCCGGAAAACGCAGGTCGCCGTGCCAGTTCTTCGCGTCGAGCGTGTAGCCGCCCCAGGGGAGCAGCAGGAGAGCGTCGTGTTCATCGGGGTAGTTGCGGTACGCGACCTTGGGGAGAAGCAGATTGTTGGCGACGAACCCGTCCGCGGCGAGCCGGCTCAGCTCGTGGATCACGGAAAGCTCGAAGGGGTTGACGGCCTTGCGCAGCGATGGTGTCAGGGGCATGAGTTTCACTCCGGGTTGTAGACGACCAGGGTCAAATCATCCGGTTCGCCGAGGTCGGCGATCTGGTGGACGACGTCCTCGACGCGTTTCTGCAAGGGGCGTTTCTCATCGACGAGGCCGGCATAGAGCCGGTCCCGCTTTGTCCGATTCTGGTCGCCGGCCGAGACTCCGTCCGAGCAGAGGACGAGCAGGGCTCCCGGTGCCAGGGTGGCATCGTCGATCCGCGGCCGCCAGCGATGTTTATCGACGCCCATGTGCTGCCGCAGCCCCAGCCGCGAATCGCGGGCATCGTCGAGAAGACCTTTCGTCAAGGTGACGATCTTGCCTTTATTCCGATCGGGTGTGTAAACCGGCGTGTCGCCACTGGCAGCGATGAAGACGCGGCGTTCCCGGACGACGACAAAGGTCAGGGTCGAGGTGGCCGGCTGATAGTCGCCGAGCTGGCTACCACGCTGGCTGAGAAAGTCCCTGTGGGCGGCCGTGATCCAGGCGTGCATCACGGCACGGTTGTCCTCCAGGGTGAACGCGCGGAGAAAGTGTTCCGCGAATTCACCGCGTGTCTTCCAGAGAATCTCCAGGCACTTGTCGGAGGCCCACCAGCCGTTGGGCGGATCGGAGACGCCATCGGCGATCGCCAGCAGGACCATGTCGCCAGCCAGCGGGGCGACCAGGAAACCGTCGTCGTTGTGGGACTTGCCCTGACGCCGGCCACGCTGGGAGATCGCAGCGACGCAACCATCCAGGCTCCGCGTCACCGGCGGCACCTCAGGCACGCCGCTGGCCGGGACGACGCTCAGGGCAAAGAGCTGTCCCCCCTGACCTGGAACGACCCGGCATAGAACCTCGTCGCCGATCTGGGGGTTCTCCAGGCGGGTGCAATCCAGGCTGAAGTAGGCGTTCCGGTTGTCCTGCAAGCGGATGAAGCCGGATGCCTTCTTCAGCACGTTGAGCCGACCGTACACCTCCGTCAGTCCTTCCAGCGGACGAACGTCCCGGGCCACGCTCCGGCGCGGATCATGCGGATGTGGCGACGCGACAAACTCGACCGGAAAGGGGCACGATTCGGCCGTCACCTGGCCGCGAAACTCGGAGCCCACGAAGGTGATCACGTCGCCCTCCGCGCCGCGAATTCGGCCAACGTTGCGTTCCGGATCAAACGAGATGAGTACACCCTGGGGCATGGTCCGGCCTCCCGTCCACTACGATTGTGGGCCGCTGAGCAACTGGGTGAAATCGTCGATGAGATCGCTCCAGGCCGGGTACGGCGGGTAGCGCTTCGCGCCCCGGAACGACACCATTCGGGCAAGGATGATCTGAAACTTGGCCGGGCACGTCTCCCCCGGCGAGAGCTTGCTGACCAGGCGGAGCAACTGCTCGGTCTGCGCGTCGGTGGTCTTCCTGTCCATGAAGTCGAGGTACTCCTCCTTCGGATAAGGCGTATCGCCGCTGGCCAGCTCGTAGAGGATGACCCCCAGAGAGAACATGTCACCCTGGAAGCCGCCCGAGGGGTATCTCGGATCGCGATACCACATGCGCCGGTTCGCGTCTCGGACCATGCTCATGGTCTGCGGACTGCCCGGCAGACGGGCCAGACCGAAATCGAGAACGTAGGCATGTGGCTCGTTGGCCACGTCTCGCACCATGATGTTGTTCGGGTGAATGTCACGATGAGCGAAGTCGCTCGCCTTGCGCTCGCTCCCCTGCTCTTCCTCGATCTCCTTGAGTCGCTCGCCGGCATGCTGGAGGGCCTGGGCGACCTGTAGACCGACGCGAGCCACTCGACGCCAGGCCCAGCGGACGCCGGCGTCGATCTTGCTGTGCAGGGTGTAACCGTCGATGTACTCCATCACCAGACAGCGTTCGTCGAGGAAGTCGTAGACCTTGCCGACGTGGTCGTGCCGTAACTGGCGCAGGATGTTCGACTCGCGTAGAAGCGACTTCTTCCGGTGTTCACGCTTCTCCGGCGTGGCGTCGAAGCGGATGATTTTCAACGCGACCCGGGCCGGCCGATCGGGCTTCGGCTCCAGCGATTCGGCCAGGTAGACATCTCCGAACGATCCCTTGCCCAGATGACGAGTGATCCGGTAGTCGTGGTACGTCTCGCCCGGAGAGAGGTGCAACTCCTCGGCCTCGCGCAGCTGCTTCTCCATCTGGATGGCGGGCTGGAAGCCGGCGCGAACCTTTTGGGCGGCGTGGCACAGTTCCTTCAGTTCATCGACCGCCTCGGACTGGGTGGTCGTCCGGAACGCCCGGCCGCGGTGCAGTCGTAGCTCGGCCTTGACCATGAGCAACTCGGGCAACGGATTGCGTTTCTGGAGATGGTCGAGAATCGCTTCAGCCAGCTGCAGGGCGATCTCGGCTCGTTCCCGAACGCCACTGATCATCGCGTCGTCCTCGAACGGACGCGAGAAGATGCTGCTGAAGGCTCGACAGGTCGGCCAGTGGTCCGGGGCGGCGAGCAGGGCCGGGATGACGAGATTGGCGGCCACCGTCCATTCCCTCTGGACGAAGTGGCCCTTGGCCTCCTGCAAGGCCGCCGGCCAGCCCCAGGGCGGCAGCTTGCACTTCTGCTCGGCCAGCTGCACCAGACGCTGGCCTCCCTCTCGGGCGAGCAGAGCCAGGCCGAGGCTCAGGCCATGCAGACCAAGACCGTGCAAATCGCTCGCCACCCGGGCGAACGACGCCGGCCCCTTTTCCTCCGCGCTGGCCAGGGCCGAATCGACATAGTCCTCGCGTCGGCCCAGTTGCCGCGCGCTCTGGGCTCGCCGCCAGCGGGCGTCCCGGTTGTCGGGGAACTGTCGGCTCAGACAGTCGAACGTCGCGAAGGCCGCCCACGGTCGGCCTTCGAGCCGGTTGGCGATCTCGTCCAGGGCCGCCGTCGTGGGGCTCTGCAACACCTGCGTCAGTGGCGAGTCGAGGTCTCCTCCGAGGTCTTCCCGGACGGCCCCGTTATGGTCATCCCAGAAAACGACCAGGTCGGCCTGGAACAGGTGCAGCGTCGGTCTCACGGCCACCGCCTGGGCCCGGTTGACCAAATCCCGCCGATCCTGGGAAGTCAACTCCAGCGGAGTATTTCCGTCCAGGAAGACCTCGCCGTTGACGGCCTTCAGAACGAGCCAGGGGCCGACTTCCTCCTCGGCCATCTCATCGAGGATGCGTTCGATCGGGCCGCGGCCCTCGCCGGTCTGGCCCATTTGTTTGAGGACCGCCAGCACCTCCGCCCGGCGACGCGAGGTGGCATCGGGCCCTGGCGTTGTCGGTGTCGCCGCTGACATCGCCGGCGTCGGCCTTTGCAGCGTTCGCACGCGTTTGATCAGACGCTGGGCCTCGGCATTGGGGCTGGCCTCGTTCGACTCCTCGGCGAAGCGCAGAGCCAGATCGAGCTGTCTCTCCTCGAACGCGAACTGGGCCAGCAGGTAGCTGGCGTAGTATTGCTCCTCGGCCCCGATCCGCTGACGGATGCGTTCGAGTTGCCCCTGGATCTGCTCCAGACTGAGCTTGAGGCCCGACCAGGCCTCGCGGAGCAGACGTAGGAAGGCCCGCGACTCGCCCGGGGGGACGTCCGACAGCAGAAAGCTGACGGCCAGCTGCTCCCCCTCGGCGACGCTGCCCTGCTGGACCAGACAGCGAGCGTGTTCCAGAAAGAGCCGCTCGCGGACCACGCCGGCGGCCAGCGGCTGGGCGCGCTCGAAGAATTTCTGGGCGGCCGCGAGGGTATTCTGGCCGTGAACCTCTCGCTGGTAGAATGCCTTGATGCGCTCGACGGCCTCGATGGGATCTTCGGGAATCTCGCTGCTCACGGTCGGTGGGATGGCGGCCTCGCGCGGAGCCAGGCCGCTCGTCTCGCGTTCGAGTCGGGTTCGCAGATCGATGGCCTCCGCCTGGTTCGCGTTCAGCACCAGGGCCTTGCGAATGTGGTCCAACGCGAGAAACAGACGCTCGGGCCGCTCTTCCTGCCGGGCCAGGAGTTGTTGCAGCAGGGCGAGAATGATCTCGGCCCGGAAGTGCGGAGTGTCGCCGCGATCCTTCTGGACACGCTCGAAGAAACTCAGCACGTCGAGCAGTTCGAGCCGATCGGGATAGTCTTCCACGAAGGCCAGCAGCGACTTGTAGATGCGCGCGGCGACCACGTCGAAGTTGACCCCGGCCCAGTCGGCGTGGCACTCGTGCAGATTCCCGAGCAGAGCATGCCGATCAGCGGCCGTGCGTGCGTGAAGCAGCAGCGGATAGAGGAGGACGGCCCGCCACCAGACCGTCTCGCCGGAGGTCCGTTCGAGCAGCGGTCCCAGGGCGGCGAAGGCCACGGCCGGATGGCGCGTGAGCCGCACCTGGTCGTGGATCTCGCGGGCCAGCTTCAGAGCCTCCGGCGTTCCTGGCCGAAGCTGGGAGGGCGCGGCAGGAACCGCCGTCGAGCCCGAATGGACGGGACTGGCGACCTTCGACGTCGCCGGGATCAGACGCTCCCAGAACGAGGCCCACAGAGGCGGCAGCGTTCGCGCTTCCACCACACCGAGGATGGTCACCGCTCGATCGTCGAGGAACTGCACCCGTGCCAGCGACCCATGCGGACACGGCTTTCCGCCGGCGACCGGAAACGGGCCCTGGCCGAGCGTCACCAGCACACGTTGGCCTCGCGGCTCGATGACCAGACCGATATCCGCCGGGCTCGGTCCCGCTCGGCCGACCAGCGCCCGGAGGATGTGCCGTTCCTCCTCGGCCGTGCAGCGCCGGCAGGACTGCGCCGGCGGCGGGCGATCGCCGCCGGTGCCGGGCTCTGCCGCACTGGCCTGAGCCGATTTGACCTCGAAGGCGACGAATCGGCCGACCAGATCCGACACCTCGGCCGCGTCACCCTCGAAGGCGTCGCAGTGAAAGTAGACGTCGTCCCCACCCGTCAGCACGGTGCCGGTGCTGGTCAGATCGAGCGGGACGATGAAGCCCGCGTTCACCCCGAGAACCCGCTTGACCAGGCCGAAGGTGATGGGGATGGCGGTCGGCGGCACGGCGTCGGGACGTTCACTGACCAAAGCCGACGCGGGCGTCACGGCGGAGCTGACGCCGAGGCGCTGCTCCAGGACGGTCAGCTGCTGATCGATGGTGCGGAGAGCGGTTTCGCTGGCCGCCCCCAGACCGGCCAGCCAGGCCGCGAGCTGATTGCGAAGGTTGATCCGGGCGGCGCGGTCGAGGCCGATGAAGCTCGGATGCAGTTGCAGGGTGTCAATGCGCTCCGCGAGCGCCTGGCGTTCCGGGGCCTGGATCAGCACCTCGCGATACTTCTTCAGCCGCTCCCGGGCGATGCTGAACGCTCCTTCATGGATGCACTGCTCGATGCCGGCCCGCATGAACTCGGCCTCGACCGTGACCTCGCCGTCCGCCGGGCTGGCGACGCCACGCAGTTCCTCCTGGATCTCGTCCTGCAAACTGGCCCGGATCTCCGCCAGTTCCGCCAGCCGACGAATCACCTCCGGGGTCGTCTGTGGAAAGTGGCGCAGGATATTTTCGCCCTGATCGACCCGACCATCGTTCGCCACCGTCAGGGCATGATCGAGCGGATTGGGATCGTTCAGATCGTCGGCGATGGTCGTTCGGTAGTCGGCCAGGTTCCGGCCTGAGTCGAGCCAGGTCGTCGCGCTGCGTGGCAGACTCCACTGCACGAGCGGTGACAGAGCATCGACATCCCCTGGCAGGGCCAGGGTGGCCGGTGCGGGCCGCTGGTCCGGGCCGAGGTCCACAGTGATCAGGGCGGCCCGGAGGAGATCAGCCGCGAGTCGGCCGGCGTTGCCGTGGCTGGCCAGGCGGTCGAGTTCAGGGCCGATCCCTTCGCCACTCCGGCGGGCGGCGGTCGGCTTCCTGTCCCCCTCCAGGCAGGCGCGAATAGCGAGCAGCATGCCGTCGCACTCACGGCCCAGAGCCTCGCCCAGCTTCCCCTCGCGTTCCGTGGCGTTCGCCGCTGGATTGACGAATTCCCGGGCCTGCTCCTCCAGGTAGCGATCCAGGCGATCGCGTTCCCGCTCGATCGCCACGTGGACTGCGGCGACCTGCGCCGGCGTGTCGGCTTCATAGGCCCGGGCCAGGAGCGGAGCGGCGATCTCATGGACGAAGCGCCGACAGATGGTTTCCACAGACCGGATGCCGCGAAACGTTCCGGCTCGCAGCGACTGCCGGGCCGTCTCCAGCAGGGCAGTTCGTGGATCCGCTGACACTCCGCTGGACCGGAGACGGCCGAGGCGTTCATCCAGGGCAGGGAAGTCCTTGCCGAAGCGGGCCTGGAACGCCTGGACGGCGGCCAGACCGAACTCGCCCGGTGCGCGGCGATCGGCCAGTACTTCCAGCGCGGCCAGCAGAGCGGTCGGCCCCGGATCGCGACGTTCGGACGGCAGCAGGATCAGCGGCAGCAGTCGGCCGGCCCGATCCGGCACGTCCGGCAGTGTGCAGACCTGCTCGATCTCGACATCGCTGGTCCGTCCCGCTGCCTGGAGACTGGCGGCGAGAATCCATCCGCCCAGCGGACCCAGGGCCCACAATTTCTCCTGGACACGTCGTGATTGATCAGCCCTGTCGCTGGCCAGCAGGCTTGAACCTTCGGAGGAACTGGCGTTCCAGAGATGCAGCCAGGCCGTGGCCGGCAGATCGTCCTCGACCGCGAGAGCGGCCCGGAGGACATCACGACCGGCCGGGTCGCTCAACTTCGCCGGTGCGGGGAGACGCCAGGCCGGCTCATGCTTCAGCGTCCGGGCCAGCAGTCGGGCCACGAGTTGCCCCGCTCCCGTTCCGACCAGCGTCCCGATGGACGTCAGACCTTCGCGAAGATGGCCGTCGAGCAGGGCGAGTTGCAGCAGGTCGGCGAGGACCTGTTCCTCGGCCGGGGCGAGAGCGTTGTCGGGGCGAACAACCGCGCACAGCCGGGCGAGTCGGGTCAGGACGTGGATCGGTCCTTCGGTCTTGGCCCGCGGCAGGGCGAGCCGGGTTTCGAGGAAGAGGGCCAGTTCGCCGATCGATCCCGTCAGCCAGGGTTCGTTGCCAGTCGGCGAAGGCGGCAGGTCCGCCGGAGCGAGGCGAGCCAGCGTCTCGGCACTGCGTTCGACCCAGTCCGCGAGTCCGGGCAGCAGTTTCGCCAGGTGGCCGGAGCCCGACCCGTTCGTGGGCGGAAGCGATCCACCGCTGCCATAGCGTGCGAAGAGTTCGCGAAGGCCATCTGCGGGCCAGGCTCCGGCCAGCGGCGCGAGCGTCTTCTCGACCGGCTCCAACTCGGCCGAACTCAGGAGGAACTGCTCCGCCTGGTTGACCCGTTCCAGTGTGGCGGCGCGAGTGTGCCGGAAGCAGGGATGCTCCAGCGTCTGACGGATGACGGCGAGGTCCGCTCCCATCTGGACGCGTGCCTTGTGGACCATCTCGGCTCGCTGGAGAGCCGCCTCGAACTGTTGGAACTCACGCGACCAGGCCCGGAAGCGCGGCACCACGGCTTCGAGCAGGATCTCCTCTTCGGAGTGCCCGCCCACGGCAGCGATGAGGCCGGCCAGTTGCTCGTCGAGTCGGGCCCAGGCGGTCCCGAGGCCGAGGACGACCGCCGTCGCGCCCAGGCGAGCGGCCAGCGCCGTCCGGCTCTGCTCCACCTGCGCGGCCAGACGCGACAGGATCTTCGCGATCGTCAGAAGACGAGCGACCGGTTGCCGGCCCAGCCCCTGTTCGCGCAGACGCTCCAGGTCCAGAAGGTTTTGGTCGAGAGCGTCCAGCTCCGGTTGGGAGGTGCTGTCCATGATTGAACGGGCCCTGCTCAGGGACGATGGGTGCAGTGGTCGTCATCATAAGCCTCGGTTCAGTCGCTGTAAAGGAGTGAGCGACAACAACGGGAGAGATTGCTTTTCGGGAAGAATACCGGCGGAAAAGGAATCATTCCTGGATTCGTCACAAGCCGCGCCGTTCATGCGTATCTCTCCTGACGATGGAGCAGAAATCACCCCGATCCGGAGCCAATCTCCCGCTACGGATGGTCGGTCGGCGGAGAAATCGGAGCGTTCGGAACAATCTGCTTGCGGAACCTGGATCGACCGGTAGGATAGGGCGGCAGTGCGCTGCCCGACCGTTCAGCGCTCGTTGACCCAGACAGACCGTTGATCCCAACTTCGAGCGAACACCCGACCGGCGCTGGCCGGCGTTACCCAGTGTGATGAACCTTTCCACCGAGGAGCCTGCAATGAATTCGGTGCGCCTCTCGAATCTCTGGCCCGTTGGCCTGGTCGCCGGTCTGGCCCTGGCCCTGCTCGTGCTGAGCTGGCTGCTCTCGATCAACGGCTGGCTGATGACCCTGCTCGGCCTGGTGGCCATCGCTGCCTTCGTGCAACTCGTCGAGCAGGACCGAACGACCAAGACCTCTCACCTGCGGAACCTGGAAGGTCAGCACCGGGAACTCCAGGGCTCGCTGCGCGAGGCGGAGCAACGCTGTGCCACCCTGACCGGGCGATGCGAGGACGCCGAGTCCCTCCACGCCGGCGCACGGCAGGCCTTGATCGCTCTCGGGGCCGACGGCCGGATCAAGTCCTGGAACGCCGAGGCGGGCCGGACGTTCGAGTTCGCCGACGGCATCCAGGGCTACGCACTCGCGGAGACGCTCCACGACCTGGCACCAGCGCTGGAAGCCTGGCTGGCGGAACGCCCCAGTGAGAACCGCCAGCAGGACGTGACGATCGCCGGTCGGGAATACTCGGTCGGCCTCAGCCCGATGGCCAGCGGCGGCTACGTCGTCGCGCTCGCCGAGATTCGCGGCAGCGACAAGGTGATCCAGCGACTGGAGGCCGAGACTCGCCAGTTGCGCGACCAGTTGACCCAGGCTCAGACGCGGATCCAGGAACTGGAGCAGAGCGTCCGCCAGCATCAGGTGCGGGTGGCGGAACGGGAGCAGACCATCCAGGAACGCGATCGCACGACTCAGGAGCGTGACGCGGAGATCGAGCAGTGGAAGGGCTACGCCGACGGGCTCGAACAGGAGATCTCAGGCCTCAAGGGGGACCTCCGCCAGGCTCAGGCCGACCTCGGCCAGCGTCTCGATCTGAAGCGGAAGGTTCTCGCCTCGTTGGAAGGGATCGCCGCCGGAGCCGTGATCGTTCGCGGTGATCGGGTCTGCTGGATGAACCAGCACGCACGCGATCTGTTCGGCTACCCGCTCGATGGCGACACGCCGTTCCCGCCGATCGCGTCGCTGCTCCCGGACCTGACGGCGGAAGTCCGGGGCGATCTGACGAGCCCGGGCGATGAGGAGCGCCTGGCCCCCGAGCCCCGCCCGCTTCAGGCGCGACGGCGTGAAGGTTTCCGTCTTCGCGTTCTGGTCGAGGCCATGCCGACCGAACTGCTGGACGCCGTTCCCGAGGAACTCCTCGTCGCGGTGCCGACCGAGGTGATGACCGCAGAGGATACTCAGCCGGAGGAGCCGGATCTGTTGCTGATCCTGCGCGATGGGACGCCGCAGAAGGTCCGCGATCAGCTCCGCGAGTACGTCTGCCTGCCCTGGTGGAAGGAGACACCTGCGGACCCCGTCCGGCCGACCGAATCGGAGGCGGTGCAGCGAACACCCAGCGTCTCGGTGCGGGAGCCCATCGTCGTCGAGACGCTGGAGGAGCAGTTCGTTTCGGAGGTTCCGGCCCCCGCGACGGAATCGTACCACTTCGACGATTCGCTCCCCGTACCGCCACCGTTCCGGGACGAGGAGTGAGGACCGACGGCAGCCGGTGACGGTCTACCGGACCTTCCCCGGCTGCCCGGCTTTCGGGGTCTGCTTCTCGACGAGTTGCCGGGCGGCCTGGAACGCATCCGCGTCGCTCGGTTTCGTCGCGTTCTTCCTGGCCAGCTCGGTGATCGCCTCGATCATGTCGCGGAACTCGGCCCGCTGCGCCACGGTCGCCTGGACCTTCGACTCGCCGTGGACACAGCCGGCCGGGCCGCCATTGCGCCAGGAGCGCATCCCCTGAAGCAGGCTGATCGACGTGTCGAGCTTGTAGATGTCCTCCGAACCGGCCGGCATCTCGCGCGGCAGATTCCAGATACCGAGTTTCTTCGCGGTGGCGAACAGGTCGGCGTACTGCCTCTCGGTAAGGCTGCCGCGCCGATACGTCGCCGGAGCATTCCGGGCCGGCTGATCCAGGACGTGGACCTCAAAGCCGGTGTTGGTTTTGAGGGCGATGATTTGCAGGCTGACATGGGCCGGGACGAAACCGCCGACGATGCCCCGAGTGAGCATGACGTGCGACGCCGCCTCCTCCGCGGCCGGAGCGACCGGGCGGATCGTCGCCAGAATCAGGACTGCGACACATCCGACGAGCAAGAATCGATACATGACAGACCTCCTGAGAAGGGTGTTCCGGATGTCCGAGATCACTTCGTGGGTGCTTCCTTCAGCCAGGCCTCGTTGAAGGCGACGCAGTGGATCTGCCTGCCACGCGGGCCGAGGAGGTAGATCACACCGTTGGGCCCCTGAGCCACGGAGAGGTAGCCACCAGGGCCGTCCACCTTGCGGACGTGCGGCCAGGTTTTGCCGTCGTCCAGGGACAGGGCGGCGAACGCACCACCTCCGACGAGTTGTTTCCGGGAATCGAAACTGCACAGGAGCAGCGCCCCGCTGGCGAGCTTCAGCGCCGCGGCCTTCGCGCCGACCGAGATGCCGGGGAACGGCGTCGGCACCGACTGCCAGGTCTTGCCCTCGTCCTTCGAGGCGAAGGCCGGCATCGGGTGAGGACCACGCAGGAAGGCCAGGTAAGCGCCATCGTCACGCTGAACGACCGCAGGGTGGATGGCGTACTTGCCGGCCGCTGCCCGCAGGTCGCCGGCGGCCACCTGCCACGTTTTGCCCCGGTCGGCGCTGGTCATGACTCGCTCGTCGCGATGACCGAAATCGCCATCGACGGCCAGGACGAGCTTGCCGTCCCTGGCGACGAAGGCCGAGCAGGGCTGGCTCATGCGGCGCGGATCCTCACGCCTCAAGATGATGCGTGGCTTCGACCAGGTTGCGCCGTTATCGTCGGAGAAGCGCATCCCCTCGACCGCGTCGTCCCAGCCCTTGAGCGACTGAGTGAAGAAGTGGTAGAGACGCTTGCCGTCGGAGAGAAGAACCGGGGCGTGCGTGTTGCAGTCCGGGGTGCCGAAGAAGAACGTCGGCGGATCCCATTTCTCGGAGCCGGCCCGAAGCCGGGTCGCGGCCTGGGCACACTCCCGGCCGGCCTCGCTGACGCAGGTGTACCAGACGGCCAGGACATCGCCATTGGGACAAACGGTGATCGCCGAGAAGTGATTCCAGGCTCCGTAGATCGGCCCCCAGGCGTCCGCAGGCACGGCGACGCCCTTGCTGAGGGTGGCGAAGTAGGGCCGGCTCGGCTCGGGACCGCCCTTCGGGGCCGGCTTCTGGACGACGTTCCGCTGGTGGAGCGGTGGCTCTGCCACGGGGAGCGGCCGTGTCATCGGCCTGTCACCCAGGGCGACGCGAAAGCCGGTGACGCGATTGGCGTCCTCGGGCAGATGGCCGGAGCGATTCGCCGAGCGGGCGTAGCGAGCCGTGCCGAGTTTGTGGGCCGCCGTCAGGTAACTCCAGCCGCGCGTGATCCGCGCCCAACCATCGGCCGGGCCAACCGGGTCGGTCTGGTCGCCGGCGGCGTAGGGACCGTACCAGTCGTGGCACCACTCGGCGACGTTGCCGACCATGTCGCGCAGGCCCCAGGCATTGGCCGGATAGCTGCCGACCGCGACGAGGTCGAGTCGCTTCTTCCCGTCGGGCGACAGACCCAGGTTCGCCTGGGCTGACGTGACAGTGTCACCGCTGGGATACGGCGAGGTGGTGCCAGTCCGGCAGGCGAATTCCCACTCAGCCTCGGTCGGCAGGCGGTAGGGCCGGCCTTCCTTCTTCGCCAGCCAGGCGCAGAAATCGACGGCCTGCTGCCAACCAACCTGAACGACCGGATCGTCGTCGTGGGAGCCGATCCCATGCTTACCGCGCCGGTTCTTGTGGGCCGGATCGAACAACTCGTACTGGGCGTTGGTCACCTCGGTGACGCCGAGATAGAAAGGCTGCGTGATCGTCACCTTGTGAGCCGGGGCCTCGTCCCAGTCGCGCGTATCCCACTCGGCCCGTGTCGTCGGCGGAGCGTTGCCGGTGCCCATGACGAAGGTGCCGGGTTCGATGCGCACGAACTTCATGCCGATGGAGTTCGTGTGATCCTTGCCGGTCGGAACCTCGGCTCCGAAGAGAAAGAGCGCGGCCAGGATCGCGGTGGTCAGGGTCAGCCGAAACATGGACGCCTCCGATCAGTCCGTGTCGGTGAGCCAGGCGAGCGGAAAGCGTGCCAGGCTGATCGTCTCATAGGGGAACTTCGTGCCACGCTCGTAGAGGCAGGCGATCGTCCCATCGGGAAGGACCGTCAGGCACGAGTACGCGGCCGGGCCGGCGTGCAGTTCACGAGCAATCGGCCAGGTCTTGCCGTCGTCCCCGCTCAGACGCACCGTCATCTTTTCACGCTTCTTGCTCGCCGGATTGGAGAAGAGCAGGCTGCCCTTCGCACCCGGATAGCGCAGCAAGCTCGCCTGGCAGACCGGTTCAATCTGCGTCGCGTCCTCGACCGGTTTCGACCACGTCTCGCCGCCGTCCTTGCTGGTCGCGATGAAGCGGTGATTGCTGGCCTGGAAGCTGCGCATGTTGAGCAGCAGCGAGCCATCGGTCAACTCGGCGACCTGGGATTCGTTGCACTTCGGGCCGACGGCCGGGCCGCGCTTCCACGTCTTGCCGTGGTCGTCGCTGTAGATGACGTGCGCGTAGTTGGCCTTCGTCTTCGCGACCTTGTGATCACAGGGGATGACCAGTCGGCCGGACTTCGTCTGGATGCCGACGCCGGGACCGGTGGCGTACCAGGTCCAGTCGGCGGCCTTGGTGTCCTTCGTGATCTCCACCGGTGACGACCAGGTGACACCATCGTCGGTACTCTTGCAGACCCAGACGGTACGGCTGCCCTTGCTCGTGCCGTCGAGAATGCGGCCCTCCGTGTCGCTGCCGAGATTGTGCGTCAGGAGCAGCCAGATGGTGCCGGTGTCGCGGTCGATGACCGGACAGGGGTTGCCGCAGGTGTTGTCGCCGTCGGCCCAGACGATCTGCGGCTTCTGCCAGGTCTTGCCGCCATCGAGACTGCGTTTGAGCAGAAGGTGGATCGCTCCGGCGTCGCTGATCCCGTTCTTGCGGCCCTCACAGAAGGCGAGGAGGGCCCCCTTCGGCGAGACGATCAGGGAGGGAATGCGGTAGCTGTGGTAGCCATCCTGCCCGGAGACGAAGACCGGAGCCTGGACCGGCTCGGCGGCGAAGGACCTGACCGGAGCGAGGAGAAGGCAGGCGAGGAGGGGGATGGAGAAGAGTTTCATGCGGGAGCATGCCTCCGGATGAATCGTCTGGGGGAGGGAAACCGCTGGTCAGGTAGGTTACCGCCGCGCAGGTGCGGCGTAAAGCGCCGAAAAAGTTCCGCCCTCGTCGGCACGCGACCGCCAGGAGAACCGGTAGCGGCAGGCCTCTCTACCGTCCGAGTTGCGAAGCGGACGGACATTACTCAACTGACCGGCGATAACTTCTCGACTTGACCTTCGATTTGCGGTAAGATTGGGGTTCCTGGACTCTCGAGAAGCAGGGGCGAAACATGACTGTTCAGCACGATGCGCAACCCGAAGGCGTGCCGACTCGCCGGCGATTTCTCCGACAGGCCGCCCTCGGTGGTCTGGCTCTGACCTTCGGGCCGGGTCTGGCGTCCGGCTATCCCGGCGACGAACCGCCAACTCCCGAACTCGTCCTGCGTGAGTTGATGCCGCTCAACCTCGAATCTCCCTTCGCCGCCCTCGACGGTTTCCTCACTCCGACGAGTCGCTTCTACGTCCGCAGCCACTTCGCCCAGCCGACCATCGACATGACCACCTGGCGACTGCGGATCGATGGAGCCGTCAAGGAGGCTCTGACCCTCGATCTCAACGCCATCCGCAAGATGCCGTCGAAGACGTTCCCGGCGACGCTCGAGTGTGCCGGCAATGGCCGGGCTCACCTCGTCCCCCGGGCGAACGGCGTCGCCTGGGACCTGGGTGCCGTCAGCACTGCCGAGTGGACCGGCGTCCCGCTGGCCGACATCCTGGAGAAGGCCGGCGTCAGCGACAAGGCCGTCGAGGTGGTCCTCTCCGGAGCCGACAGTGGCACCATGCCGGCGGGTTCGCCCGTGCCGGGAGCGATCCACTATGAGCGCAGTCTGCCGCTGGAGAAGGCCCGGCGACCGGAGGTGCTGCTCGCCTATTCCATGAACGGCAAGGATCTGCCGGCGGGCAATGGCTTCCCGCTGCGAGCGGTCGTCTCGGGCTGGTACGGCATGGCGTCGGTCAAGTGGCTGTCGCGGATCACCGTCGTCGAGAGCCCCTTCCGCGGCAACTTCCAGACCTTCGACTACACCTACTGGCGGCGCGATGGCGACCGCCTGGTGGTCGAGCCGTTGACGACGCTCGCGGTCAAGTCGCAGATCGCCCGGCCGACTCTGCACGAGGTGATCCGGGCCGGCAGTGACTACCGCATCTACGGTGCCGCCTGGACGGGCGAGGCCGACGTGACGAAGGTCGAGGTCTCGACCGATGGCGGCAAGACCTGGCAGACGGCGAAGCTGCTCGGCGAGAAGGTGCCGTTCGCCTGGCGTCTGTGGGAACTGCCCTGGAAGGCCCCGAAGCAGCCCGGCCGCTACCGCCTGATGTCGCGGGCCACCGACTCGAAGGGGCAGACCCAGCCCGAAAAGCACAACCGCGATTCGCGTGCCTACCGCATCCACCACACGCTCGCCGTCGAGGTGACCGTGGTGTGAGGAGAGGTTCTGGACGACGCCCCGCCCTGATTGACTGACCGCTTGCTGACACCGCCGGAGTTTCCCACCATGCGTGCCGGGCTCATCCTGCTTCTGCTACACACGCCGGCCCTCCTTGCGGCCGACAAAACCGACCTCGACGGCGTCCGCTTCTTTGAATCGCAGGTCCGGCCGATCCTCACGGCGCACTGCCTGCGGTGCCACGGCCCCGAGAAGCAGAAAGGGGGGCTGCGTCTTGACGCCCGGGACGCCATCCTCCGGGGCGGCGACTCGGGCTCGGCGGTCGATCTGAAGAACATCGACGCCAGCCTGCTGATGAAGGCCATCGACTACAAGCACGACGAACTGCGCATGCCGCCGAAGGGCCCGCTCGCGAAGGAGCAGGTGGCGATCCTGCGGCACTGGATCGAACGTGGTCTGCCGCACCCCTCCACGCTCGCAAAGAAGGATCCGACGCCGAAGAACCCCGACGGCAAGGATCACTGGGCGTTCCAGCCGCCACAACAGCCAAACCTGCCGACGGTCGGCGATCCGGTCTGGTGCCGGACGCCGATCGATCGCTTCATCCTGGCCCGACTCGAACAGGAGAAACAGAGACCGACTCCCGAGGCCGATCGGGCGACGCTGCTGCGCCGATTGGCGCTCACGCTGACCGGCCTGCCGCCGACGTTCGACGAGATACAGGACTTCCTCGCCGACAGCCGGCCTGATGCCTACGAGCGCCGGGTGGACCGCCTCCTCCGCTCGCCGGCCTACGGTGAGCGCTGGGGCCGCTTCTGGCTCGACATCGCCCGCTACGCCGACAGCAACGGCCTGGACGAGAACGTCGCCATCGGCAAGGCCCACCGCTACCGCGATGAGGTCATCGCCGCCTTCAACGAGGACCGCCCCTACGACCAGTTCCTGATCGAACAGATCGCCGGCGACCTGCTGCCCTACGACAGCGACGAGCAGCGCTGCCGGCAGCTCATCTCCACCGGCTTCCTCAATCTCGGGCCGAAGGTTCTCGCCGAGGTGGACAAGGTCAAGATGGAGATGGACATCATCGACGAGCAGATGGACAGCCTTGGCAAGGCCGTCCTGGGCATGACACTCGGCTGTGCCCGCTGCCACGATCACAAGTTCGATCCGATCACGCATCGCGACTACTACGCCCTGGCCGGCATCTTCCGCTCGACCAAGGCGATGGAGAGCTACAAGACGATCGGCCGCTGGCAGGAGAACGCCTTGCCGGGCGAGTACGCCTTCGGCGGCGAGTTCGCCACGGCGCTCGGCGTCACCGAGCGTGAGACGGTCGATGTCAAGATCCACATTCGCGGCAGTCATCTGAACCTCGGCGATCTGGTGCCGCGCGGCCTGCCGGCCGTGATGACGCGAACCGTTCCCGCCCCGGCGATGCCGAAAAAGCAGAGCGGCCGACTCGAGTTCGCTCGCTGGCTGACACAGCCGGGGCATCCGCTGACCGCCCGGGTGTTCGTCAATCGGCTGTGGCACTGGACGTTCGGAGCGGGCCTGGTGCGCACGACGGATAACTTCGGCCGACTCGGCGATGCGCCAACGCACCCGAAACTGCTCGACTGGCTGGCGACCGAATTCGTCCGGCAGGGCTGGTCGATCAAGACGCTGCACCGTCAGATGGTGCTGTCGGCGACGTTTCGCCAGGCGAGCAGGGCCCGCGAGCGCAGCGAGGGGCCTCGCGCAGCGAGCGACCGGGATATGGTCGAGGCCGATCCGGACAACCGCCTGTTCGGCCGGTGGACGGTTCGCCGGATGGAGGCCGAGGCGGTCCATGACAGTCTCCTGCTGGTGAGCGGCGGCCTGTCGCGTGAGATGGGCGGTTCGCTGCTGCACGTCGGCAACCGCAAGTTCTTCTTCGATCACACGAGCAAGGACGGGACGCGCTACGACACTCCGGTTCGGGCGGTCTACCTGCCGGTGGTGCGGAACCACGTCTACGACCTGTTCCAGCTGTTCGACTTCCCCGACCCGGCGACGCCGTCGGGCGAACGTCCGCGAACGAGTACCGCGCCGCAGGAACTGTTCCTGCTGCACGCCCCGATCATCCTGCGATCGGCCGAGCGTCTCGGCGACGCGGCCCGGCAGGAATCGGCCGATCCGGCGGCTCGCGTTCAGTGGCTGTATCGAACGATCCTGAGCCGGCAGGCGACGTCTGCCGAGGTGACGGCCGCCGAGGCGTTGCTGACCGAGGTGGGCGGCTCGCTACCGGAGCCGAAGGCGTGGGGCGTGGTGGCCCAGTCCCTGCTGATTTCGAGCGAGTTCCTGTCGCTGCGGTAACTCCTGGCGAGCGTGGGGCGTCAGCCCCATGAGGTGCCATGCACGACGAGGCGACGATGCTCGCTGCCTACGCGGCGAGCTATCCCGACGAGACGGATCGGCTCATCCTGGCCGACTGGCTGGAGGAGCGCGGCACCTGGCTGCGCGATCCCGACCTGGCCCAGACCCCGCCAGGCCAAGGCGAACTGCGGTAGGATGTGCGGAGGCAGTGCTGCCGCTGGTCGCCTACGAGCCTGAGGCGCAGACGAAGTGCGAGCGAGCAGTCGCACCACTTTCCCAGAGGAAGATTTCATGTGGCGGTTTATCGCGGTCAGTGCATTGCTGTTGAGTTCCGTGCCGATACTGACGATCGCTCAGGATAAAGAAGAGCCGGCACGATCCCTGGCTGACGATGCCGCCTTCCTCGCGGCGGGCGGCGGCAAGTCCGACGCCGTGTGGAAGTCCGCCGATCTCTCGCTCACCAAGGGGGATGACAAGTTCCGGTTCCGCGGCAAGCTCGGCGTGACCTTCTCGTTCGAGAAAGGCCAGACGATCGGTCGGGCTAATTTCCAAATCGATCTCGGCAAGGGTGGCGGTGGCTTTGCGAAAGCGTTCCCGACCAAGGAGCCGAACGTGAAGTTGACGGAGAAGGGCGGCAAGCGGTTCATAACCCTCACCACAATCGGAGACAAGGTCCACACGCTGGAGTATTCCATCAAAGGCACCGAACTGATCGTCCAGGGTGGAAAAGTGTCGGGCTGGGCGGGTTACAGCGCGGACCTGACTCGGCCGAGGACGTTCCGCCCGCTGACCCAGGTCGAGTCCCTGCGCGAAGAGGTCCGGGATCTGTCGGCCCACATCCGCGCGCTGGAGGATCGCTTGGCCGAGCCGGAATTCAAGAAGCTGCACGGCACCTGGAAGGTCGTCGCGGTTGAAGGGGCACCGGGGCCAGGAGGGCCAGAGAGTATGGAGTTCGTCTTCGAGGCCGGCAAGCTCATGTCCAAGTCCGACAAAGGGGGTTCGCCCACCCGGATTTACATCGATACCAGCCGGAAGCCCGCAACGATCGACTTCTGCCTCGACGATGTGATCGTCCGCGGTCTCGGCATTTATGAACTGACGGGTGATAAACTGAAGGTATGCTTCGCTTCCGAACTGGTGGGGCGTCCCACGGAATTCGCGGGGACGAAGGGCAAGTCCATTTTGTTGTTTCTGGAGCGGGTACGCTAGCGTGAACCAGAAGGGTTGATGGGTTCCCCGAATCCGTCTCGGGTGGTAGGGAGTTTAGAACGAGAAGTCGTCATGACCGAGCGAGAGTGGCTGGAGTGCGGAGATTGGCTGGCTTTATGGCGCTATTCTTCTGACATCAAGTTGCTTACCGTGCGGAAGATGCGATTGTTCGCAGCGGCCGCTTGTCGTCGTTTTTCTCATCGTATCGTGGACCAACGCAGCTGGCGAGCCGTGGAAGTCTGCGAACGCAGCGCGGACGATGGTGTGAAAACCGACGACGAGCTGACTTCGGCTCGTGACGAGGCAGCAGGTGCGGCCCGCTCGCTCACAGGTGTATTCCGCATCGCAGCCTTTTCAGTGTGTCTACTTGCTTATTCGGATCCTGGCAAGGTTGGCAGGGCGACTGAATTTGCACCGCTTGTCCACGCCTATGAAGCCCTTATCGCCGCCGGGCTGATCGGGTCCGAGATGATGCTTGACGATTTCGAGGACGAACTCAGACAGCACCCAGTTTTTCTCGGTGGGATGGTCGATGGGAAGCGCATCCAGGCCGATTTGTTGCGCGAAGTGATCGGTAATCCCTTCTATCCCCGTTCCTTTGATCTGTCCGATCTCACTCCCACAACATTGGCTCTCGCCCAAGCCGCCTACGAGAATCGCGCTCTGCCGAGCGGGGATCTGTGCCAGCAACGGCTCGCGGTCTTGTCCGATGCTTTGGAAGAAGCCGGGGGCGAGGACGCCGACCTCCTCAGGCACCTGCGCTCGCCCGGGCCGCATGCCCGTGGATGCTGGGCGCTCGACCTGATCCTGGACAAACGGTGACCGGGCGTCTGTCAGCTCGCCGGGTGCGATCCGCTGGATCCCATCCGACGCGGAGGCCATTCGCACGGCCCTGGACGCCATCGCCGATTCGCGGATTCCTGGCTGACGGACCACGAGGAGATGCGGTATACTGGGTGTTGCTCGTAGCTTCCGCCTGGAGACCTGCCGATGTCCTTCCTCACCCGCCGTGATCTGCTCCGCACCCAGGCCCTCGGCTTCGGCTACCTGGCCGCATCGGCCCTGCTCGCCGAGGACTCGCATGGGGCGGACGCTCCACGCTCGTCCAACTCACTTGCGCCGAAGAAGCCACACTTCCCGGCTCGCGCCAAACGCCTGCTCTTCATCTTTCTCAAGGGCGGCCCCAGTCAGGTCGATACCTTCGATTACAAGCCGCAGCTCCAGAAAGACGATGGCAAGCCTCTGCCATTCGCCAAGCCGCGCGTGCAGTTCGCGCCGACGAACAACCTCCTCGGCTCACCGTGGAAGTTCAAGCAGCACGGCCAGAGCGGCTCGTGGGTCAGCGAGTTGTTCCCCGAGGTGGCCAAGCACGTCGATCGGCTCTGCTTCCTGCACAGCCTTCACGGCACCAACGCCGCTCACGGCGGAGCCCTGCTCAAGCTCCACACCGGCAGCGACAGCCAGGTTCGACCCAGCCTCGGGGCCTGGGTCA
>CAYYJM010000045.1:23899-30591 GCA_964471755.1 uncultured Alcaligenaceae bacterium
GACCGAGAACCAGAGCCTGCCCGGCTTCGTCACCATCTGCCCAACGCTGGCCCACGGCGGCGTCAACAACTGGGGCAGCGCCTTCCTGCCGGCCGAGTATCAGGGCACGCCCCTGGGTCACGCCGGCCTCGGCATCGACAAGGCCCGCGTCAACTTCCTCAGCTCGCCCGAACGGCCGCGTGACATCGAGCGTCTGCTGCTCAACCACGTCGAGGGCATGAACCGGAACCTCCAGAATCAGACCGGCCCGGCCTCCGCCCTGGAGGCCCGGCTGTCGAACCTGGAACTCGCCTTCCGGATGCAGAGCGAGCTACCGCGCGTCCAGGACCTGGCCGGCGAGAGCAAGGCAACGCAGAAGCTCTACGGCATCGACGATCCGGTCACCGCCTCATTCGGCAAACAGTGTCTGCTCGCCCGGCGCTTCCTGGAGGCCGGCGTCCGCTTCGTCCAGGTGACGCACTCCGACGCGGCGGTGCAGTGGGATCAGCACTCGAACCTGAAGCGCGACCACGCCAAGAACGCCCGCGAGGTCGATCGACCCATCGGCGGTCTGCTGACCGACCTGGCGGCGCGCGGTCTGCTGGAAGATACGCTCGTGATGTGGGGCGGCGAGTTTGGCCGAACGCCGACGGCCCAGGGCAAGGACGGCCGCGATCACAACCCGGAGGGCTTCACCATCTGGCTCGCCGGCGGCGGCGTCAAGGGCGGCTTCCATTACGGCGCGACCGACGACTACGGCTACTTTGCCGTCGCGGACAAGGTCCACATCCACGACCTGCACGCGACGCTACTGGCCCTGATGGGCCTTGATCACGAGCGGTTGACCTACCGCTACGCCGGTCGGGACTTCCGCCTGACCGACGTTGCCGGGCACGTTGTCAAGGAGATCCTGGCCTGAGCGGTGCGTCCCCGTTCAGGGCGACCGGCGCGTCCGCCCCCGAACCGCGTGGCAAATCAACTCCGCCGCCTCGTCCTCGCCCAGACGGCTGGAGTTCAACACCAGGTCGTATTGATGCACCTCGTCCGGTTGACGATGGAAGTGCGTCATCAGAAACTCGGCCCGGCGTGCGTCCCGTTGACGCACATGCTCGGTCGCCTCGGCTGAGGACAGCCGCAGGGACTGGCCCATCCAGGCGACCCGCTCCGCCCAGGGAGCGACAATCCGGACATGAAACGTGTGCGACGCCGGCAGGAAGAAGCCGGCACCGCGACCGATCAACACCACGTTGCCTTGAGCCGCCAGCATCAGGATGATCCGCGCCAGACTGATGATCGACGGATGCTGACTGAGCGTCTGTTCGCGCAGCAGTTGTTGCAGACGCTCCTCGACCCAGGCGGCGACATCGTTGGGAGCGTCCTGAGCATTCTGGCCGGCCGAGCCATCCTGGGCCATGAACTCGAGCAACTCCTGATCGTAGACCTGCCAGCCGAGCTTGCGGCCCACTCGCCGACCGATCGTCGCGCCGCGAGCGCCAGTCTCTCGGCTGATCGCCACGGTCGGGCCGAGCGGGAACGGCGGTCGTGCCGGTTGAGCGCCGCGGTCGCCTTGAAAGCCGTGCCGCGGCGTCTCCAGCAGATCAACACCATTCTCCGGCGGCTGATCCTCAGGTACCGTCGTCATGGAAGAAACCTCCAGGAGAGAGAGGGTTCAGGCTCCACCGTCCTGATACTGCGAACGTCGAAAGACCCAGACGCCCAGGCCGAGCAGGGCGACCGTGGCCGCGATGAGAACCACCTGCGCCGTCGCCGCCGAGACCGGCACGAACAGGTCGGCCCGTGGCGGCGGCACACCATACGGCTCGGCCAGCTCGAACATCATGCACCGGGCGTAGAAACCGATCGTCGCCCATTTCAGGTAGCCGGGCATCAGGTTCAGGATGATTTCCAGAAAGAACACGTAGAGCAAGGCCAGGATCGTCGGCCGACGAAAGGCGGCCGACAGCAGATGGAACAGGGCGGCGAAGGCCAACGACGCCCAGAGAACCACCGGCCAGAACAACACCAGGGCCTGCCGTCCAGGCGGCCCGGCCAGCAGACAGAGGATCACGAAGCCCCCCAGGTTGAAGCCGAGCGTCCAGGGCAGCAACGCCACGAACTTCGCCAGGTAGATCGCCGACCGGGGCATCGGCCGTGAGAGCAACCAGAGCAGGTTGTTCTGCTCCCGCTCGCCGCCCAGGGCCTCGGTGGCGAAGCTCAGCGTCCACAAGGGCAGCAGGAACCCCAGGAACAGCCCCATCACGATCCCCTGAGTATAGACGATGAACGGCCAGGGGGTATGCAGTAAGATCTGCTGAAAAGCAGCGACGACACCCGGATCGGCCGGCCCGATCGGTGCCGCCCGTGGGATCGCGTAGAGGATCGCCTCCAGCGAGTCGGTCCACACGCCGAGCGCCGGCTGACCTCGACCGATGCGCCAGGTGCGAATGTTCCAGCGGTCGCGGGCCGTGTTGATGGCCACGAAGGCCGCCGCAAAGACCAGCAGCCCCAGCGCCACCCAGACCATCTGTCGTAGCCGGGCCTGCCGCCAGAAACTCAGACCGACCAGATACCACCAGGCTCGCCAGCCGGTCGCCGTCGGCGCGGGATCGGAAACCGTCGTCATCGTGCCGCCCCCGCACCGAGCAGATAGCCGAGAACGGCCTGGGTCGAATCGTCGAGCGTCTCCAGACGGCGGACCTCGTACCACTCCTCCAGGATGAGCCGGCCCAGATCGGCGAAGAATCGCTGCGGATTCCGGGCCCGGATGGTCAGGCACAGCACGCCCGGTTCGCGATCGTCGGTCGCGCCCGGCAGGTCGATGCCGACGACGTCGGCCAGACGAAGAATCGCCCCGGCCACCTGACGCAGCGGATCGCCCTCGACGTGACGCGGCGACTCCAGTTCCAGGCGAACGGTCAGCGGGTGATTGTCGAGCCGATCGCGAATGTCGGCGACGCTGCCGACGGCGGCGATCCGACCACGGGCCATGATGGCGACGTGATCGGTCAGCTTCTCCAGTTCGTCGAGTTCGTGGCTGGAGATGAGCAGGCACTTGCCCTGATCGGCCAGAGTGCGGGACAGATCGAGGAACTCGGCCCGGCCGACCGGATCGATGCCGCTGAGCGGTTCATCGAGGATGAGCAGGGCCGGATCGTGGATCAGAGCCTGGGCCATCTTGATGCGCTGACGCATGCCCTTGGAGTAGCCGCGCAGATTGCGATCCGCCCGATCGACCATGCTGACTCGTTCGAGCGCGGCCTCGGTTCGGCCGTCGGCCTCGGCACGGGGATAGCCGCACAGTCGGGCCATCGCCTGGACGAACTGTCGGCCGGACATCTCCTCGTAGAAGTGGTCGAGATCGGGACAGTAGCCGATCTGAAACTTCGCGGCCGGCTCCCAGGCCGGGACGCCGCCGACGAGAACGCGACCGAGATCGGGCCGCAGATGGCCGGCGACCAGACGCAGGAGCGTACTCTTGCCGGCTCCGTTGGCTCCGACGAGGCCGGTGATGCCGCCGCGAAGTTCGAGGCTGACCTGGTTGACGCCGATGACCGGGCCATACCACTTGCTCACCCGCTGCACCTGAAGCACCGGAGCGGCCGGGGTCGCGACCTCGTCCACGATGTGAACGACGGGCCCGGTCGGCGGCGCGATCAGCGCAGAATCTCCACGGCGCGGATCCGCCGGGTCGAGTAGATCAGGCATAGCAGACTCACTCCGAGGAGAACCGCCAGAGCTTCATACCAGGCGGGATGATTCAACCGTTCGGCTTGCCGGGCCGCCTGACCGAGCATGGCCCCACCGACGAGAGCGGCATCGTTCCACAGGTCGAGCAGACGCCAGCGCGGATCAAATCGCAGTCGATCGACGAGGGCGTCGGTCAGCACCCGGGCGAAGATGAACAGGGCACTCCAGATCATGATGAGCGGCACCGTTCGTCGGACCCAGAGTGCCGTCGCCAGCAGCAGCAGGGTGAACATCACCGTCAGCACGAAGCCGTAGCCGACGATGCCGAGCAGCAGCGGAGCCTGGGTGAACGGGTACGAGCCGGGATAGAGCAGGGCGAACTCGAGCCACAGAGCGAGCGCCGGCACCGTCGTCAGCAGGTTGATGAAGACGCCGACGGCCAGCGCCTTGCCGAGCAGGTAGTGCCGACGCGTCAACGGCTTGGACAGAAAGAACGGCAGACTGCCGAAGCGCAGATCGTTGCCGAGAACGACCGAGCCGGCCAGGGCGAGCGTCACCATGACGATGTAGCTCTGGTAGCGGATGAACGTCAGGTACGTTTCGCCGGAACCGTCGAGGAACGTCAGCTGGCGATGGATCAGTTGCCGCAGACCGCCCCGGCCCTGCTCGGGTGACGCCACGCTGTCCGAGAACGCGACCAGGTACTGGCCGAAGAAGAACATCAGAAAGACCATCAGACCCAGGCCGTAGATGACCCAGAAGAGCTTGCGGCGAAACATCTGCAAGAGGGCGGCGCGGGCGATGGGCCAGACGCTCCAGGTCGGCTCGGCGAAGGTTCCACGCCAGGGCCGATAGTGCAGCAGCACCGGCGCGGCCTGACGGCTACTTTCGCCCATCGCATTGCCCTCCGGTCGCTGACGCTCCCGGCTCGCCAGGCTGGTTCTCCTGCAACACCCGCAGGAACAGTTCGTCGAGCTGCTCGTCATCGGGGAGCAGTCCACGGATACGCACCTGATGCGCCTCCGCCAGGATGAAGAAGGCCCTCGCGATCCATCCCGACGGCACGATCACGCGAATCTCTCCACGCCCATTGTTGTGTACGACCTGCACACCTTCAAGGGTCAGTTCTTCCAGGAAGGCGGTCGGTTCGCCCTGAAGTTGCAAACGGTAACGGTCGTGCCGCCTGGCGCGGAGGCCGTCCAGGTCGCCCTGTCGGAGAATCCGGCCGCCCTGGATGATCAGGACGTTTTGGCAGACTCGTTCCACGTCGCCGAGCAGGTGCGTCGAGAGCAGGATTGACTTGCCATGTTCCCGGCCGAGCGCGAGCAGAAGACGGAGCATCGCCTCACGGCCGGCCGGATCGAGTCCGCTGGTCGGCTCGTCGAGCAGCAGGATGGGCGGATCGTGAACGAGGGCCTGGGCCAGCTTGAGCCGCTGCTTCATGCCGGTGGAGTATTCCTCCAGCAGGCGATAGCGAGCGTCTTCGAGTTCAAGGCAGGTGAGCAGTTCATGGGCGCGGCGCTGGGCCTCGCGGCGCGGCATGCCGTACAGTTCGCCGGCCAGGCAGACGTAATCGACGCCGCGCATGCCGGGCAGCAGGGCGTCGGCCTCCGGCATGTAGCCGATGGCCCGGCGAAGGCGGGTGCCGTCGCCGCGGATGTCCTGATCGAGAACGCGGCCGCTGCCGCGTGTCGGCTGGATCAGGCCGAGGAGGATCTTCAGCAGCGTGGACTTGCCCGCGCCGTTAGGGCCGAGCAGACCCGTTCGCCCGAACGGCAGGTGAAACGAGACGTCGGCCAGGGCCTGGAAGGAGCCGTACCAGTGTGAGACGCCGTCCAGGCTCAGGAGTGGCGGTGGAGTGTCGGATGCTGCGTCGCCGTCGTGCATGGAACCCTCCGCCGGGGGCGATGTCGGTATTGTAGTCCGCCGGACAAGGCGTCCCTCTGAGACGTCGGGTGGGCGGGAGCGTCGGTGATGCTCCCGCCCACCCTACATTGCCTCCGGCGTGGCCGCTCCGGGCCGCCCTTCATTGGTGGGAGCAACCGGCCTCTTCTCAACGGCTCGTCTCTGGGGTACAGTCTTCGCTGGATGATCCCCTGCTCCGAGGAGAATGAACCATGAGGCGATGGAGTCTGCGGCTGGTCGTGATGGCCGTGCTGGTGACCACGATCGGGACGGCCCTCGGGGCCGCCGATGACAACTGGGTGCCACTCTTCAACGGCAAGAACCTCGACAACTGGGTCCAGAAGGGCGGCAAGGCGAAGTACCGCATCGAGGACGGAGCCATCGTCGGCTCAACTGTGCCGAACACGGGCAACTCGTTCCTCTGCACCAAGAAGGACTACGGCGACTTCGTCCTCGAACTCGAGTTCAAGGTCGATCCGGCGCTCAATTCCGGCGTGCAGATTCGCAGCCACTGCTTCGACGACAAGAAGACGATCGAGATCGACGGCAAGAAGAAGGAGATCCCGGCCGGTCGCGTCCACGGCTACCAGGTCGAGATCGATCCGTCGGCGCGGGCCTTCTCCGGTGCGATCTACGACGAGGCCCGCCGGGGTCGCTTCTTGCAGGACCTGAGCAAGAACGAGGCCGCCCGCAAGGCGTTCAAGCAGAACGACTGGAATAAGTTCAAGATCGAGTGCAAGGGCGATTCGATCAAGACGTGGATCAACGGCGTCCCTGCGGTCGATCTCAAGGACAACGTCACGGCCCGGGGCTTCATCGCCCTGCAAGTTCACGGCGTCGGCAAGAAGGTGGAACCGCTCGAGGTGCGCTGGAAGAACATCCGCATCAAGGAACTGAAGTAACAACCTCGGGAGGGCGAGATGCCTCGCCCTCCCGGTCGGTCCGGATCACTTGATGGGCACCTCGTAGACGATTGCGCCGAGGGGACGACCTTCCTTGCCACCGTGGCAGATGGCGCACTGCTTCATCACGCTGGGAACGATCGTGGCCACGCGCAGGACCGGCTTGCCACCGACCTCGTCGATCTCCTGGCGGTCGAACTCGTCGTCCTCGCAGTCGTC
>CAYYJM010000045.1:30601-30940 GCA_964471755.1 uncultured Alcaligenaceae bacterium
TGGCGATCTCCTTGCAAGCCTTCTTCTCGAAAGGCGTCTTGGCGACGTTTTCCTTGTTCTTCGGGTGACCGGTCACGTCGAGCAGTTGAGCCGTGTGATGGCCCTTCTTGTGCATCGCCTCGAAGACCAACTTGGCGACCGTGGCAGCCGGCGTGTCGGCCTGCTGCTCCACGTAGGTCTTCGTCACGACCACGACGTGCGTCTTGTACAGATCGTCGAGCAGTTGCACATGCTCGCGCGCCCGTTTCAGCGCCGCCGGATCGACCTTCGTGTTTGCCTTCTTCTCGACCTTTTTCTCTTCGGCCGACGCTGACCCGAGCCATACACCCACGACCAGCA
>CAYYJM010000046.1:0-5488 GCA_964471755.1 uncultured Alcaligenaceae bacterium
AACTCCCGCCGGACAGGTCGGACCACGCAGCTCCAGCGTCAGCCCCTCGGCCGTCCGCTCCAGACGCGACGACCAGGCCAGATCGACCGTGTGCATCCCCGGCGCCTCGAAGATCAGCGCCGGCCCACGCCCGCCGACCTCGGCCAGCAGAACGTCCTGATCCCCTTCACGCGGAGGCCGACGCAGAGCGAGGTTGCAGGTCGAGCGCGGCTCACGAGCCCCTTCGCCGGTTCCCTGCAAGGGCAGCATGGCAGGGACGGCGATCTTGCGGCCCGCGACGCTCGCCGGCTCGGGACAGTACACCTGCCAGCGCGCCACTCCGATCAGGTCCGGGTCGATGGCGTTGGCGGAATCCATCCGGTTCGCGGCCACGCTCGCCGGATCACGGAGCAGCGCCCGGTAGTGAGCCTCGACCAGGCGCGGACTGTTCGCTCCCCCTGGCACGGCGGCGTTGCGCGCCGCTGTCGCCTGCTCGGCCTGGCGGACGCGGGCCTCGAAATCGGCCCGACCGATCAGCTTGCGCGGTTCGCCGGGAAACTTCGCCACCTCGGTCAGCAGACGATCCGGAGCGACGACGATGCGCTGGATCTGCGGCAGCGTCTGGCCAGGCCCCTCGTTCGGAGCGGCCAGCGTCAGAGGCAGCCCGGCCAGCACCGCGAGCAGTGCCAGCAGGCCGAGCCAACGCGATCGGCGAAGGGGATGCGCGAGCATGACCGTTCCTCGATTGCACAGCCTCGATCACGACCCGCTGGCCGGTGGCACATCCACCGTCGAGGGCTCCGTCTGGGGGCGCGGACCGGTTCGCGGGACTTCCGGTCGGTTGACCGTCGAGGGCTGCCGATTGCGCGTGAAGCTGGTCGGGAACAACACCTGCCGGCGCTCGCGTTCGTGGACCCACCATTGCAGGACGACCACGATCACCAGAACCACCAGGCCCGGTTCGCAGCCGAGCAGGATGGCCGACAGCAGCGTCGGATACCACAGACTGGCCACGGTCGGCCCCAGAGCCAGCACCACCAGGGCGATCAGGAGGCCGGAAGGAGAGCCCTGATCACGCAGCACACGCCGCCACCAGAAGACGAACCCGAGGCCGACCGCCAGCACCGTCAGCGAGCAGAGCAGCAGCCAGATCTGCTGCGGAGCATGATACACCGTCAGAGCGGTGACACCCGTTCGCCAGCAGACCAGAGTTGGGCTCGCCAGGGCCGGGTCTGGCTCACGTGCCGGCACGTCGGCTCCGGCCAGCCAGGCTTCCAGGTCGGCCAGCGATTCATCCGGCCGGGGGACGAGCAGGGCTCCGCGCCGGCTCCAGGTTCGTCGGGTTCCCGGTCCTTCCTCCGGGCCGAACGTCACCCAGCCGGACGGCAAGCTGATCGCCCAGCGTGCGAGGATCGGCGGCGCTGCGGGAGCCGGACCGCCCGCACTCCCGGCCGACTCACAGCGGAGCAGCGGCGGTTGCAGCAGCGTCGCCAGCGGAGAGGTCGCTCCACGCGGATGCCACTGGTAGACCACCTCCAGCATCGCCGGCTTCGTCCGGGTCTCGGTGGGCATCCGCAGGCGCGCGATCCGGCCCGACTCGTTCAGGTCGCCCTGATCATCGACGATCTCATGGTCGATCTGGTTGCCATCCAGGGTGAAGCGCAGCCCCGGCAGCGAGGCGACCGCGGCCGGCATCTCGACATCGAGCGTGCGAGCCGTCGTCTGTTGCAGGAGGTAGCCGACCTGGTAGTAGTGGCCCTGCCCTTCCTGAACCAGCACCCGGATCAACGCACGCCGGGCCACCACGGCCGGTAGTCGGCCCTGCGACTCGGCATAGCGGAGCGACAGCGGCACGCCGACTCCCTCGGCCCGCAGCACCAGGCCGGGCAGGCGGCGCACGCCGGCCACTTCTTCCAGGGGCTGCTCGATCCAGTTCTTCCCCAGCGGGATCGGCGTCATGCCGGGCTCGCTCCAGATCCGCACGATGGTTTGCAGACGGGTCGTCGCTTCTGCTACCACCAGCGGCACCGCGAAGCCCCCCTGGCCGACCGGCCCCACAGGCAGCGGCACCGAGTAGTCCAGCACCAGAACCGCTTCCCGCTCGCCCGAACCCGCCACGCCGGGGTTGCCGTCGAGCTGGACGCGCATCGTCCGCTCGGTCCCCGCGATCGGGTCGGTGGCGTTCGCCGGCAGCAGCATTCCGCCCTGCACAAGCCGGGCCTGCTTCAGTCCCTGGGGCAGGTGCAGATTCAGCACGCGCTGCGCCAGACGCGGCAGACGCAGACGGATCTCATGCCGCCACACCCGAACCTCGTGTGGCGTCAGCGTCAGATCCACGGTCGCCGTCGCCTGCACCTCGGGCTGATACGGCCGCCAGGCGAGCGTCACTTCCTCCCCCAGCCGATCCGCCGTCGGATCGGGCCGCCAGGTCTGCTCCTGTGGCGAGACCTGGACGACTTCCAGCGTCGGGTTCGGCTTCTCCGGCTGGATCAGTTCCAGATCATCCGGCACGATGACCTGCACCAGGAACTCTTCCCGGCTGGTCGCGGGAACGCTCTGCCCTCGTTCCGTCTTCCGGGGCTGCGGCAGCGGCAGCGTCGCCCGAGCCACCGCTTCCCCCTCGGGCAGCTCGGCCGTCACGGCGTAGCGTACTGTGAAGGTGTAGCTGAACTCCTTCCAGCCGTCGCGTTCCAGCCAGAGTTGCAAGACGTTGCGCTCCGCATCGAGCTTGACGTCCACGAGCGGCGGCCGAATCACGCTGGTCATCCGCTCGACCCGCTGCGAACCGGCCGGGAGTTGCACTTCGAGGATCTCCACGCCGGGCTGGATGAGCCGACCTCGGAGGACCGTCGTCACCTCCCAGCAGCGCGGCTCCATCGCTTCCGGCTCTTCTCCCGTGGTGCGCGGCCGTTCACGGGGCAGGCGAACCGTGTGGGTCATCCGCGTCTCGATCACCCCCAGCACCGATTCCGCTTCCAGGTCGAGCAGGCTGTACGAACCCGGCCCGGTGGCGGTCTTCGGCTTCTCCGGTTGCGGCACGCGATCGTACTTGAACGCGCGAACGTACGGTGCCAGGTTCTGCTCCTCCGCACTGAGCGCTCGCGGCGTCGTCTCGATGGCCGGGCTTGCTTGCAGTTGCAGATCGCGAGCGCTGGACCGCACCAGGATGCTGCCCGTCTGCCGGGCCGCACCCAGAACGACGAACGGCCCGACTGCCAGACGCTGGCCTCGGGGAATGGTGCCGCGCGGAACGCTGACCGTCACGGTCAGCGGATCGCTCGTCGATTCCTTGAAGCGAATCGTCGTCAGCCGGGCGAACGGCTGATCATTGCGGTCGATCCCGGCGAGGCGCGGCTCGACTTCCTCGGGCACCTTGACCTCGGCCCCTGGCGGCAGCAGCAAGCGCCAGCTGCTCGTTCGGCCGCTCTGCATCTGCAACGTCAGCGTGGCCGTCGTCGTGGTCTGCTGGCGTTCGTCCACGACCACCTCGATCGCTCCCTCGGCGGTGGCGACCATCGGCCCGGCCACGAACTGCGGCTCTCGCCAGGTCATCTGCAACCGATCCGGTGCCCCCAGCGGATAATCGGTCAGGCGATTGTTCCGCACCGGCAAGGCGTCGGCGTGGACATTCTCACCGATCCGCAAATCCTTCAATCCGGGCGGCAGTTCCAGATCGGCGATCTTCGTGACGGCCGCACGCGGTAGCTCCAGCTCCACCAATCGGAGGGCTCCCTTCGGCTGGATCGGCACGGTGGCTTCCAGAACCACGACCCGCTCGGTCTTGCCGGGGCCGTCGATCGCGACGTGGAGTCCGTCGGCCTCGCTGCGGATCGGAGCCGGGTTGCCGTCCAGGGTGGCCTTCGTGATGGGCACCTTCTTCCCGCAGGCCAGCCAGACGCTGCCGGCCCGCTCCGGGACGATGACGAAACGCAGGGTGAGTTGCAGTCGGCCCGGTTCCAGCTTGCCGCTGATGGTGCAGTAGTTCGGCCGCATGGCCTTCTCGGCCTCGACCTGTTTCTGGAGCCGGGCCACCTCGGCCAGCAGGTCCTGATACTTATCCGGGGGCAGCAGAACGGCGCGCGGCACCATCTTCAGCACATCGGCCAGCTGCTCGACGACGTAGAGAACCTCGCCCGGTCCCTTCTCGGGTGCCTTGCCCTTCTTCGGCTCCTCACCGGCCTGGCCCGGAGCTGTCAGCGGAATGCAGAGCAACAGCAGAAGGCCGGCCGAAATGCCGCGATGCCACGGGTACACGACCACGCCCTCCCATCCCACCGGGTCTTCGGCACGCATGGAGGGGGCTCCACGCCTCCCGGCCGACCTTCATCCTGGGCACGTTCGATTATACCCGATACTCTCGGGTCACAAGACAGGACGACCCGGAAATCGGGGTAGATTTGCGCCTCTGCAACGGCTCTGCGGCTTCTATCGCGCGATCCAGGGATAGCCCAGGGTCTCTTCCGACGCGGGAGCCGCATCGAGAAACAGGAAGTCGAGCCCCTCGGGCAGTTCCGTGAACGGTCGATCCGATCGCAGACCGAACAGGCCCGGAATGATGTCGCTGGGCAGCGGCGTCTCGATACTCGGGAAGACCCAGCCCAGACAGCAGGGCCGAACGCTCCGATCGAGCAGATCCTCCGGCAGGGTCCCGTCGGCCGGCAGCATCCCGAGCAGGAACAGACCCAGCCGATCCGCCAGTTCCCACGCCGGGCTCGCGCTCGCCGGCAGCACCACGACGTTCACCCCGTCGGCCCGCAGACGAGCGACCGTCGCCTCGTCGAGCGCCGGGACCTCGCGTACCCGTGGCGTGAACGGCTCCTCGTTGACCAGAATCGACCCTTCTTCCCAGTGCAGCATGTAGACCGAGTAGTGCAGGGGTCGCTCATCGACGCGGAGGCCAGCCTGCCACAATTCGACGCTCCCCTCGTAGCGGCACGGCGTACTCGGCGACCACAGACCCGGCTCGGGCAGCACGACCCGAAAAGACCGCACCTCCGGGCCGACGTCCTCCTCGGGCTTCTTCAGCGGCTTGAACGGATGGGCCACCTCGATCGTCCGGGCCAGGGCGTTCCGGGGGCCGACGAGCCGGGCCCGGACCTCCGTGGTCGGCGTCCACTCCGCGGCCTCGACACGCAGATACAGGAGGATCTGCGCCGGGTCCACGTTCACCTCGATGATCTCGTGATGGACGATGTGGTTGGTCACGCCGATCCTCCGACCAGTTCGTTGATTCGTGAAGTGGCCTCGCTCATCGTGATTCCTCGGAGCAGAAAGACCTTCTCCCGGCTCGTCGCGCCGCTGACCAGTTCGACCTGAGAGCGCTTCAAGCCCAGGGCCCGGCGCAGCACCTCGACGAGGGCCTCGTTCGCCCGGCCGTCCTCCGGCGGAGCCTGCACCGCCACCTTGAGGGCCGACCCGTGAACGCCCTGCACGCCGGACCTCCGCGCGCCCGGCTGGGCTCGCACCGGCAGGAGGACTCCCTCGTCATGGGCCGTCAGCGCGATCATTC
>CAYYJM010000046.1:5498-30578 GCA_964471755.1 uncultured Alcaligenaceae bacterium
CCGGACCAGCGTCGCCCCTTCCTCGACGGCCACCTCGAAGTCGTTGCTCATCCCCAGAGACAACTCGGTCAGCGGCTGCCGCGGTCGATCACATCGCGGCTGGAGCATCTCCAGCAGTTCGCGGATTCGAGCGAACGTCGGCCGGGTCGCCTGCGGGTCCGCGACGAAGGCGGCCATGCCCATGAGCCCACGGACCTGCACGGCCGTCAGGGCGTTGATCGTCTCGGCCAGCGCTGGCACCGCCTCGGGAGCGAAACCCTGCTTGGCCGACTCGCCGCTCGCGTTGACTTCGAGAAGGACCGGCACCACCGCGCCGCGTCGTTTTCCCTCCGCCTCCAGGGCTTCCAGCAGGCGAACGGAATCGACCGCATGGATCAGGGTGACGAGTGGAAGCGTGCGTTCGATCTTGTTCCGTTGCAGATGCCCGATCAGGTGCCAGTCCGCGTCGGGCAGGGCCTCGACCTTCTTCCACAACTCCTGCGGCCGATTCTCGGCCAGGTTGCGAACGCCGAGATTCAGGAGCGCCCCGGCCGTCTCGACGCCGACGGTTTTCGTCACCGCAACGAGCGTCACGTCCGCGCGTTGTCGTCCGGCGCGGGAGCAGGCGGCGGCGAGACGCCCCTCCACCTCGGCCAGGCGATTGCGCAGGATCTCGGCGACGCTCTCCACGACCCCACCTCCACGACCTAGGATAGCTGAACTGCGACCGGATGAACACCCTTGCGAGGATCTGACATGGCCGACATCCGCCCGTTCCGGGCTCACCGATACAACCTCGCCCGGGTTGGCAACCTCAGCGACGTGATCGCTCCGCCGTACGACGTGATCGACCCGGCCTTGCAGCAGGCCCTCTACGACCGGAGCCCGTACAACTCCATTCGTCTGATCTTCGACCGGGAGTTGCCCAGCGACACCGAGCAGAACAACCGCTACACGCGCTCGGCCGCCTGTCTGCGGGACTGGTTGGCCGACGACATCATCACCCAGGACTCGGCCCGGGCTCTGTACGTCTATCAGCAGCAGTACACGGTCGGCGGCCAGACGTTCCTGCGGAAGGGCGTCATGGCCCGCGTCCGGCTCGAACCCTTCGGTCAGGGGCGCATCTATCCGCACGAGCAGACCCTGTCCGGTCCCAAGGCCGACCGGCTCAAGCTGTTCCACGCCACCGGCATGAACCTCAGCCCGGTCTTTGGCCTCTACCCCGACCCGGAGCAGCGCGTCGCCACTACGCTCGACGACGCCGTGCTGCGTTCCCTGCCCTTGCAGGCGACCGACCACCTCGGCGTCGTCAGCAAGCTCTGGACGGTGACCGACTCGGCCGCTCTGACTGCCGTCAGCAGTTACCTGGCGAACCAGCCCGTCTTCATCGCCGACGGCCATCATCGCTACGAAACCGGCCTGCGCTACCGCGACGACCGCCTGGCGATGGGTGAGCAACTCGACGCCGAGCATCCGGCCAATTTCATCCTGATGATGCTCGTCGGCATGAGCGATCCGGGTCTACTCATCCTGCCGACACACCGCCTGATTTCCGGTCTGCCGGACCTGGCGGGGCCGCGTCTGAAGGAACTGCTCGCCGGCCATTTCGAGGTCGAGACAATCGGCACGGGAGAGAAGGCGGCCCGCGAGACGTGGGACCTGATCGAGGCCGATGGCGGCCAGAACGTTCTCGGTTTCGGCACCGTCGCCGACGACGGCTGGCACCTGGCCCGCTACCGCAAGCCGGAGGCGATGGCCCGCCTGGCGGCCGACCACAGTGCCGCCTGGCAGGGCCTGGGCGTGAGCATCCTGCACGTCCAGGTGCTGGACGATCTCCTGGCACGCGGCCTGGCAGCCCAGCCGACCTGCCGCTACGTGCATCTGGTGGACGAGGTTCTCGACGACGTGAAGGCGAAGCGCTGTCAGCTCGCCGCCCTGGTGCCGCCGGCCACGATGCAGCACGTCGCCGACATCGCCGGCAACCTGGAGAAGATGCCGCCGAAATCGACGTACTTCTACCCCAAGCTGCTCTCCGGTCTGGTGTTCAACTCGCTCAAGACGAGTTGAACAGGTTTTTCAGAGCCGCGCACGCCAGTTACTCGCCGGGCATCTTGAACAGGGGGCCGCTCGGACCGGTGCCGCCACGCAGTGGCGTCTTGCGGACCCGCTCCTTGACCGGTGCGGTCGGCGTCTCGGGCTCCGGCTCGGGTTCCGGCTGCGGCTCCGGTTCCGGTGGCTTGGTCAGGGCCTTCAGCGACAGACCGATCCGCCGCTGCTCCCGGTCCACGCTCAGGATCTTGACTTCGACGGTGGCTCCGAGTTGCACCACATCGGCCACCCGGCGAACACGCGACGTGGACAGCTCCGAGATGTGGATCAGGCCCTCGATGGCCTGCTCCAGTTCGACGAACGCTCCGAAGTCGGTGATCCGGGCCACCTTGCCCGTGACGGTCGCGCCGATGGGATACTTCGTCTCGACATCGTCCCACGGGCTCGCCGTCAACTGCCGGGCTCCGAGGCTGACCTTGCGTTTTTCACGGTCGATGCGCAGGACGATGACCTTGATCTTCTGGCCCGGCTTGATCAGGTCCTCGGCCTTGTTGACGCGCGACCAGCTCAACTCACCGACGTGGAGCAGGCCGTCCACGCCGCCGATGTCCACGAACGCGCCGAAGTCTTTCACGTTGCGAACGATGCCCTCGAAGACCTGCCCCTCGGCGAGCGTCGTCCAGAGCTTCTCGCGGCTCTCCTCGCGCTCCTTCTCCAGAAGCTCACGCCGACTGACGACCAGGTTCCGCTCCTCCGGATCGACCTTGGTCACCAGGCAGAGGAGCTTCTGGCCGACGTACTGCTCGGCGTTCTCGACGTGGTACAGTTCGATCTGACTGATCGACAGGAAGCCGCGAATGCCGTTGACATCGACGCTAAGGCCGCCCTTGTTGGTGCCGGTGACGCGGGCCTCGACCGTCATGCCGATGCGGGCGCTGCTCCAGTCCACCTCGACGGCCGCCCCCTTGAGGTTGAGAATGAACAGGCCAGCGTCGCCATCGAAGCTCTCGACAAAGACCTCGACCTCGCTGCCCAGGGCCGGCACGCCGTCGGGGAACTGCATCACGTTGAGGACGCCCTGATGCCGGCTGCCCGGCAGATCGATGAAGACGTCCTGACCGTGAATGCGGAAGACTCGCCCCTTGCGCGGCCCGGAGTCCTGCTTGCCCTTGCCCTTGCCGCGACCGGCCGAGGGCTCCTCATCGCCCAGCAGATCCTTGCCCTCGAAGCCGGCGAGGGCCTCCTCCATCTGCCGCTCGAGTTCGGCGTCGTAGGACGACTCGGAGTTGCCCGCGCCGTAGGCCATCTCCTTATCCACGGACGGAACGGAACCGGAGTTGGTCCGCTGTCGGCTCTTGCGCAGGAAGCGGTCGAGTCGAACGTCCTTGTTCGGGTCGGCGGGTGCCTCCCCAGGAGTCTCGCCGGGAGGAAGTGGTTTGTCGTGTTCGCTGTCGCTCATCGCTACATCCTTCAGGCCGTCGCCTTCGGCATCGATTCGGTTAGTCAATCATACTGGAGGGCCGATGGCAAGAGCCTGCTTCGTCAACCGGCGAGCCAGCGAACCGCGAGGGTTTGGAGTGCGGCACTTCAGTATCGCTTTTTCCGTTCTGACTTTTTTGGACTGCGGCAATCCTTTGCCGCTCTTCCTTTCTGACTTTCTGGCTCGGTCGCCCGCCAAGGGAGACAGCCAGAAAGGCGAAGCATCGGCGTCGTTCGGTTCTGACTTTTTTGGACTGCGGCAATCCTTTGCCGCTCTTCCTTTCTGGCTTTCTGGCTCGGCCATCGATCGAAGGAAGAAAGTTAGAGCGGCGAAAAGGAATCGCCGCAGTCCAAAAAAGTCAGAACGAAAAAAGCGGCGATGAATCGTTATCGCTTGCAGTTATCCCCACCTCGGTTACCTTACTCAGGAGCGGAGAGAATCACCTCTCCGCTCCCACATCCAGAGTACCGGGAGTCGTGACATGTTGGTGGTCGCCTGCCCCAGTTGCAGCAAGAAGCTGATGATTTCCCCCGAACTGCTGGGGAAGATGGTTCGCTGTTCGGCCTGTCAAACGGTCTTCGAGGCGAACCTCGTCGTCGAGGACGAGAGAACGCCCGAGCCGGAGCTAGTGTCCGGGCTACTGGAGAAGAAGGCGGCCGCACCGACGAGGGCGGACGATCCTTTCGACTTCAACGGCTCCGGTGGCGGTGGGTCCCAGGCGGAGGCGAACTCGCTAGCCTTCGACGAAGGCCACGGCGACGGCGACCGGCCGATCATCCACGCGGGCACCAAGCTCCGCGTGGCCATCCGCTCGGCCGTTGGCTGGATCTGGACGACGGTCCTTGTTCACAGCCTCTATTCCCCGATCGTCTTGGGGACAGGCGTGGCCGGTCTCGCCCTGTTGATCGCATCGTCGAGCCAGGCGATCGAGCCCGGCCCCTTCGCCATCCTGCTCGGCATGGGGCTCTGCCTGTTCGCCGGCCTGTACCTCGTGAACCTCGTCCTGCAAATCCTGGCGGGCTTCGCCCTGCCTCGGTTCCAGTGGAAACCGCTCATCTCCGTCGCCGCCGTCCTGGCCCTGCTCACCTCGATTCCGTTCCGGCTCTACCAGGTCCCGATCGGGCTTGTCCAACTCGCCGCGATCGATGGCTTCGCCATCCCGATCTTCCTGTTCTTCACCCTGATCCAGTTCGCCGTCGGCCTGGTCAGCCTGATGAGCGGCCTCTCCTCGCTGACGAGCCTGTCGAGCTACTCGGTCCAGGAAGCCTTCGAGAATAACCGTCTGGTCGCAGAAGAGGAACGCGAACGGGAAGACCGCCATCACGACGAGGACGAACCCGACGACCGTCCGCGCCGTCGTCGCGAGGAGGATTGAGCCTCGCTCTCGATCATGGTCACCATTACCTGTCCGCACTGCGGCCTGAACCTGCTGCTGCCCGACGACCTGCGCGGGCGTCCCGTCGCCTGCTCCGGCTGCAAGCAGGTTCTGGACACGACCGCCGCCGAAGAGGTGCCGATCACGACCGCGCCAGCACCCCGGCCAACGCCGCGGGACGATCCGCCCGAGCGCGAGGCTCCTCGTCGGCGGCCCGCGCGGCGCGACGCTTCCTTCGACATCGACGATGACGACCGCAGACCAGACCCCAAGGCCAGCCTCGGCTTCTGTCGCGGCCTCATGGGCGGGGCCGGGATCGTCAGCGTCCTCGGGGGATGTTTCGCCATCCTGCTGGAACTGGTCGAGGCGACGATGCTTCCGCGTACGCCCCCGCCCGACGTTTTCCTCTGGATGGTGTTCATCTCAGGAGGGATGATGGCCCTGGCCGTCGTGCCGGCCATCTTCTTCTTCGTGAGCGTGGCACCGCTGGCTCGGCGGGAGGGATACGGTCTGGTGATGACGGCGTCGATTCTCGGCCTCGTGTGCGGGATCATTCAGCTGTGCTGCTGTGGCGGCATCCACCTGGTGATCCTGACGGCCGCCGCTCGACAGGCCAACGCGCAGGTGCCGCTCGTCGTGCTGGGACTCTTCGCGCAGGTGGTGCCCGGCCTGCTCAACCTGGTCGCCGGCATCGTGCTGCTGGCCACGCTGAACAACTGGCGTGTCGTCCACGAATTCCGTCGCGCTTCCCGCTCACGGTACAACCGCGACGAGAACGACTGGTCGCGTCGTCGGCGGTAGGACGACGAAACCGGCCCGGCTCACTCCGGCGAGCCAGCCCGGGGCGCGGCTGGTACAATCGTCGGGATGGCGGAACGCTGGCGACGATGGCTCGTGTGGGCAAAGGCCCTGCTCGCCCTGCTCATCGTGGTGGGCGTGGCGTGGTTCTTCGTCCGTATCGTGTCCAGCAGCGAACTGCAGGAGATCGACCCGACCCGGACACCGTGGCAGCTCCTTTGCGAGAAGATTCTGGCCGCCTCGCCGATGATGCTGGTCCTGGCCGGTGGGCTCTACCTGCTCGGCCTGGCCTTCTCGGCGGCGTTCTGGATGCTGCTGCTCGGCTGGGCCAGGGAGCCCTTGCCGGTCGGCATCGCCGTGCGGGCCTACTACCTCGGCCACCTGGGCAAGTACGCTCCGGTCGGCAAGGGCTGGGCCTTTCTGATCCGTGTCGGCCTCGCCTTTCAGGGCGGCGTCCGACCGGTGACGGCGGCGGTGACGACGGCGTTCGAGACGCTCACCACCATCGCCGCCGGGGCGTTCCTGGCGGCGATGCTGCTGCTGTTCGACCGGGGAGGCGATCGCGCCTGGTTCTGGCCGACGCTGGGTCTGTTCGTGGCGGTTGGCCTGCCGATCATTCCAGGCGTGTTCAACTTCCTGGTCGATCGCGTCGGTGCCCGCTTTCGAGAACCGGGCCAGTCCTGGCCGCGCTTCGGCTTCGGCTCCCTGCTCATCGGCCTGGGGCTGACGGCCTGCGGCTGGGCCCTGCTCGGAGCCAGCCTGGCCGCCACGCTGGGAGCGTTCAACCCGGAATGGGTGACCGAGCCGCTGACGGTCTGGCTGCGCTGCACGGCCCTGGTCTCGGTGTCCTACGTGGCCGGCTTCCTGGCCTCGACACCCGGCGGGCTCGGCGTGCGGGAGCTGGTCCTGCAACAATTGCTGGCCCCGACGCTCGGAGTTCGGGCCGTCATCGTGGTCGTCCTGCTCCGCGTCCTGTGGACGCTCGCCGACCTGGCCAGCGCCGCGGTGGTCTACTGGTTACCGACGACCCGGCTCGCTCCCCTGGAACCGCAAACCGAAACGTGAGGCGTGCATGATCTCCCTGGTGATTCCGGTCTACAACGAGAAGGAGAGCCTGGAACCGCTGGTCGCGGAGATCCAGGCCGTCGCCGAGAGCGAACGCCTGGAGATCGAGGTCATCTTCATCGACGACGGCAGCAAGGACGGCTCCTGGGCGACGATCCAGACGCTGGCCCAGCGCGATGCCCGGATCCAGGGGATTCGTTTCCGGCGCAACTTCGGCAAGGCCGCCGCCCTCGTCGCCGGCTTCCGGGTGGCTCGCGGCGAGGTAATCATCACCATGGACGCCGACCTTCAGGACGATCCCCGCGAGATACCCCGCTTCCTCAGGGCCCTGGAACGCGGTCTGCCCGAGGAGAACCCGGCCAGCGGACCGCTCGACGTGGTCGGCGGCTGGAAGAAGGTCCGCCACGATCCCTGGCACAAGGTCTATCCCAGTCGCGTCTTCAACTGGCTGGTCGGCTGGATGACCGGGGTCAAGCTGCACGATCACAACTGCGGCATGAAGGCGTACCGGGCGGCGGTGTTGAAGGAGGTCCGCCTCTACGGCGAGCTGCATCGCTTCATCCCGGTCCTGGCAGCGGCGCGAGGCTTCACCGTCGGCGAGATCGTCATCAACCACCGCGCCCGGCAGTATGGCCGGTCGAAGTACGGCGTCCGCCGCTTCATCAAGGGGCTGCTCGACCTGGTGACGGTCTACTTCCTGACAGCGTATGGTCAGCGGCCGCAGCACCTGATGGGCAGCCTGGGTCTGTTCGCCTGCCTCGTCGGCGGCCTGGGCATGTCCTGGCTCGCTGGCGAATGGGTCATCAACCTGTTCGCACCGGGTTCGTTCACGGCCCTGCATCAGCGGCCACTGCTGCTCTACTCGGTCGGCATCCTGATCGTCGGCGTCCAGTTGATGGCGACGGGCTTGCTGGCCGAACTGCTCACCGCGTATCAAGGAAGGGAAGAGGACAGCTACTCCGTGGCCGAGCGAACCGAGCATCCAAACAGGGGAGACCGGACATGAACGAGCAACCGACCGAACGGCACCTCCTGATTCACCTGGTGATCGTCGCGGCGCTGGGCGTGGCGCTGGGCCGGCTGGCGTCGGCGGAGCGGATCTATGAACCGAGCAACGAGGCCAAGCGCGGCGCGCGCTCGGCCTTCGCCTCGGGCAAGACGCCGACACCGATGCCGACCTTTGGCAGCAATGACCGCTCGCGCTGGGCGACGGTCCGCGCCCTGGTCGAGGACGGCACCTTTGTCATCGGCCATCGCTCCCGGCCGGACGCGGCGGCCGTGGCCCTGTTCGCCGCCACGACACCACTCCAGGCCGTCACGATTCATGCCGTGCGCCTGAACGATCGCGGCATCATCTTCGAGGACGGCTGGCAGAGCGTGGACAAGGTCCTGCACCCGATGACCGGCGAGTTCTATTCGAGCAAGCCGCCCTTGCTGCCGGTCCTGATGGCTGGCGCGTACTGGCCGGTGTACCATCTTGCCGGTCTGTCGCTGGAGGACGAACCGTTCCTGGTGGTTCGCCTGCTCGTCGGTCTGCTCAACCTGCTGCCGCTGGCGCTCTACCTCTGGCTGCTCTACCGGGTCGGCGAGCGTTACGCGAGCCATCCCTGGACGGCGGCGTTCATCCTGACCGCCGGGGCGTTCGGGACGCTTCTGAATCCGTTCCTGATCACGTTCAGCAATCACGTCCCGGCCGTCTACGGGACGCTTTTCCTGCTCGTACTGGTCCTCAAGATCGACCGGGATGGTCCCGCGGCGAGTACGGGCTGGTATCTGCTGGCCGGCCTGCTCGGCGGTCTGAACGCGACGATGGAGCTGCCCTCGCTGGCGTTCACGGCCCTGGCGTTCGTGCTGCTGGCGCGCGTGTCCTGGACTCGGGCGTTGTTCGCCTATCTGCCGGCGGTCGCTCTGCCGCTGGCAGCCCTCGTCGGCCTCAACTACCTGATCCTGGAGCGGATCGTGCCCGTCTACGCCGAGACGAGCAGCATCTGGTATCAGTACGAGGGCAGCCACTGGCTCCCGAAGCCGACGAGCAGCGGCATCGACTACGCCTACCTGAAGGAGGACAAGTACGCCTACGCCTTCAACCTGCTGATCGGCCATCATGGCTTCTTCGCACTGACGCCGGTGTTCCTGCTCGGCCTGCTCGGTCTGCTCATCGGCCTGCGGCCGGCGTCCGGAAGCGCGGCCAGCGCGGACGGCCGGACGCCCCTGCCCTGGTGGCTGGCTCCCTCGGTCCTGCTCCTCTCGGTGGTGGTCATCGGCTTCTACATCTACCGGACCAACAACTACGGCGGCTGGACCAATGGTCCGCGCTGGCTGATGTGGCTGACGCCGCTCTGGCTCGTCGCCATGATCCCGGCCCTGGACTGGCTGGCACGCTGGCGACTGGGCCGGGCCGTCGCCCTGGTCCTGCTCCTGATGTCGATCCTGTCGGCGAGTTACTTCGACTGGAACCCCTGGCGGCATCCCTGGATCTACAATTGGATGGACAGCGCGGGCCGCATCCCTTACTGACACTGGATCGACACGACCATGCACCAGGCACCGTGGCCGCCTCAGGCGGAGTCTTCTCCGACCGGCTGGATTATTCCCGAGCCGGATTCGTGGGTTCCGCCGAACCGACCGTATCCGGGCTTCGGCCGGGCGCTGCTGCTCTGCCTGGGCTTTCTGCTGTTCACGCAGGTGCCGGGGGCTCTCGTCGCGGTCGGGCTCCTGACCTTCTTTCTGCTGCTGAATCCGGACAAGTTCCAGGGTGAGATGGATCCGTCCGTCCTGCTCGGTTCGACCGAGGGGAGCCTGGCCATCGCCGGGGCGTTCCTGGTGGCGCAGATCTACGTCATTGGCTTCTCACTGCTGATGCTCCGTTATTTCTTCGGTCGAGACTGGCGGCGTCTGGTGGCGCTGCGCTGGCCCGGCTGGCAGGCCTGTCTGCTGGCTCTGGCCAGCACGCCGGCGTTCGTCTTCCTGGGCAATCTGATCTACGCCGGACTGCGGCGGGCCATGCCGGTTTCCGAGGAAGCGGTGCTACCGGGCGTGGACGTTCTCGCCCAGCTCTTTCAGTCCTGGCCGGCCCTGTTCGGCGTCCTGGTCATCGGCTTCGGCCCCGGTATCGGCGAAGAACTCTGGTGTCGCGGCTTCCTGGGTCGCGGTCTCGTCGGCCGCTACGGCCCCTGGGTGGGCGTTCTGCTGACCTCGTTTCTATTCGGGCTGATCCACATCGAGCCGTGCCAGGGAACGATGGCGATGATCATGGGGCTCTGGCTGCACTACGTCTACCTGACGACCCGTTCGCTCTGGATGCCGATGCTCCTGCACACGGTGAACAACTCGCTGGCCGTCCTGGCCGTGCGGTTCGCTCCTCTGGAGCAGGTGAACGAGGCGGCCGCCGCTCTGCCCGAAGCCCCCTGGCTGCACCAACTCCTGTCGGTGGGCTCCGCGCTGATCCTGCTCCTCGTGGTGGGCTGGGCGCTCTACCGAAGTCGGGCGCGAATCGTCGGCCCGGCCGAGGGGCCGACCTGGCAGCCACCGTTCCCCTCGGTGGAGTCTCCTCCCGAGACGAGCCCGAGTCGGGTTGTCCCCGGTCGGCTCTCGTGGGCGGGGAGCTTCCTGGTTCTGCTGGCTTTCCTGGTTTGCGTGGCTTCCCTGGCAGGACTGGTGAGTTCGCGTTAATCTATTCGCGTCGAGTGAAACTAGGGGCCCGCTCAACACCGGCAGCTGCGAAACCCTGGTTGACATGTCGATTTCCAGCGGCGTAGACTACGCCCACAGAACAGGAGCGGCTCAACAGTCTGACACCCGGATGACACTCCTTGATGCGCCTGGCCCGACGACTGACCGATGGTCTGGGGCCCGGCCGCACTCCCGTTCTGGCGGGGACCTTCCCGGTCACACCACGAGCCGCGACACATGGATGGAAAAGGAGCGCACGGATGAGATGCATTTCAGCTCCGGTAATCGGAGCGCTGATGGTGCTAGCGCTGAACAGTCCGGCCCGCGCTGAGCTGATAAACTGGTCCTATACCTGGTCCTCGGTCCCGGACATTGTCGAGGCCGACGCCCCCGGCACCGGCAAGATCTACCTGGACCACCAGGCGACCGGCCAGGTCGAGGTGGACACCGTTGATCCCAACACGGACATCGTGGCCACCAACATTCGGACGGAGAGTACGGCGACGGCAGCGAGCCCGGATCGCTTCACCAACGCTCCGTTCCTGCTCTCGCTGTCGATCAGCGACACACAGTCGGGAGAGCTGGCCACGCTCCAGTTTCACGGCGTCTTCAACGGTCGGCTGACCGCCCAGAGCGCCCAGGTCCGGCCGTCGTTGGACACGGAGGACATCGAGCAATCGGTCACGCTGGGCCATTACGTTTACACGGTGACGATGACGAGCATCGTGCCACCGGGGCCGCCGACCTCGACGAACAAGGGCAGCATCGGAGCCCGGGCGACGGTCACGGTTCGCGATCTCGTCACGGCGGTTCCAGAACCCGGCACCCTGTTGAGCGGGGCTCTCGGCGTGGGCTTGCTGTGGCTGGCGTTATCGCGTCGTCGCCCCTTGTTTTCCTGCTGAGGCTTCGCGAACGACTCGAACGCACGGGCGGAGATACTCTCCGCCCGTTGCCTTTTCCAGACCAATCCGCGTCGGGCTACACTTTCAGGACGGTGACGCTCGGTTCATCGCTGGCGACGCCGGAGAGCAGCAGGATCATCTCACCGGCCTGGGCCAGGCCGAGTTGAGCGACGATCTGCCGGGCGGTCGGTCGGGGCTGCTCGAACTGAGCGGTGCCGACCACCTGAGGGAGTAATCCCCAGACCAGGTTCAGTCGCCGGGCCGTCTTTTCTTCGGTGCTGAGGACGACGATCGGCGCGGCCGGGCGCGTCGCCGAGACGACGCGGGCTGAGGTTCCCGTCTGCGAACGGACGACCACGGCCGGCACCTTGAGATCGCGCGACAGTTGGGCCAGCGAGCGAGCCAGTGCCGGCCGAAGCGGTCCACCGTAGGGCACCGCTCCCGCACGAGCCAACGCCTTCACCTCGGGCGTCAGCGACCGGAAACGGTCCTCCTCGTACATCCAGCTTTCCATCTGCCGGGCGATGCGATCGATCATCTGAACGGCCTGCACCGGGTAGGCCCCGACGGAGGTCTCGGCCGAGAGCATGACCGCGTCGGCCCCGGCGAGAACGGCCGTCGAGACATCGCTCACCTCGGCCCGCGTGGGGATCTGATTCAGGACCATCGATTCGAGCATCTGCGTCGCGACGATAACGGGCTTGCTGGCCAGCCGGGCCTTGCTGATCAGAGCGGCCTGGACGATGGGAATCTTCTCGGGCGGAAGTTCCACACCGAGGTCGCCGCGTGCGATCATGATGCCGTCGGCCTGCTCGAGAATGGCGTCGATTTCGTCCAGGGCCTGGGGCTTCTCGATCTTGGCGATGATGGGCGTCTCCGCGCCGCCGAGCTGGCCGATGAACTCGCGTAGATCCTGCACGTCCTGCGCCTTGCGAACGAACGACAGGGCCAGAAAGTCGATGCCGAGTTCCAGGGCAAACTGAGCGTCGGTTTTGTCCTTCTCGGTCAGCGACGGCGTGGACAGGTTGACACCGGGCAGATTCATGCCCTTGCGGTCTTTCAGGATGCCGCCGGTGACAACGGTGCAGTAGACCTCGGTCTCATTCTCGATACTGTCCACGCGCAGTTCGAGCAGGCCATCGTCGAGGCGCATGAGGTCGCCCGGCTTCACATCCTGGCTCAGGGACGGATACGCACACGGAATCACGCCGGGACCGCCGAGGATGTCACGGGTCGTAACGGTGACGCTGTGCCCGGCGTCCAGTTCGATGGAGCCGGCAGCGAAGATGCCGACACGGATTTTCGGCCCACAGAGATCGGCCAGGATGGCCACGTGGACGCCGGCCAGCTGGGCGGCGGCACGAATGCCGGCGAAGGCCAGCCGGTGCTGGTCGTGAGTGCCGTGCGAGAGGTTCAGGCGAAAGACATCAACCCCGGCGCGGACAAGGCGTTCCAGGATGGCAGGTTCCGACGAGGCGGGCCCGATGGTCGCGACGGTCTTGGTTCGACGGAACGGAAGCATGGTCTGCCCTCAGGTCGGAGAGGAATGGCGCTGCGGTCGATCGGTCATCGGACTTCACTGATATAGCGAGGCCATCCGTCCAGGGCGAGGTAGCATCTCGCCTGCGCGTGCAGTACGATCAAGAGAGTACCTTCAGCCTTCAGGGAGTCGCAGCATGGCCGAGCCCAGCGAGACCCGTCTCAGCCGAATCAATACCCTGTGGACACTGGTTCGTGACGCTCACGGCAGTCCGGACGAGAAGGCCCGACAGGCCCAGACCGACATTCTGGAACGCTACAGCGGCGCGATCCGCCGGTATCTGATGGCCGCCCTGCGCGACGCCGACGCCGTCGATGACGTCTACCAGGAGTTCGCCGTCCAGTTCATCCGCGGCAAACTCAAAGGCGCGGACCCCTCGCGCGGACAGTTCCGCCGCTACCTCAAGAGCGTGCTGTTCCACCTCGTCTCCGACTATCGCAGTCGGAAAGGCCGGGGGCCGCGACAGCTCGACCCGGACGCCCCGGAGCCGGGAGTGTGTGACCCGGAACCGGCCGAGGACGAGGCCTTCCTGCAAAGCTGGCGCGAGGACCTGCTGGCGCGGACCTGGGCTCGCTTGCAAACCCACGAGCAAGAATCCGGCCAACCGTTCTACGCCGCTCTCCGTCTGCGGGCCTTGCAGCCGGAACTGCGCTCGCATCAACTCGCCGAGATCCTCGGCGAGCAACTCCAGCGACCGTTCACGCCGGCCAACATTCGCCAGATCGTTCATCGAGCCCGCGAGCGGTTCGCCGATTACCTGCTGGAGGAAGTCCGCGAGAGCCTGCACTCGCCCACCGAGGATGCCCTCCTGGAGGAACTGGCCGAACTCCGGCTGCTGGAATACTGTCGTCCCGCGCTGGCGGAAGACAAGGAGAGCCCGGCCTGACAACGGCGCGGTCATGAAACCGAGTCAGCGGTAAAGTGTTTGAGGGGACAGGATCGGTCCCTCGAAAAAAGCGGAGGCAGCGCGGTGGACGCCCACACCCTGGAAGCGATGCGACGATGGACGCAGGCGGTGCCGACCGTGTCGGCCTTCGTCGCGTCGCTGGTGCGCGACTTCCAGGACCGCGACGACATCCTGCAAGAGATCGCCGTCGCCGTCCTGGAGTCGTTCGAGCGCTACGATCCGACTCAGTCGTTCGTCGGCTGGGTCCTCGGCATCGCCCGGAATCAGGTGCGGCTGCACTATCGCCGTCAGGGCCGCGAGAAGGTCGTCTTCGACTCGGAGACGGTCGAGGCTTTGGCCCGAGCGTTTGCGGAAGGCCTGCCGGCCGATCCACGTCTGGACCGCCTCGGGGAGTGCTTCGAGCGGCTCGACGCCCGATCGCGCGAGCTGTGCCGGCTGCGCTACGAGTGCGATCTGAAGCCGGCGGCGATCGGAGCCCATCTCGACCTGGGAGCGAACACGGTCGCCAAGGCCCTGCAACGCATCCGGGATCGGCTCCGGGAGTGCATCGAGGGCCACCCCGGCGCGGCGGAGATCGAGCCATGAGTGACGAGATTGACGCCCTCATCCACGGCTACCTGGACGAGACGCTGCCCCAGGACCAGATCGTCCAGCTGAACGCCTGGATCAAGGCGAGCCCGGCCAACGCCGCCCGGTTCGCCGCGACGGCCTGGCTCCACAACCGCCTGCGCGACGTGCTGCGCTCGAAGCAGGCCACCGAGCCGGCCGGCCACCTGACGCCGCTCTGCCCCGATGCGGACGATCCGGGCCCGAAGGAAACGCCTGCCCACCGCAAGCGGACCGTACCCGATCCGAGCGACACCCGCATGAGCCGGATCGAGCGTCCCACCGAGCCGAGCCTGGCAAGTCCGCCACGCCTGCCGGGCAGCGGAAACGACGCATCGATCAGCGGCTGGGTTCCGCCCCTGCCGCCGACGATCGGATTGCCGACTCCCGCCCGCCCTCCGGCAGAACTTCGGCCGGGCGACAAACTCGGCAAGTACACCATCAAGCGCCGGATCGGCCGGGGCGGCCTGGCGACCGTCTACCTCGCCGAGCAGCCGTCGCTGGAACGGGAAGTGGCCCTCAAGGTTTCGCCCAATCGCGGCAGCGAGGGGCGGACCATGGCCACCCTGAAGCACCGCAACATCGTCGAGGTCTACGACGAGGACCCCGACAGCATTCCCGGTTGTCGTCTGCTGTGCATGGAGGTCGTCCGGGGAGCGGCGCTCGACGAGATCCTGCATCTGCTCCAGGCTCGGGGCGCGAACTGGACCGGCAAGGATCTCCTGGAGGCCGTCGAGCAGTTGGCCCCGCTGGAAGGCCGCTTCGATCCCCAGGCCCTGGCCGAACGGACCGAGCTGGAGCGCTGCAATCGCGCCGAAACCGCCTGCTGGCTGATCCGCCAGCTCGCCGAGGCCCTGGCCCACGCTCACCATCATGGCGTCATTCATCGCGACATCAAGCCGGGCAATATCCTCATCGACCAGTACGGCCGGGTCAAGCTGGCCGACTTCAACATCTCGCTCGATCCGCAGCGACGGGCCGGAGCCCGCGGCGAGATCTTCGGCGGCACCCTGGATTACATGGCCCCGGAGCATCTCGACGCCTTCAACCCCGCCAGCGGCGTCGGCCCCGAGGCGGTCGAGCCACGCTCTGATCTCTACGCCGTCGGTCTGCTCTTCTACGAACTGCTGACCGGCGAGATGCCGTTCGCTTCGAGCAAGAGCCACGCCAGCTCGCCGGAGACGCTGGCCCAGCTGGCCGGCGAACGTCGTGGTATCTGCCGGGCCAGAGTCCGCGCCCGCATCCCGGACGAGGGGCTGGCCTCGGTCATCCTGCGCTGCCTGGAGCCGAATCCGGATCAGCGCTTCGCCGATGCGACGAAACTGAGTCGGGCCGTTTCCGACTGCCTGGAACGACAGCACGTGCGCGGCTCCCTGCCCCCCCTGGGGAGCGTCGGCGAGTGGGTCGCTCGGTTCCCGGCCGTGGGACTGATCCTGCTGGCCTACGTCCCGAACCTGATTGGGACGGTCGTCAACATCGGCTACAACAAGTACCGCATCGTCGCCGATCTTCCGCTCGAACAGCAGGTTCTCTTCGATCGGCTCTGGATCGTCTACAACGCCCTGGCTCACCCGGTGGGAATCGGTCTGATGCTGTGGCTGGTCTGGCCCTGGCTCCGGCTCGCGCAGGCGCGGGCGGAACAGCAGCCGATCGAGCAGGGACGGCTCGATCAGATGCGTCGCCGGGTGCTGTCCTGGCCGAACTGGACGGCCCTGTTCACCTGCCTGGCCTGGTTCCCCGGAGCCCTGTTCTTCCCGCTGGCTCTGCACGTCTTCGGCGGCGGCGTCACGGCCATGATCTTCATTCAGTTCGCCTTCTCGTTCACGCTGTCGGCACTGATCGCGCTGACCTACGCCGTTCTCGGCGTGCGCTTTGCCGTGCTGCGGATCTTCTACCCCGACCTGCTGATCCAGACGCCGGGTGGGCTGGCGGAGACGACGCGTCACGAGCTGCCGCCGCCGGGAGGAAACTGGCTGACCCTGCTGGCCGGTCTGATCCCGCTCAGTGCCGCCGCCCTGCTGGCCGGGCTGGTCACCCTGACCGATCCGTTCCGCATCCTGCTCATCGCGCTGATCGTCCTGGGTATGGTCGGCGTCTGGATCGCAGCCGGCATCCAGGCTTACCTCGATCGCACCCTGCTGGCACTTCGTCGTCAGACGGCGGAAGGGTACAGCCCCGTAGAGGCGACCAAAACGTAGGGCGGGCGGGAGCGTCACCGACGCCTGATAGGTTCCAGGGCCCGCCACAGCGCAGGCCCGCCGATGCTCCGACGGGAGCGCAGCGACACCGATCAAGACCGCTGCGGTGTCGCGCGCTCCTGAGCGAGGATTGGTGGGCCTGCGCTGTTCCGGCCTTCCGAGACGACTGGGCGTCGGCGGCGCTCCCGCCCACCCTACATTGGCTACATTGGCTTGCTGGCACTTCGTCGCCAGTCCGCGGAAGAGAAGGTGGAGTCGGCGAACCGTTCGCGGTAGAATCATCCCTGATCGGAATGGACCCTCCTTCCTTCCCGCCGGGATGATTCCGCCATGAGCCGATATTTTCTGCTGATCGTGCTGCTGCTTCTGGGCTGTGGCGTCGGAGCTGATCCCGGCCCGAAGCCGGAGGCGAAGTCCGGCCCCGACGCTGCTCTACCGAAGGATCTGCGTACCCGTACCGATGGTGACGACTGGCCCGGCTTCCTGGGCCCCACCGGCGACAGCGTCTCGCGTGAGAAGGGCATCCTGACGCGCTGGCCGAAGGAAGGGCCGCGCATCGTCTGGCAGATGGAGGTGGCCGAGGGCTACGGCATGCCGAGCATCTCACGCGGCCGACTCTTTCTCTTCGATCGCCTGCGGAACTCGGCTCGTCTGCGGGCGTTCACCAGCGAGACGGGCAAGCCGCTCTGGGAGTTCACCTACCCGACCGAGTACCGCGACCATTACAACTACAGTGGCGGCCCGCGCTGTTGTCCCGTGGTCGATGGCGATCGCGTCTACATCTACGGTCCCGAGGGCCTGCTCCACTGCGTCCGTGTCACGGACGGCAAGCTCATCTGGAAGAAGGACGCGACGGCCGACTTCGGCGTCATCCAGAACTTCTTCGGGACCGGTGGCACGCCGGTCGTCGAGGGGGACCTGCTCATCACGCTGGTCGGTGGCAGTCCCAAGGGCAGCAACGAGGTGGCCTTCGACGAACTGAAGAGTAACGGCACCGCGCTCGTCGCCTTCGACAAGTACACCGGCCAGGTGAAGTGGAAGTCGGGCGACGATCTCGCCGGTTACTCCAGTCCGCGCGTGGTGACACTCGGCAAGCAGCGGGTCTGCCTGGTCTTCTGCCGCGAGGCCCTGCACGGCTTCGACCCGACGACTGGCAAGGAACTCTTCGCCTTCCCCTGGCGGGCGCGCATCCTGGAGAGCGTCAACGCGGCCAACCCGGTCGTCGTCGGCGATCGCATCCTCATCTCGGAGACCTACGGCCCGGGTGCGGCCCTGCTCGAATTCAAGGATGGCAAGATCCACGAGGTCTGGACCGACGCGAAGAAGGGGCGGGACAAATCGCTCCAGGCCCACTGGGCGACGCCTATCCATGTCGATGGTCACGTCTACGGATGCAGCGGTCGCCACCCGGAGAACGCCGAGCTTCGCTGCCTTGAACTGGCCACCGGCAAGGTTCTCTGGAGTGAACCGGACCTGACGCGAACGTCATTCCTGCGGGTCGATGGTCACCTGGTCGTCCTCGGCGAGTATGGCATGCTCCACCTGGTGAAGCTCAACCCACAGAAGTACGAGGAGATCGCCCGCGTGCAGCTCGGCGGCGATCAGCCTCTGCTGCAATACCCCTGCTGGGCGGCACCGATCCTGTCGCACGGTCTGCTCTACGTGCGCGGCAAGGACCGTCTGGTCTGCCTGGAACTGATCCCGAAGAAGGCCAACTGAACGAGGGGACATGATGAAGCGTGGCGTGACGTTGGCTCTTCTGCTGCTCGGCGTGATCGTCCTCCCGGGGAGTGCCGTGGAACCGGCCGAGCCGTCGGCCGAGGGAGTCGAGTTCTTCGAGAAGAAGATTCGCCCACTGCTGACGGCGCAGTGTCATTCCTGCCACAGTTCCGGCAAGAAGGTCCGTGGCGGCCTCCTGCTCGACAGCCGTGATGGCTTCCACAAGGGCGGTGACAGCGGTCCTGCCATCGTGCCCGGCGAGCCGGAGAAGAGCCGGCTCATCCACGCTATCCGCTACACCGATGAACTGCGCATGCCGCCGCGGAACAAGCTCCCCGACGAGGCCATCGCCGACCTGACGGCCTGGGTCAAGATGGGAGCCCCCTGGCCGAAGGACGCCAAGGCCATCGTCACGAAGGATCGCGCCTTCGACCTCGAAGCCCTCAAGAAACACTGGGCCTTTCAGCCGGTTCGCCGACCAGCCGTGCCGAACCTCCGAACGACAACGATGCCCATCCGGAATCCGCTCGATGCGTTCATCCTCGCCCGTCTGGAGAAGGAGGGACTGAAGCCGGCCTCGCCGTGCGAACCGCGAGTCTGGCTGCGGCGCGTCACGTTCGACCTGACCGGCCTGCCGCCGACGCTGGCGGAGATCGCCGACTTCGAGCAGGCCACGGCACGCGATCCGGAGATGGCCCGCATCCGCGTGGTCGATCGGCTGCTTGCCGCGCCGGCCTACGGCGAACGCTGGGGCCGTCACTGGCTCGACCTGATGCGCTTCGCCGAGACCAGCGGCCACGAGTTCGACTTCGACATTCCCGAGGCGTTCGGCTACCGCGACTACGTCATCCGGGCCTTCAATCAGGACGTGCCCTACGATCAGTTCGTCCGCGAACACCTGGCCGGCGATCTGCTGACAGAGCCACGACACCGCCCGGACACCGGCACGAACGAGTCGATCCTCGGCACCGGCTTCTGGTTCCTGGGCGAGTCGAAGCATTCGCCAGTGGACATTCGCGGTGACGGGGCTGACCGCCGTGACAACATGATCGATGTCTTCGGCAAGACGTTCCTCGGCCTGACGGTCGCCTGCGCCCGCTGCCATGATCACAAGTTCGACCCGATCCCGACGGCGGACTACTACGCCCTCGTCGGCTACCTGCAAAGTTCGCGTTACGAGCGGGTCTTCATCGATCCGCCGGAGACGTTCGCCGGCCCGGTCCAGGAGATCCGCGACCTGCGGACGAAGGCGGCGACCCTGGCACGCGAGCAGACTGCGAAGGTCCTCGACGATCGTCTGCAACGTCTGCCCGCAACCCTGCGTGACCTGCGCGACGGCAAGGCGTCACTCGATGTCGTGAAGAGTTTCCGCGCTGCGGATCTCCACCGACCCGAGCATCCCCTCCACCTCTGGGGCATTCTCGGCGGAAGCAAGGACGCCCAGACCTTCGCCGCCGCCCGGCAGCGTCTTCTGGATCGCCCGGCCCTCCGCCGGGACGACGCTGCCTACGAGACGTTCACGCCGGAAGGGTACGCTCGCTGGTATCGCACCGGCTTCGCCTTCGAGCCGACACCGACCGGGCCGCTCGACGTGGTCCTGGCTCCTGACAGGCCGGCGTCAGTGGTGCGTCTGCGCGGTCCCCAGACCTGCGACAGTGGCGTCCTTTCCAACCGGCTGGAAGGGGCGATCCGTTCGCCGAGTTTCGTCATCGAGCGGGATCACATCCTCTACCGCGTCGCCGGCAAGGGTGCCCGCGTCAACCTGATCATCGACGGCTTCCAGCAGATCCGCGACCCGATCTACGGCGGCCTCACCTTCCGGGTCGATCATGGCGACGACTGGCGCTGGCACCAGCAGAACGTCTCGATGTGGAAGGGCCTGCGTGCGTACATCGAGGTTCTCGATGAGGGGGATGGTTTCGCCGCCCTCGACCGGGTTCTCTTCTCGAACGCCGGGCCGCCGCCGGTCGGTCTCAATCCGGTGATGCAACGTCTGCTTCAGGACGAGAGCCTGACCTCGTCGGATCGCCTGGCCGAGTGTCTGGGCGAGGTGCTTCGCGACGTCGTCCGCGACTGGCAACGGGGTGACATCGACGCCGACGAGGCGGCCCTGCTCAATGGCCTGTTGCACAATCCGCTCCTGGCCGCACTCGGTCGAGACGAGAAGGCCGACACCGACCTGGCCGGCCTCGCGCGTCAGATCCAGGAACGGGAGGCGAAGTTGCCCCGACCGCGCCGCGGTCTGGGTCTCTGCGACGGTTCCGGCGTCGATGAGTGCGTCTACATTCGCGGCAATCACAAGAACCTCGGCCCGGCCGTGCCGCGTCACTTCCTCGTCGCCCTGAGCAAACCGGAGCAGACGCCACACGCACGCGGCAGTGGCCGACTCGAACTCGCTGACCGTCTTCTGTCACCAACCAATCCCCTGACGGCGCGGGTGATCGTCAACCGACTCTGGCACCACCACTTCGGCCGGGGTCTCGTCGCCAGTGTCGATAATCTCGGCATCCAGGGCGAACCGCCGACGTATCCCGCCTTGCTCGACTGGCTGGCCGACGAATTCGTCCGGCAGGGCTGGAGCCTGAAGGCGATGCATCGCCTGATGGTCCTCTCGGCGACCTACCAGATGAGCAGTCGCGGCGATGCCACGGCCGAGGCGAAGGACCCGGCCAACCACCTCTGGCACCGGATGCCGGTTCGGCGGTTGGAGGCCGAGGCCATCCGCGACGCGATGCTCGCCCTGTCCGGCCGACTCGATCGGCGGATGTACGGTCGGGGGCCGAATCCGTTTTTGACCGAACACATGCAGGGTCGGGGCCGACCGGGTTCAGGCCCGCTGGACGGCGACGGTCGGAGGAGTCTCTATCTGAACGTCCGGCGAAACTTCCTCAATCCGCTCTTCCTGGCGTTCGACTACCCGGTGCCGTTCTCGTCGATGGGTCGGCGGTCGGTATCGAACGTCCCTGCACAGGCCCTGACGTTGCTGAACAACCCGTTCGTCGTTCAGGAAGCCCGTCGCTGGGCCGAGCGTACGCTGGCGATTCCGGGCACGATTGATGCGCGACTGACGCACATGTATCAGTCCGCGTTCGGCCGGACACCAACGGCGACAGAACTCGCCGATGCCCGTGGCTTCCTGACGGCCCAGGCACAGGAGTACGGCAAATCGGACGACGTGCGCGCCTGGGCGGACCTGGCCCATGTGCTGTTCAACGTGAAAGAGTTCATCTTCGTGGAGTGAGGGCGAGACCATGCACTGTCACCGCTATCAACCGGCCGCCCTCACCCGACGGGAGATGCTCCAGCGCTGCGCCAGCGGCTTCGGGGCCGTCGCTCTCGCCGCCCTGCTCGGCGAACAGGCCGCAGCCGAGAATGTCACCATCGATCCGAAGAACCCACTCGCGCCGCGTCCGCCGCACTTCAAGGCCCGGGCGAAGAGCATCATCTTTCTCTACATGGACGGCGGGCCGTCTCAGGTCGATACCTTCGACCCGAAGCCGCTCCTGGCTCGCGAACACGGCAAGCCGATCAAGATGAAGGTCGAACCGACCCAGTTCAACAACATCGGCAACGTGCTGAAATCGCCCTGGCCGTTCAAGCAGTATGGTCAGAGCGGCATCCCCGTCAGCGACCTGTTCCCGCACGTCGCCACCTGTGTCGATGACCTGGCCATCGTTCGTTCGATGGTGTCGAACTTCTCCGAACACACCAACGCGAACTACTTCCTCCATTCGGGGAGTGGTCAGCAGGGTCGGCCGAGCATGGGAGCATGGGCGACCTACGGCCTCGGCAGTGAGTGCAACAACCTGCCCGGCTTCGTCGTCCTGGGCAGCGGCATGATTCCGCCGGGCGGCCTGGACTGCTTCTCCAATGGCTTCCTGCCCGCCTCGTTCCAGGGCTCCGTCTTCCAGCGCGGCGGCCAGCCGGTCGCTGATCTCAGGCCGACCGAGCCAAACGAGCGGCTTCAGAAAGCCAAGCTCGGCCTGCTCCACAAACTCGACGCCGGCGTCGTCGGCCGTTACGGCACCGACGACCAACTGGAGGCCGCCATCGCCAACTACGAACTGGCCTTCCGCATGCAGACCGCCGTGCCGCAACTCATGGACCTGGCCGGAGAAACGAAGGCGACGAAGGACCTCTACGGCATCGACGAGAGGGCCACTGACGCATACGGTCGCCAGTGTCTGCTTGCACGCCGACTCGTCGAGCGTGGCGTGCGCTTCGTCGAACTGCTCTGTCAGAACCTCGGCCACGATCGCTGGGACCAGCACGGCAATCTGAAACGCGGTCATGAAGACAACGCTCGCGCCGTCGATAAACCGATCGCCGGCCTGCTGAAGGACCTCAAGGCGAAGGGCCTGCTCGACTCGACGCTCGTCGTCTGGGCCGGCGAGTTCGGCCGGACACCGATGGCCCAGGGTTCCAACGGTCGGGACCACAACCCGTTCGGCTTCTCGATCTGGCTGGCCGGCGGGGGCATCAAGGGCGGCACCATCCACGGCGCGACCGACGAGTACGGTTACCACGCCGTCGAGGGCAAGGTCGAGATCCACGACCTGCACGCGACCATGCTCCACCTTCTCGGCCTCGACCACAAACGCGCGACCTTCCGTTTCGGCGGCCGGGACATGCGCTTGACCGACGTTCACGGCGAACTCATCGAATCGATTTTGGCCTGACCACGAGAGCGACCCGGCATCGAGAAGGAGATAGGAGAAACGACTCCCGGTTCTGCTGTTCAGCGGGTGAGAAATGGTTTAAGATTGACAGTCCCGCTTGGCTACCTACCTACCTCACTCACCTTGTCTGAATGGAGAATCGGAATGTCGCTCTCCTCCCGCCACCGGCCGGGTGGCTTCACGTTGATCGAGTTACTGGTCGTCATCGCCATCATCGCCATTCTCATCGGCCTGCTTCTTCCGGCCGTCCAGAAAGTACGAGCGGCGGCGGCTCGGGCGCAATGCTCGAACAACCTCAAGCAACTCGGCATCGCCATCCACTCGTACAACGACACGAACCGGGCCCTGCCGTACAACTACCAACTGATCGGCGTCAACGCCTGGGAAGCGGTCGGCATCAACTATTTCATTCTGCCCTACATCGAGCAGGATGCGCTCTACCGACAGTTCCAGATCCCCGCGACGGCCCGGCCCGGACAGCCAGTCGGCCAGGCCATCGGGGATGCCGGCATGTGGAGCGTGGCCTACAATGGGCCGATGCAGGTCCGCCTGGCCACGTTCATCTGCCCCTCGTCGGAGCGGGCGACGCCGGCCTCGGTCGTTAGCTGGGGCGGCCCCGGTGCCAACTACGCCTGGTGCAGCGGTAGCTCGGTCGCAACGGTCTGGGCCGGCAACGCCTTCAACGGCATGTTCGCCTATCAGGTCGAACGTGGCATCCAGTACGTCAAGGACGGCCTGAGCAACACGATCATGGCCTCGGAAATCCTCTCCGGCAGCGGTGCGACCTCCGGGTCGGGTCGGTTCCCCAACGACGTCTTCTACACCAACGACAGCTACTTCAACTCGATCGTCAATCAGAGCTTCCCCACGCTCGCCGAGTTGCAGATCATCGGCAACCAGGCCCGCACGTCGCCGTCCGGAGTTCGCGGCAACAACGGCTCGATGTGGGCCTGGTATGCCGCCGCTCAGTCGACGTTCAACACCGCCGCCCCGCCCAACTGGGAGTTTCCTTCCGCCGGTGGCAACTGCTGCCCCGGCGGAGCCCATGACTGGAGTTGGGGCATCATTCCGCCGCGCAGCAACCACACCGGCGGCGTCAACGCCCTGTTCGGCGATGGCTCGATCCGCTTCCTCTCCGAGACCGTGGCGTTGACGACCTTCCAGTTGCTGGGCAATGCCAGCGATCGCCAGGTGATTCCGAACTACTGAGCCATCGAGAGGTTTCTGTCATGCATCGATTCCTACTGCTGTTCGGCCTGGCTCTGCCGCTCGGCGTGCTGACCGGCTGTGGCGAAGGTCAGACACGCCAGACGATCCAGATCCCGGCGGCCGATCCGCTCGCCGAGGCGAAGGCGATCCTGAACAACTACGTCCGGGGCATGCCCGTCACCAGCGAGGCGACGTCGTTTCCGATCCTGATCAACCGGGTCAAGGAGAAGGATCCGGCCAGGGGCGACCTGCTCGAAAAGGGCTTCCAGGAGATCCTCAAGTCAAGAAAGAATCCCGGCCCGAAGGCCCGTGAGCTGCTCAAGAAGCTCGGATGAAACCTGCACCGACGCCGTGCTGTCACTATTCGCAGTGACAGCACGGCGTCATGTCGTCTCGATCACACCTCCGGCTCACGCTCCTGTTCCGGCTCGTTGGTCTGGCGATACCAGAGGTAGACCGCCCCGCCGATGGCCGCCAGGCCGGCCACGAACAGGAACCGCCCCAGGATGTACAACCCGATCGGCTCCCGACTCTGACTCAACAGCAGCGACGTGATCAGCAGGCCGATCCCGACCAGGCCGCCCAGGAAGGGATTTCCCGGCGGCGCTGTCGATTGTGTGTCACTCATCGATCCCTCTCCCTGCTCTCCACCGCTACTACCAGCGATGTCCGGGGTCAGTATCATACTACAGCGCCGTCGATCAGAGCCGCGCACGCAGCGAGGCCGCAGGCCGAGCGGAGTAAGCGCACCGCCACCTGCACATCAGGGCGGAGTAGACGCCCCAAAGCCTGCACGTCCGGGCCTCGGTGCGCTTACTTCGCTCGGCCCGCGGCCTCGCTGCGTGCGCGGCTCTGAAAGACTCTCTCAATCGAAGAAGTGGTAGCGGATGATGCAGTACAGA
>CAYYJM010000047.1:0-15357 GCA_964471755.1 uncultured Alcaligenaceae bacterium
GATCGACGCTCGCCAGGGCGGCGGCCTGGCTGACGACGCTGTCCGGTTCGCCCTCACGCAGGTAGAAGCCGTGCGGCGGGTGCGTCGCGGCGATGTTGATGAACAGCAGCACGCGCCGCGCCGCCGGAATTCTGGCCAGCATGGCGAGGGCGGCATCAATCTGGCAGCGGGCCGAGTCGCGGCCAGCAACGCCCAACTCCGGCGACCAGATACTCTCCTCGAAGAAACCAGGCAGAACACAGCCGAGCGGATTCCGCTGGTTGAAGAACCCCGTGCCGCCCACGCAGAAGGTGCGATAGCCGCGCTCCCGCAGGCCGGCGATGATGTCGTCCACGCCGCCGAAGACGCAGGTGTTCGGCGTGATCGTCAGCGACCCCTCGAAGTCGAGCGCGAACAGTCGCGGATGAAGATCAGCCCCGACCGGCGTCGGCAGAAAGCCGTGAAAGAACGCCAGGTGAGCCGGTAGCGTGAATGTCCCCGGTGTCTCGCGAGCCTCCCAGCCCGTCGGCGGCAGCACTGCGGCCAGGTGCGGCGTCCGCCCCTCGGTCAGGGCCTGGCAGGCCACATCCAGACGCAGACAGTCGAGGGTGACGAACAGAAGGTTCGCCGGCCCTACCAGGCTGTTCATGTCCCGTACCGTCGAAGAAAATGGTGCGGGACGTTTCGTTCCAGGTCGCATGGATGGTATCATGACGAATGGGAGAACCGTCGGCAAGCCAGGCAGGGCGGGTATCATGGCACGGTTACAGGTCGTCGCGGGGCCAAACCTCGGACAGGTGTTTCCACTCGAAGCCGACCGCACCATCATCGGCCGCGAGCCCACGGTCCAGGTGCATCTCGAACCGCTTGCCGTCAGCCGGGAGCATGCCGCCATCACCTGCCACGATGGCCAGTTCTTCCTCGAAGACCTCGGAGCCCTGAACAAGACCTACCTGAACAATCAGCCGATCCAGCCACGCCGGCCGGTTCCGCTTCGCGAAAACGACAAGGTCCAGATCGGCCCGGTCGTGATGCAACTCCGCCTTGATCTGCCGATCGAGGTCAACCCGCCGAACGTCACCGCGACGATCAGCGCCCAGCCGAGCAACCTCGGTCTCTATTCCTACAATCCGGGCCAGAAGCTTCGCAGCGTTCTGGAGATCGCTCGCCACCTGGGCACGACGCTGGAACTGGATCCGCTGCTGGATCGCCTGATCAGCCTGCTGTTCGGCCTGTTCCCGCAGGCGGATCGCGGCATGGTCCTGCTCCTGGAGCGCGAAGGTGGCGGCCGACGACTGGAGGACAGCACGTCGCAACTTCAGTTCCGCGTCCGGGCTCAACGGCTGCGCAAGGCTGGTCCAGTGCAGGACTACGCCTATAGCCGTTCGCTCGTCTCGCGAGCCCTGGAGACTGGCGAGGGGCTGCTCAGTGAGAACGTCGCCCACGATCCGACCCTGCCCATGACACGAACGATGACCGCGCTGGAACTGCGGTCGTTCCTGTGTGTTCCCCTGCTGGCCGCCAACGGTCGCCGTCTTGGCGTCCTCCAACTCGACGCCCTGCGCGGCGGCGGCATGTTCTCCCGCGACGACCTCGACCTGTTGATGGCCGTCTCTCTCCAGGTCGCCATCGTGGTGGAAAAATCGATCCTGCATGCCGAGTTGATTCGTCGAGCCAAGACGGACCAGGAGTTACAGGCGGCGTGCGAGATCCAGATGTCTCTGCTGCCGCACAACTTCGAGGTTCTGGAGAAGGACCGGGACGTGGAACTCTTCGCCCGCGTCCTGCCGGCCCACGGCGTGGCCGGCGATCTGTACGATCTCTTCCCTCTGGCCGACGGTCGGCTCGCCTTCTTCGTCGGCGACGTTTCCGGCAAGGGGATGCCGGCCGCCCTGTACATGATCGCCGCCCGGACGCTGATGCGGCAGTTCGCCCCGCAGTCGAAGTGCCCGGCTGACCTGCTCGTCCGACTGCATCACGCGCTGCTGACCGACCATGCCACCGACCAGTTCATCACGCTGGTTCATGGCATCTACGATGCGAAGACGAGTACGGTCGCCTTCGCCGTGGCGGGCCATCCCGAGCCGCTGCTCCGCAAGCCGGATGGGACCATCGCACCGCTGCCGACCGGGCGGACGCTGATGGTCGGCAATCCGCTCCAGGCTCCCGAGCCGACCTCCGAGACGGTCGTCCTGGAACCCGGCGACACGTTCATCTGCTACACCGATGGCTTCTTCGAGGCCTATCAGGGCAGTCCGGATCGGCAGTTCGGCATGGAGCGGCTCCAGGAGGTGTTGAGCGGTCCGCGCACCGCCCTCCCACTGCGCGACTGCTTTGAGGAAGCGGCCGCCGCACTGCGTCGTTACACCGGCAGCTCGGATCAGCAGGACGACCAGACGTTGCTTCTGCTGCGTCGGCGATGAGTCATTTAGCCGCCGGCAAGCCTCTTCATTTAGCCGCCGGCTTGCCGGCGGTCTTCGTCGCGAATACCCGCCGGCAAGCCGGCGGCTAAATGAAGAGGAACCAGAGCAGGGCCAGCAAACCGAGAAGCACGGCCAGACCGATGAGTACACGCCATCCGGCCGAACCCGGCACGGCCTGCGGCACGGTCACTTCGCTGGACGAACTCACCGTGTGCCCCTTCCGCCGGGCCTCCACCAGGCGCTCCAGGGCTCCGGCGGGCAGGAGCAGTACGCCACTCGCCCTGCCCATCTCCTGAAGTTGCAAGAACGCTTCCAGAGCCGTTGCGGGGCGATGGTCGGGGTTCGGGTCCAGACAGCGTGCGATGAGATCCTGCAACGCGGGTGGAACGTCCGGGCAGAGGTCGCTCAGACGTTGGCTGCGTGCGTGCGGGAGTTGGCCCGTCAGCGCCTCGAAGATGACCAGCGCGGCACTGTACAGATCGGAGCGGGCGTCGAGCGGCAGACCGGCGAGTTGCTCCGGCGACATGTAGCGTGGCGTGCCGAGGACCGAGCCGGGACTGGTGATCTGGTCGTTGGCCGAGGCTTCGCGGTTCATGATCCGGGCGATGCCGAAATCGAGAACGCGAACGTGCAGACGGATGCCGCTGATCTGCATCAGGAAGAGATTGTCCGGCTTGATGTCGCGGTGAATGATCCCCTGGCCGTGAGCGTGGATCAGGGCCAGGAATAGTTGCCCTGCCATTTGCAGGGCCGCCTTGTAGGGCAGAGGCCCCTTCGTCTGGAGGTGTTCGCGGAGCGACTGGCCCTGAAGGTACTCCATGACCAGGTACGGGCCGTGAGCCGGGTCGATGCCGAAATCGTGGACGACGACGATGTGCGGATCGTTCAGCTTGCTGGCGATGCGAGCCTCGCGCTGGAAGCGGGCGTCGAACTCCGGATCAGCCCGGAGCTGAGGATTGATGAGCTTGACGGCGACCTCGCGTTCCAGGGTCTGATCGATCGCCTGGTAGACGCGAGCCATGCCGCCACCGCCACGGACGGAGATGAGGCGGTAACGACCGCCAACCACGGTGGGCAATTCCATGTCACCGGAGGAGGGCAGGGCGGTCGTCGGTGTCGGTACACTGCTGAGGGCCGCCGTCTCGGTCAACGGCGTGCCATCGTTGGGACAGAACCGCGAGCCGGCCGGCAAGAGCTTCTTGCAGATCGGACACTGAATCATCGGTTCACCCGGCGTGTTCATGTCCGCCTCTATTCATGCTCCGTCGGAACCCGAGCCCGCAGTGCGAGCAAGGGAGTCAGCGCACCTTCCAGAACTCGTCGAACATCCCCGCCGTGGCGACCTGGATCGCCAGTGGGTTGTCCGGCGTCGGCGTCCGCTTCAGAACAGCGTAGTCGCCCAGGCGGGGGTAGAGCAAGGCGTTGGTCCCCTTGAAATCTGCCTCGTGGAACGTGTGGCCGCTGTTCAGGACAACGTATCGACTCGACAGCGGACTGGGGTAGATCAGGACCGGAACGTGGTCCTCTGAAGAGAACCGCTGGCCGGCCAGCTCAATCACATCCTTCTTCCACTTCAGCGGCAACCCCGGCAGCACCTGCGCGATGAGCGCGTTGCTCCCCGGATCGCCGAAGAGGATCAGATGGTGCATGGCCAGGTCCTCCGGCGTCACGTCCACGTCATCTTTGATGAGCAGTTCCCCGCGCATGTACTTCGACCATTCCCGGGTGAATCTTTGCAGATCGGCATCGGCGTAGGTCTGTGTCGCCGGGTTCCACGCCTTGCCGGTGCCGCGGACGCAGAGGAAGCTGTCCGCGAAGGCGTCGTCGATTGGGCCGGTCTGACCACGGACCTTTTGCGGCTGGCGGACCTGGTTCGTCGCCAGGTATTCCGGCAGGACGCTAACCCACTGACCGTCGCGCTTCTCCAGGTAGACGGCCAGGTCGCCCGCCGTACCTGGCATCGTGGCCGGCTTGACTGGCAACTTCGTGTCACCGATCTCCACGACGATCTCGCTGCGAGTCGAACCGGGCGGCATTCGCAGGCAGAGGGCGCGGACGTTCTCCGCCTTCACCTTGAAGCCGGAATCGACCGTCTCGGCCTCGACCAGGGCCTTCTCGTAGTGCTTTTCCAGACCGAGGATTTGCACCCAGTCGCAGCGGTCGTACTTGAGCGTCCAGGTGACGAAGCGGACCTTCTTCGGGTGGCCGGATCGGCCCTTCTGGGCGGCGGCGGCGTACTCGGCCTCCAGTTTCTTCGCGTACTCCGGCGGCACCTTGTGGCCCACGTCCGGAGCGGTGACGAGCTTCATCGGGATGCCCAGGCCCTTGAGCCGTTCCTCGATTCCCTGTGCAGCCTTCAGCTGCGGATCGGCCGTGCCCGCGTAGGCGACGACCGGCACGTCAGCGGCGTTCTCGGCGTAGTCCACGGCGTCGTAGATGTGCAGCGCCTTCTCGATGTACGGCGGCAACTCCTGAGGCAGATCCTTGACGTAGCCCCGCGTGGTGGTGAAGCCGGCTCCGGGGCCGATGACGCACCACTGATCGGGATGGTGCAGGCCGATGTGCCAGGCACCCGCGCCGCCCATCGAGAAGCCGCGCAGGACGAGTTTGCTCAGGTCGATCAGGCCGCCCCGGCCCAGAGCCCGCTCGGTGGCCAGGAACGTATCCAGGGCCTCGAAGACGTCGGTCTCGCCGGCCCAGCGGTAGGCGTTGTTGCCCCGACCAAAGACGTCGATTTGAACGTGATCCTGCTCCTTCGGTGCTGGTTTGCTGCCATCGAACGACTTGAGGAACGAAACCTCGGTCAGGCTGGCATTTCGACCGTGCAGGACGACATCGAGTCGCCATTGTCGAGGCGGAGCCTTGAGGTAGCCGTGCGGCAGCGTCACCGCGTAGGGTTGCACGGAACCATCGACCCGTGAGCGGTAGGCTCGGACGACCGGTTGGCCGGTCTGGTGCTGCCAGGGGAACTCACCGCGTGACGCCTGCCGGACACGGAGGGAGCCGCGATCGAGAATCTCGTTGATCCAGGCGGGGTAGTTCTTGTTGAGGAACTCGCCATGTCGAACCACCATGCGGACGGCACGGGGATAGACCTCCAACTCGGCGAGGGCTGGATCGCGAATCCCCTGTCGGCGGAGGACGCCGATCTTGCCTTCGAGGTCGCGAACGCGATTCTCGATCGCCTGGCGTTCCTCGTCCGTCGGCACGGCGGCCGGAGGCGGCTGGAACTGGGCCGAGCCGACCAGCGTGACGAGGAACACTCCCAACCCCAACCAGCCGAACCGTAGCATCTGCATCGAAGGATTCCTTCACAGGGGAAAAAATCGAGGGCAGGCGATCTTTCGGCGACTGGCGAGCCCCCGGCGAAAGCCGGGGGAGTTCTTCGACGCGAAGACTCCCCCCACTTTCGTGGGGGGCTCGCCTTTCTCGTCGGAGGGTTCGCCTTTCTCGTCGGAGGGCTCGCCTTTCTCGTCGGACCGGGGTCGTGGTTACTGCGGCTTGAGCTTCAGGGCCTGCTTCTTGCCAGCGCGGATGACGCCGACTTCCATCTCCTGGCCGGCTTTCTGGGTCGCCATGACGGCCATGTACGTCTCGATGTTCTTGATCGGCTTGCCAGCCAGTTCGACGATCAGGTCGCCCTTCTTCAGGCCGCCCTTCTCGGCCGCTCCGTCCTTGACGACGTCCTCGATGAGGACGCCTTCCTTGTCGCTGGCGTAGCCGGGCATGATGCCGAGCTTCGGCCCACTGGGTCGGCCGCTGCCGCCGACGATCTGGGCTTTCTGATACGTCGGTGGCGTCGTCGTCGTGGCCAGGTAGCTGATCACGTCGTCGCTCAGGTCGACGATGCGTCGCATGCCGGCGATGTTGATCTTCTCGGCGGTGTCCGTGGGCCGATGGTAGTCGGGATGCGTTCCGGTCCAGAAGAAGAGGACCGGCAGACCCTTGCTGTAGAAGCTGTAGTGATCGCTATTCGGCATCAGGCTCCGACTGCGTCGCATCTCGAAGCCGTGCTTCTCGTTCCACCTGTCGAGCAGGGCGGACCATTCCTTCGCCGTCGTGTTGGCCTCGACGAGGAGGCGATCCTTGCCGGTCTTCTCGTCCTTCGGCAGCCGACCGACCATGTCGAGGTTGAACATGGCGACGGTCTTCTCCAGCGGGAAGATCGGCTTCTTGCAGTAGTGGGCCGAGCCGAGCAGGCCCAGTTCCTCGCCGCTGAAGGCCATGAAGACGATCCTCCGACCCTGACGATCCGGCAGAGCGGCGAAGCGGCGGGCGAGTTCGAGCATGGCCGTGGTGCCGGAGCCGTTGTCGTCCGCGCCGTTGTGCGTGACGGCCTTCTTGAGCCGGGCCATGCTGCCGCCCGCGCCACCGTAGCCGAGGTGGTCGTAATGGGCTCCGACGACGACCGTCTCGTCGGCCAGCGGCCCCTTGCCCTCGACGACGCCGACGATGTTCTTCAGCGGAATCTGGCCCGGCTTCGACGCCAGCGTACCGCTGACGGTGTAGCCTTTCAGCTCGACGCTGCTCGGTTTGAGGTTCTTGACGATCTCAGCCTCGCGATCGGCGAGCGACTGGCCCGACTTCGCCAGCAGTTCCTCGCCGAGCTTGCGGCTGATCTGGAAGGCGGGGATCTTCGTCGGGGGACTCTTGGCTCCGCCGCGCAGGACGGCGGTGAAGTTGAAGTCGAGCAGGGGGTCCTCGGCGGTGGGTTTGTCGTTGACGATGAGGATGGCCAGGGCCCCGGCCTTCTCGGCCGTCTGGACCTTGCTGTTGAACGAGCCGACGGTCAGCTCCCAGGCCCGGGCGTCGGTCTTACCTTCCTTCGGATTGCCGCGAAGAACGACGACGACCTTGCCGCGAACGTCGAGATCGGCGTAGTCGTTGTACTTGAGCGTTTCGCTCTTGATGCCGTAGCCGGCGAAGACGAGCGGGGCATCCTTGAAGGTGCCGCCGGAAGAGAGACCCATCGGCTGGAACTGCTCACCGGTCTTGAGGTCGGTCGGCTTCGCGCCGGGGGTGGTGAGCGTCAACGTCGCCGGTTTCTCCAGGATCATGCCGGGAAGGCCGAAGGGCTGGAAGTATGAGCCATCGACGCCGGCGGGCTTGAGGCCGGCTTCCTTGAACCTGTTGGCGATGTAGTCCGCCGCCAGGTCGATGCCGCGGGTGGTGGGGCCTCGGCCTTCGCACTCATTGGAGGCGAGGTAGGTGATGTCGGCCTTGAGCCGGCCCTCGGTCGATTCCGGGGTGATGTTGAGCTTCTCGGCCGCGACCAGGGAACCGCTCAGAGAGAGCAGGCCGAGGAGGCCGAGAATACGTCCGATCCGTCCGGTCATGGTGGGGTAAACCTCAATCGATGATGCCGACGCCCGCCGGGGAGGCGGACGCGTTGTCGTGTCTCGTGATTGTACTAACCCCGCGTCGGCCGACGCGCGTGGAAAATCTTGAAGCGTCGCCTCGGCGGCTGGTATGCTCAACCAACGGACACCTTGCCAGGGGAGGTCGGTCATGCCAATTCACGACTGGGCGCACGTCGATGCCAACCTGTTCCACCACTTCCACCAGGCGTGGACGCTTCGCATCAGCGATGCGTTGAACGGGGGACTCCTGCCGGCAGGGTTCAATGCCCTGGTCGAACAGCACGCACCGGCCCTGGTGCCGGACGTGGTCGCGCTCCAGCGTCGGCCTCGTTCGGGCCCTCCGCCGCGAGCCTCGGGCGGGGCCGTAGTCACTGCGGAACCGCCGCGGGCCCGGCACGTCATCCGGGCGGTCGAGACGGGCACGGTGGCCAGGGCGAACCGCGTCACCATCCGGCACGGTCTGGGTCGTATCGTCTGTGTCATCGAGGTCGTCTCTCCAGGCAACAAGAGCAGCCGGTCGGCCCTGCGGTCGTTCGTCGAGAAGAGCGTTGAGTTCCTCGACCAGGGCGTTCACCTGCTGATCGTCGATCTGTTTCCGCCGTCGGTGCGTGATCCGCAGGGCATTCACAAGGCGATCTGGGACGAGATCGAGGAACAGCCGTTCGAGCTGCCGCCCGATCAGCCCTTGACCCTGGCGGCGTACGTCGCCACGCTGCCGCGGACGGCCTACGTCGAACCGGTCGGCGTCGGTGATGTTCTGCCCGACATGCCGGCCTACCTCGATGTGGACGCCTACGTCCCGGTGCCCCTGGAGGCGACCTATCAGGCGGCGTGGGCCAGTTGTCCCGAGATGGTGCGTGAGGTCGTCGAGGGACGCGTCGTCGAAGAGGAGGAACAAGCCGACTGATCAGAACGCGCCCGGATGCCTATCATGCTCTCCACACTCACCCTTGGAGAGTCGCCGTGGATCTGTCGTTCAACGAATCGCTGGCCGTCGAAACCCTTCTGAAACTCCTCGCCGTCGAGGGCGTCACCGGCAAGGAGAAGGCCATCGGCAAGGCCCTTGTCGAGAGCCTCAAGGCGGCCGGCGTCCCGGCCCGGGCCATTCGCTTCGACACCGCCCATGAACGGATCGGACTGCCGACGCAGACCGGCAATCTCATCGTCACGCTGCCCGGAACCGAGAAGAAGGATCGGCTCCTGTTCATGACCCACATGGACACGGTGCCCCTGTGCGCCGGAGCGGTGCCCGTCAAGAAGGGCAACAAGATCATCGCGCAGGGCGAGACGGCCCTCGGCGGCGACAACCGCACCGGCTGTGCCGTCCTCGTCAATCTCGTTCAGACACTGCTGGAGAAGAAACTGCCCCATCCGCCGCTGACGCTGCTGTTCACCGTGCGTGAGGAGAGCGGTCTGCACGGGGCCCGCAATCTGGACCTGGCCGATCTCGGCGGAGCCGTCATGGGCTTCAACGTCGATGGTCGGCTCGCGGCCCAGCTCACCATCGGTGCCGTCGGTGCCGAGCGCTGGGAGGTGACGATCCACGGCAAGGCGGCGCATGCGGGCGTCGCCCCGGAGAAGGGCATCAGCGCGACGCTCGTCGCCGCCCTGGCCCTGGCCCGCGTGAGGGCCGGCGGCTGGTTCGGCAAGGTCGTCCAGGGCGAGAAGCAGGGCACATCGAATGTCGGCCCCTTCGGCGGCAAGGACGGTCGATCCGCCGGCGACGCGACCAACGTCGTGACCGACTACGTCCACATCCAGGGTGAAAGCCGTAGCCATGATGCGAAGTTCGCCCGCGAGATCACCCAGGCTTACAAGGAAGCGTTCGCCACGGCGGCCGAGGAGGTCACCGACGACCAGGGCCACAAGGCGAAGGTGAAGTTCACGTCCCGCCTGGATTACCACCCGTTCCGGCTGAAGGAAACCGCCACGGTCGTCAAGACGGCCGTCGATCGGCTGACCCGGGCGGGGCTGACGCCGGACTGCCGGGTCGCCAACGGAGGCCTCGACGCGAACTGGATCAACCGGCACGGTCTGCCGACGGTGACGTTCGGAGCCGGCCAGAATGCCATCCACACGGTCGAGGAATGGGTAGACGTGCCGGAGTTCCTGCTCGGCTGCAAGGCGGCCCTGGCCCTGGCCCTGGGGGCATAATTCTCCGAGACCCTCGCGGGGGGGGCGGGGTTATAATCACGGATGAAGATGTCGTTCATCTCATCCGAGGGAGCGTCGATGGTCCGTTTTGAAGGCGAGAAGCACTTCGTTCAGTCCCCCTCGCTGCTGTGGGGTCGGCTGACCGATCCGGCGTTTTTGCTGACGTGCCTGCCCGATCTGGATCGGGTCGAGAGCGTCGATGCCGACGGCGCGTCGTTCGTGTTGCGGCCCGGCTTCTCGTTCGTGCGCGGCACGTTGCAGGCCCGCTTGACGATCCTGGCGAAGACGCCGGAAACCTCTGCCCGATATCGCCTGGAGGCTCGCGGAATCGGCAGCGACAGCACGGTTGAGGTGACGCTCACACTCATTCCGCAGGAGGGAGGGACGCTGCTGCACCATGCCGCGGAGGTGACCCAGCTGGGCGGCCTGCTCAAGCTCGTGCCCTCGGGCCTGATCAGCGGCGCGGCCCAGAAGGTGGTTGCCGACGTGCTGTCGGCGGTGGAAAAGAACCTCGGCACCTGAGTTGGTCCATTGCTTCCCGGTGGTCCGACCCTGATAATAGCCTCCGTCCCGCCTGGATTGACTGAATCCTGCCGGAGTTGCATCATGCGTTTCCATCCCGCGTTCGGCCTGGCGGCCGTTCTCGCCCTGTTTCCCGCGTCCCTGTGGGCCGGCTCCTCCAACAGTCTGATGGACGTCAGCCCGGACGGCTCGCGACTGGTCGTCGCCAACTCGGACAACGGCACGATCACCGTCGTGGACACGGCCGAGAAGAAGAAGCTGGCGGAGGTCGCCGTCGGCAAGAAGCCCGAGGGCACGACCTGGATCGGGAATGGGCCACTGGTCGCCGTGACGGTCTACGGCGAGGATCAGGTCGTGTTCGTCGATACCGCCACCGGCAAGGTCGTGGAACGTCTGACCGTGCCCGATGAGCCGTACGGCATCGTCGCCACGCGGGATGGCAAGCGGGCCTACGTCACGCAGGAGTATCCCGGCCTGGTCACGGAAATCGACCTGGTGACGCGGAAGGTCGTCCGCGAGATGCCGGTCGGCAAGTTCGTTCGTGGCCTGGCTCTGAGTCCCGACGAGAAGCGGCTCTACGTGACCGAGTTCTACACGGCTCGTCTGCACGCGCTCGATCTGGAGTCCGGCAAGGTCGTCGATAGCTGGAAGGGCCATTCGATCGACAACCTGGCGCGGAACGTGATCGTTCATCCGCGACGGCCCAAGGCCTACCTGCCGCACATCCGCTCGAAGATCGGTTTCATCGACGGAGCCGGCTCGATCTTCCCGCAGCTGACCATCTACGATCTGGTGCCGCCGGAGAAGCAGGCGAAGCGGGGCAAATCGATCGCCCTGGACACCTACAACGGCGTCTACGTCGTGACCAACCCGTGGGAGGCGGCTCTGTCGCCGGACGGCAAGCGGATCTACACGATCTATGCCGGCACCAATGACATGAACGTCTCCGAGGTCATCGACGACGACTACCGCGAGGTCGAACGCATCGGCAGTGCCGTGAGCATCGGCCAGAACCCCCGAGCCATCCGCGTCTCGCCGGATGGAAAAACGGTCTACATCGCCAACGCGCTCGATTTCGACGTGACCTTCCACGACGCGCAGACGCTGCGGAAGATTGGTCAGGTGAAGGCGTGCGATCCGCCGCGGACGCCGGAATGGGTTCGCGGCAAGATCCTGTTCAGCACGGCGAATCGACCGTTGACGAGCCGACGCTGGATCGCCTGCGCCTCGTGTCATCCCGATGGTCACTCCGACGGTCGGGTCTGGCAGCAGCCGGAGGGCTTGCGAAAGATTCCGGCCCTGATGGGTCTGGCGCACACGCATCCGCTGCACTGGTCGGCCGATCGCGACGAGGTGCAGGACTTCGAGTACACGATCCAGAGCAAGCTCATGGCCGGGGCCGGCTTCCTCGGTCGCGGTCGGATCAAACCGAAGGTCGGCTTCCATCCGACCGAGCTGGAGGAGAAGACGTCCGATCGCTCGAAGGACCTGGACGCCCTGGCGATCTACACCAACTCGTTCGCGTTCACCCTGTCCCCGCACATTCCCGCGCCGGGGAAACTGTCACCCGAAGCGACCCGCGGCAAGGAACTCTTCTTCGCCAAAACCGTCGGATGTGCGGAGTGTCATTCCGGGCCGTACATGACCGATAGTCGCCTGGCGAAGCCGTTCCAGCTGCACGACGTCGGCACCGGATCGGCCGATCCCAGCGAGAAGATGGGGCCGAAGTACGACACGCCGACGCTGCTGGGGATCTATCGCACCGCCCCGTATCTGCACCACGGCAAGGCGGCCAGCCTGGAAGAGGTGCTGACGACCTTCAACAAGGACGACAAGCACGGCAAGACGAGCCATCTGAAGCCGAACGAGATCGCCGACCTGGTGGCGTTCTTGAAGTCGCTGCCGTATGAACTGCCGCCGGATCGGACGCCGAATACCGTCGAGTTCCACGCGCTGCCGGGGAAGAAGGACTGATGTCAGGCGAGTGTCAGGCGAGCCCCCCACGACAGTGGGGGGAGTTTGTCGTCGTGTACTCCCCCGGCTTTCGCCGGGGGCTCGCCTGACCGGTCGCTGGGCTTGTGATCAAGGGAACGTATTCATGAACGCCGACTGGCGCAACCGTCATGAAGTCGCTGTCGAGGTCACCCGCGAGGGCGGGCGGACCGCGTTGCGCTACTTCGGCGGCAACCTGGCCGCGGACTGGAAGCCGTCCACCGATCCGTGGACGACGGCCCACTCCAGCCCGGTCACCGTGGCCGATCAGGAGACTGAGCGGCTCTTGCGGGAGCGTCTGAGCGCGGCCTTTCCGCAGGACGGCTTCCTCGGCGAGGAGTACGGCGATCAGCCCGGTTCCTCAGGCTATCGCTGGATCATCGACCCGATCGACGGCACGCGGAACTACTTTCGCGGCATCCCGATCTGGGGCACGCTGGTCGGCCTGGAGTATCAGGGCCAAATGATCGCCGGCTTCGTCGATCTGCCGGCCCTGGGCGAGTTCTACCACGCGCTGCGCGGCGAAGGGGCGTTCTGCAACGGACAGCGGATTCAGGTCTCGCCTGTCGCGAAACTGGCCGACACGACCTTGCTCTACACGGCCCTGTCGTGGTTCATGAAGCCGGGTCGGCAGGAGGCGTTCCTCGATCTACTCGGTCAGACCCAGGCCCAGCGCGGCTTCGGCGACGTGTACGGCTTCATGCTCGTCGCTCGCGGCTCGGCCGATCTGATGCTCGAGTTCGGCGTCCACGCCTGGGACGTGGCGGCCGTGCTGCCCATCGTCGAGGAGGCCGGCGGCACCTTCACCAACTACGATGGCGGCCAGGACATCCACAAGCCAGACGTTCTGGTTTCCAACGGACGGCTCCATGCCGACGCGCTGGCCATTCTGCACCGGCACGAGCTGCGAGGTTAACCATGCCCACACCACGACCGATCGAATGGCTCGGTGGGCCGGACGGTCATCTGCGGCTGCTCGATCAGACCGAGTTGCCCCTGCACACGACGTACAAGGACTGCTGGAGCGTCGGCGACGTGTGGGAGGCGATCCGGGCCCTGCGCGTCCGCGGAGCCCCTGCCATCGGTGTGTCCGCGGCATTCGGCCTGCTCCTGGGGCTGCGTAACAGTCGTGATCGCGATGCTCTCGATCGCGATTTCAAGACGGCGAGCGAGTATCTGCGAACGAGCCGGCCGACGGCGGTCAACCTGGCCTGGGCTCTCGAGCGGATGGGGGCGTTCCTGACCACCATACCGCGTGATCTGCCGGTGATCGACGTGCGCGAACAACTGCTCCAGGAGGCCCAGCGCATTCGCCAGGAAGACGGGGCGATCTGCCGGGCGATCGGCCAGGTCGGCGCGGACCTGGTGCCGCACGGCGGCGGCGTCCTCACCCACTGCAACACTGGCGGCCTGGCGACGACGGAGTACGGCACCGCCCTGTCGGTTCTGTTCACGGCTCACGAGCAGGGTAAACGCTTCAAGGTCTACGCCGACGAAACCCGGCCGCTGCTCCAGGGAGCCCGGCTGACCGCCTGGGAACTGATGCAGGCCGGCATCGACGTCACGCTCATCTGCGACAGCATGGCCGCCCAGGTCATGCGCGAGGGCCGCGTCCAGATGATCATCGTCGGCGCGGACCGCATCGCCTGTAACGGCGACACGGCCAACAAGATCGGCACCTACATGCTGGCCGTCCTGGCTCGCTTCCACGGCGTGCCGTTCTACGTCGCGGCTCCGACCAGCACCTTCGATCGGACATTGCCCACCGGAGAGGGGATTCCGATCGAGCAGCGGTCGGCGGCGGAGGTGTCGCACGGCTTCGGTCGGCAGACGGCTCCCGACGGCGTGAAGGTCTACAACCCGGCCTTCGACGTGACGCCACACCAGCTGATCACCGGGCTGATCACCGAGACGGGCCTGATCATGCCAGTCAACGAACCGCGGATCACCCGGGGCCTGGAACCGATCGGAGCCGGAACCTGAACCAGACCCGGCTCACACGGGATAGAGGAAGTACAGAACCGTACTCGTGGCGTTGAACAGGCCGTGGAGCAGGACCGGAGCCATGAGCGACCCGGAGCGGTCGCGCAGGTAACACAGCCCCAGCGACAGCACGAAGAGAGCCACGGGATGCGGCCAGGTCGAATGGACGGCCGCGAACAGCATCGACACGGCGATGTAGCCCGGCAGTCGGGTTCCGCCAGCGTACTCCTGCGTGGCCAGGAACCCCACTCCCAGCACCAGGACGAACAGCACTGGCATGTAGGCGTCGAGTTTCTCCCAGCCGGGCCGATCCGCGACCGCTGCGATGTCGGGGCTGTTGGTGATGTAAGCGAGGACAATCGCGCCAACGAGGAGAAAATAGCCCCGTGCGGGAGCGGCCAGGACGTAGGGCTGAAGCAGACCCCGGAAGAGGAACTCCTCCAGGACCGGATGAATGACGACGGCCAGGGCGACCCAGAAGATCCACTCAATCGGCAGAAGGTTCGCTCGGGTGAGGATCACCAGGGCGTGTTCTTCTTCGGGCACCTGCATCCAGGACGAGTAGAGCGTGGCGACCAGGGTATTCAGGCCCAGCACGATCGGGGTCAGAACTACCCAGAAGATCAGGGCGAGAACCACCGCTCGCGGCCAGCCGGTCCAGGTGATTCCCAGGGTGGACGCCGGGATGGAATGGCGGCCCAGGAGGAGCAATGGCAGAAGGATCACCTGAAGTGGGAAGACGAGGGTTCGCGCCCAGACGTCCAGACGGAGAGCCAGGGTTCGCCAGAAGATCGGCTCGGCGATGGTGGCGGCGGTCGGGCCGGCGATCTCTCCCATCACCTGCTGGGTCGCCTTGCGATCTTCTGGAGCCTCCAGCGTTCGCATCAGGTACGCCCCGTCCGGCACGGCCCAGGCAAACAGACCGGAGCCGAGAACCATGGCCT
>CAYYJM010000047.1:15367-30462 GCA_964471755.1 uncultured Alcaligenaceae bacterium
GGACAGGACCCACGACAGGAAGATGAAGACGACGACCAGCAGGAGATCCGTGCCCCGCCAGGGGACCGGCGGCCCCGGTGGCGGCAGTTCCTCGATCTCGTCTCCGGGCGGCCTGTCGTCGTACGGTTCCTGGCTCATCTCGGCTCCCCGGTGGCGATCTCCTCGGCAGTCACTATCTTCTCGTCCAGACACGAGGAACCACTGATGGGCACGATACTGGATGCGATCGTCTCCCGCAAGGGACCGGAGATTGAGGCGGCTCGCGGCCGGGTGACCGCGGCCGAGCTGGAACGGCAACTCGTCGGTCTGCCGCCGGCGCGCGACTTCCGGGCCGCCCTGCTGACTGGCGACGATGTCGCGATCATCGCCGAGGTCAAGAAGGCGTCGCCATCGCTGGGCGTCATCCGGGCCGACTTCGACCCGGTCGCGATTGCCCGGACGTACGACCGTCACGGAGCCGCCTGCATCAGCGTACTGACCGACGAGCCGGGCTTCCAGGGCAAGCTGGAATACCTGACCGCCATCCGGGCGGTGGTCGATCGGCCAGTCCTGCGCAAGGACTTCCTGCTCGATCGCTACCAGCTTCTGGAGGCTCGCGCCGCCGGAGCCGATGCCGTGCTACTGATCGCCGAGATCCTTCCCGGAGCGGCGCTCGCGAAGCTGCTGAACGAGGCTCGTGCCCTGGGGATGCAGGCACTCGTCGAACTGTACGACACGGAGAATCTGCCGCGTGTCCTCGATGCCGGGGCCGACCTCGTCGGCATCAACAACCGCGATCTGCGGACCTTCACGGTGAGTCTGGAACACACCCTGGAAATGGCGAGCCGGGTGCCGAGGGGAGTATGCCTGGTGAGCGAGAGTGGCATCCGCACGCGGGCCGACATCGATCGCCTGAAGGCCGGCGGCATCGCTGCGGTGCTGGTCGGCGAGACACTGATGCGCGCCGCCGACATCGGAGCGGCCCTCGATGCGCTGCGGAGTCGGGGTTCTATTTAACCGCCGGCTTGTCGGCGGTCTTCGACGCGGAACCGCCGGCAAGCCGGCGGCTAAATGAAGAGTCGAATCGTTCCAGAAGTCGCCGGTAGAGCGCCTTTCCCTTCGCTCGCTGCTGCTCGATGCTCGCCAGAATCGCCCGGATCTGCTCCAACTCGATCGCGCAGGTCACCGCCTCGGGCGATTCCAGATGGCAGGCCACGAAGGCGTTCAGGTGGGCTTGTCGCTCTTCCTTCTCGCGCTGGAGTGAAGCGAGACGCTCCAGACGACGACGCACCGCAAGCAGACGCTCCTGGAGGCGGGCCAGGCGGGCGGCCTGACGCTCACGCTGGAGGCGTTGCAGCTCCGCGGCCGAAGGCGGCCAGAGGCGGCAGGCGATGGCTCGCCAGGCTCGTAATAGACGACCGCAGAAGGACGCGACCGACATTGGTTGGCCTCCCGTTTGACATCTTACGCAGGATCGCTCCGCCTCGAAAGATTCTTCGCGACCGGAAGGGTTTTCTTTGCTGCATTTTTCGGCCCAATCCGTCAAACTGTACACTCCGATCGGCCGGTTCACTGTCGTTCGCATGATCAAAATCTTCGACCTCTGGCGGCGAAATACAGGGTGACCCCCTCGGACCAGATTGTGGGATGGAGGTTCCGCATGGCGATGGTGTTGCTGCGGGTGATCCTGTGGGGAGTAATCCCTCTGTTCCTGCTCGTTGTCGCCATTGGCCCACGACGGTTGTCGGCCTTCTGGGGGTGGCTCTGGGGCGGCAAACTGGCTCCGGCCGAGGTCCTGGATCGCGTCGTCCAGGACCATCAGACGCGGATCGCCCGGCTCAAGGCGGTCCTCGATCAGAGCGACCGCACCCAGGCCGAGATTCAGCAGAACGTCCGCAAGAGCGAGGAGAACATCGCCGCCCTGGAAGGGGAAGCCCGTCGGGCTGTCCAGCGCGAGGACGACGACGAGGCCCGTGCCGCCCTGGCCAAGATCGCCCTGGAACGGCAGGCGATCCAGGGCTTTCGCGAGCAGTGGAAGCATCACAAGGAGCGCATCACGTCCGCCCGTCGTCGGCTACATCGGCTCGAACTCCAGCTGCGTCAGTACGAGGTTGGCCGGGCCATTCTTCTCAATCAGCTGGCCGAGGCCCAGACCGTTGAGCAGCAGTACGAGCTGGCCAATCAGTTCGACCCGACCGGAGCCATCGCCGAGTGGCAGCGAGCCGAGGACAACGTCCAGGCCGTCAGCGAGAACGCCCGCGCGGTCGAGCAGGTGATGAACGACACGACCACCTCGCCGCTGGACGGCCAGGCGGGACGGATCGACCCGGCCGAGGTCGATGCACAGTTGGCCCTGCTGAAGCAGCAGGTCCAGAGCGAACGCAACGGAAATCGAAACGGCAAGAGCGTTTAGTCCCCAGCCGAGGGCGTCCACCCATCGGCCGTCAACGATTCGGAAGGAGCATCTCGTGGATTGGCTGAAACAACCGCGCAGCTGGCTGATTCTCGGTGTTGCCGCCGGCACGCTCGTCCTGGCCTGGCAACTTTGGGCCTGGGAAGTAGAGCGCGTCGAGGTTCCACCGGAGCATATTCTCGTCAAGATCAACCTGTGGGGCAAGAACTTGCCCGATGGGGAGATCCTCGCCCCGTCGAATGAGTACAAGGGCATCCAGGTTGAGACGCTCGGCCCGGGGCGTCACTTCCTCAACCCGATCTTCTACGGCTACGAGATTCACAAGATGATTCGCGTGCCGGCGGGCAAGTGCCTGGTGCTGACCCGCAAGTACGGCGAGGAGATCGCCGCCGAGCGTCTGGCCCGTGGCGATGTCCTGGCCCGCGAGGGCGAGAAGGGCCTCGTCCGGGAGCCGCTGCCGCCGGGCCTGTACAGCATCAACCCCTATGCCTACGACCATCAGCAGTTCGACCTGGTCCAGATCAGCCGGACCCAGATCGGCGTGAAGGTCATCAAGATCGGCGTCGAACCGGAGGAGGCCGAACGCAAGACCAGCGACAGCCCCTACCTGGTCAAGACCGATCCGACTCGCGAGTATCGCGGTGTCCAGGACCAGTCCCTGCCGTCGCGTGATTACGCCATCAACCCCCACGTCGAGGAGATCATCCCGGTCGATCTCGACGATATCCGTGTCACGTTCGAGGACATTCAGTTCCCTTCGCTGGACGGCTTCACCCTGTCGCCCGAGGTGACAGTGACCTATCACGTTCAACCGGAGAAGGCTCCGCGCCTGCTGGTGACGCTGACCGATGAGGGCCGACTCTATCAGAAATACCAGACGGCCGACGATCAGAACAAGAATCAGATCCTGCAGAAGGTCGTTTTGCCGCTCATCCGCGGTTACGTGCGGATCGAGGGGAGCAAGTTCAAGGCGCGCGATTTCATCGCCGAGGCGTCGGCTGTCGGTGCTGGCGTGAAGGAGCATCAGGCCCCGAATGCCCGCATCCGGTTGCAGGAGGCCCTGCAGAAGAGCGTGCCGCCCGAGTGTGCCGAGGTCGGCATCGTCATCAAGGAGATCAGCCTCAACCGTGTCGTCGCCCGGGACGAGCTGGAGAAGCTGGCGACGCAGATTACCGAGCGTGTCGGCTCCATGCAGACACGGATCACCAACGAGAACATGATCAAGCGTCTGGAGAGCGAGGCGGAGACGAAGGCGAACGAGGCCAAGGTGAAACAGAACTCCGCAGTCACGGCGGCGAACACGCTGCTCGAGCGAGCGAAGATCCTGGCCGAGCAGAAGGTCAAGGTTCTCGAAGCCGACCTGATGACGCAAAAGGAGGCGGCGCAGATCCGCCTGGATGCGGCCAAATCCGAGGCGCAACGCATCCTGGCCCTGGCCGAGGCCGAGGCCAAGGTCATTGGCAAACAGAACGAGGCAGTGATCGCCGAGATCAAGACCGCCATCCAGGGCTTTCCCAACGTCGAGACGTTCGCGCAGTACCACATGCTGACGAAGTTGGCTCCGGCACTCAACGAGATCTTCGCATCGGATTCCAGTGAGTTCGCCCGGCTGTTCGCCGGCTACATGGCCACGCCACCGAAACCAACGGCCGGCGGTACGACTCCGAACAAGACAAACTGATACGTCCATCCCCACAACCCACGAATCAGAGAGCGAGTCAACGCCATGAGCAAGAAATACAACACGACAACGGATCCGGATCTGCCCGATGATCCAACGCCGCCGACTCCGGTTATCGCCTCTCCCTGGCAGCAGCGTCTGCAACGGCTGGCCATCGTCATCATCGTCCCGGCGGTCCTCGTCCTGGCCCTGTTTCTGATCCTGTGGAACGTCTTCTTCCATTACGTTCCGCCGGAGAAGATGTTGGTTCTCGTCTCCAAGTCGGGCAGCGATCTGTCCGCCGGTCAGTTGCTGGCCGATGCTGGTCAGAAGGGCCCGATGCGTGCGGTTCTCGGCGAGGGCTGGCACTACGTCACGCCGATTCTCTACACGACCGAGTTGAAGGACGTGGTCAAGATTCCGGCCGGCAAGGTCGGCATCGTCACCAATCTCGGCGGCACACCGCCGAAGCATGGCGGCATGCTCGTCGATGGCGAGCAGGAGAAGGGCATTCGCCGGCAGGTGCTTTTGCCGGGCACCTACCGCATCAACCCTTACGGCTACAAGGTAGATCTGACGGCGGCAGTGGAGATCAAGCCCGGTTTCGTCGGCGTGGTCCGTCGGCTTCAACCGCGGCCTGAAGGAAACCAACCGGCGGAGAAGGTCCTGGAGAAGGGCGGCCGGGCAACGGGTTTCTTCGCGGAGGTCCTCCAGCCAGGGACGTACTATCTCAACACCCGCGAGTTCGAGGTCACACCGCGCGAGATCGGCATCAAGCAGACCAGCTACCACTACGAGAAGGATTCGACTCGCAGCACGGCCATCTCCTTCCGCAACAAGGAGAGTTATGAACTGCACATCGAAATGACCGTTGAGTGGGAGCTTCTGCCCAAGGACGCCGCCGAGCTGACGATGGTCTATCGAGATCTGGGCGTCATCGAGCGAAACGTGATCGATCAGCAGGCGAAGAAGATCGCCCAGGATCTTGGTTTCAATTACAGCGTCGAGGACTGGCTCGACGGCAACAAACGCGAGACGTATCAGGACGAGTTTCGCAAGAAGCTCAAGGAAGAGTGCGCCAAGCAGAAGGTGCAGGTAAACTCGGCGTTCATTCGCAACATCATCATCACGCCGGACGAGTACCTGAAGAACAAACGCCAGCAGCAGATCGAAATCGAGACGCGAACGACCAACGAGATCAAGAAGGAAACGGCCCTGACCGACGCCAAGGTCGAGACGGCGAAGAAACTGGTCGAGCAAAGCGTCGCCAAGGTCGAGAGCGACACGGATTCGCAGGTGGCGGTCATTCAGCAGCAGGTCAAGAACCTGGAGAACAAGACCACGGCGGAGATGGAGAAGATCCGCAAGAAGTACGAGGCCGAGATCGGCACCCTGGAGGCGGAGATGAACCTGATCGTCGATGGAGCCAAGGCCGAGGCCGAGTTGCGTATCAACACGGCACGGAGCCTGCTCTACAAGATGAAGATGGACGTCTTCCAGAACGACGGCAACGCCTTCCTCAAGTATTCGATGTCGCAGAACCTGAATCCGAAGTTGGGCCTGCGACTGTTCCACTCCGGGCCAGGCACATTCTGGACGAACCTGGAGGGCGGGTTCAAGAACATGAGCCTGCTCCTGCCGACGCCAGGCGGAAACGGGAAACCGGAACAGGCGACGGTCAAGCCGTGAGTGCGGGCCGAAACGGGAGCGAGCGTCAGCGAGGGGAATACCTCCTCGCTGACGGTGGCGATGTCGGCGTCGATGCCCTCGGCCGGGGCGGCTGCCACGCCGAGGATCATAGGGCTGGCTCATCACCGGGCCTCCGAATCGGGTGGACGTGCTACCTGCTGTGAGGCAGACAATCCTCAGCGTCCGCCCTCGGCCGGCCGTCATGTCTCACGATGGCAGCCGTTCCCGCGTCCGATTTCCACGTCCGAGCAACTCCAGAATCGCGGCGGCGTTCCCGGTGCGCAGGGCCTGTTCCAGCTGATCGAGTTCGCCACGAAAGCCGGCCAGGGCCGTCAGCAACGCCGCGCGGTTCGCCGTGAAGATGGTCAGCCACAACTGCGGATCGCTGCCCGCCAGACGCGTCGTGTCCCGGAAGCCACTCGCCGCCAGGTCGGCGAACTCCGGCGGCAGACATCCGGCCAGGGCATAGGCGACCAGATGAGGCAGATGGCTAGTCCAGGCCACGGCTTCATCGTGTCGTTCGGCCGACATCCGGACCACCTCGGCTCCGAGACGGATCCAGAACCGCTCGAGCCGGTCCAACTCGTCGGCAGGGCTCCGTTCCGTCGGCGTGAGGACGACGCATCGGCCACGGAACAGGTCACCGAAAGCGTGCCCTGCCCCGCCCTTCTCCGAGCCGGCCAGCGGATGACTGCCGATGAAGCGAACGCCCGGCGGCAGCCCGGCCTCGGCCTCGACGACGAAACCCTTGGTGCTGCCGACATCCGTGATCAGCGTGCCGGGTCGGCAGTGTGGGGCGACCTCGCGCACCAGGGCCACAATCCGATCGACTGGCACGGCCACGACGACCAGGCTCGCCCCGGCCACGGCGGCCATCGGGGTCGGTTCGCCACGATCGATGATCCCCTGTTCGCCGGCGAAACGGAGTGCCTCGGCGGAGCGGTCGAACCCGATGATCTCGTCCGCGATGCCAGCGGCGCGGGCGGCCAGCGCGACCGAACCGCCGAGCAGGCCCACGCCGAGAATCGCCAGCCGCTCACCCCTCATCGGCGGGTTTCTCCCTTGAGCCGCTCGTACCGGGCTCGCATCTCCCGCGCGATCCGGCCGCGCAACGCCGGGTCGAGCAGGTTGCCGTGATTCCGACCGGGAAACAACTCGACGACCGCGTCGCTCTCCAGGCGAGCCAGCGATTCCTTGAGCAAGCGCGTCGCCCCGTCGAGGTAGAAGGTGTCCTCCGTGCCCATGTAGACGTGGAGCTTGCCGCGGAGCTTCGGTCCGAGAACGGCCCAGTTCCGTTCGAGGATCAGCCGAATGTCGTACTTCTGCCAGGATCGAGCCACCTCCGGATCGACCGCTCCGGTCTTGCGATCCCAGAGCCGAACCGGCTTGCCGTCGGAGCCGCGTGAGCTAAAGACGGCCTCGAACGAGCCGAGTTGACCGCCGCGTCCCATCAACTCCTCCATGTCCGAGAAGGACTGGAAGAAGAGGACCGGCTTGCCATCCCGCCGGGCGATCGGCCGACGCTGGTTCCGGGCGTCACGGAAGACGTTGGCTCCCGGCGCGTACACGTTGATGAGCTGGAAATCGCGGAAATCGACCGGATCGGGAGCCGTGGACCAGACGCCGCCGAAGAAGTCGGGATAGGCCGTCTGCAACCACAGACTGCTCCAGCCGCCGGAGGAATGGCCGGTGACGAAGCGTGCGCCGGGTCGGCCTTCGCCGCGAAACGCCTTCTCCAGGGCCGGGATGAACTCCTCGATCAGGGCTCGGCCACAGGGGCCATTGTTGGCCGAGTCGGCGAAGACGTGATGGCCAAGTCGGCAGCCGGCGTCGAGGACGACGTGGATCACCTCCAGGCCGTCGAGGTTCGTCACGCCTCGCCGCGCGGCCGTGATGGCCGAGGAGGCCGTGCCGCCGAAGCCGGGAATCTCGTAGACGACCGGATATTTCCGCTCCGGATTCTCCTTCCACGAACGCGGCAGGACGACGCCCGCTCGCATCGTCGTCGGTCGGTTGTGGAAGGCCGAGAGGAGTTTGCTCTCCTGCTCGAACAGACGAACCGTCTCCGTCTCCGGGAAGCGCGCCGGCTGGTAGACGCGATCGAGCGTGATCGGCACGACGCCGGTAGCACCGGGCTGGATCTCGACCCGGACCGCCGGGCTGTAGCCGTTGCCGGCGTTCTGGGTGAACGAGGCGGCCCCGCGGTCGAAGTCCATGACGGCGACGGCGTAGTATCGCCCCGGCGGCAACGTCTCTAGCGCGTGCGGGAAACCGAGACAGTTCCCGGCGACGAAGAGAAGTTCCTCGCCCGGCTTCCAGTCGCGGACATCGCGTGCCAGAGCCGGCTCGGGGCTGAACCAGTTCAGGCCGCGCGGCATGCCCTGCGGATCGGCCTTCAGCAGCAGGAGGTAGACGCGCCCCGTGAATGGCTCGGCCGACACCTGGGGGGTGAACTTCAGGCGGAACTCGAGCGCCTGGGGCGCTGCCGGTTGCAGCAGTGCCAGCGCAGGCAGGAAGCAGAGAAAACTCGCCATCGGCAGCCATCCTCAGCGGCAGGGGGAATGCAGCGATGAGAAAGTCTACGCCAGGATGGGCCGCTTCACAAGGGCGCAGCATTATCCCTGGCGGTCCGACTGTCCCACTGCTCCTCGGCCGAGCTGGGCCGCAAATAGAGCGGTTCCAGCGCGAAGGGATCGTCTCGCTCGCCCCGGGCCAGCCGTCGCAGGGCCAGCGCCAGCAAACTCTCCGCACGCGGCGCACGCTGGTCGGCCGACGCCACGACCACGCCGGCGGGCAGCCGGTCAGCGAACTTCAGCGCTCCGGGACCGGTCACGAGCGCCCCTGCCGGACAGGACGCGGCCCAGGCGTCCCACGAAACAATGGCCAGCTCGCCGACCGGTCGCAGGTCCTCGGCGGAGACACGCTCGAACGCCTGGTGGTAGACCCGATCCTTCTGAGCGTCGGCCAGCACCTCGACGCGAACCGCCTCGGCCGGAGCCTGCGCCGCCAGGACCGGGAAAGTAGGCAGACCGAGCAGGACGCATCCCGTCGCGTACGCCAGCACCCGGGCCGAGATCAGGCCGACCCGCAGGCCGGTGTAGCTCCCAGGCCCCAGGCTCACGACAACGCCGGTCAGGTCGCGCGCGGTCAGGCCCTGACCGGACAGCAACTCGGCGGTGTGCGGTGCCACGTCCCGCGCCTGGCGACGCGATTCCTCCAGCCGACACTGGCCAACGATCTCCGCACCAACGGCGAGGGCGACGAAGCCCGATCGGCCGGACGTCTCCAGGAGCAACAGACGCGGTACGGTAAATGTGTTCATGGAACTCTTTCTCCCAGCCTACGTCTCATTGTGATGGGTGGATTCCCTTCTGACGAGTCCAGGCTCGGAGGATTCATGCTGGGCATCAGTCTGGTGATGGCCGTGACGCTCGCCCTGGGCCAGGGGCCGGAGGCTCCCCGGGAAGCACCACGCTTCCTGCACGAGGACAGCGTTCAGGCGATGGACTTCTCGCCCTCGGGGAAACATCTCGTCTCGGCCGGGATCGATCGCACCATCCGCCTGTGGAACACCGCGACGGGCGAGCTGGTCCGCACGATCGGCGAACATGAGGGCCGCATCTTTGCCCTGACCTTCTCGCCCGATGGCCAGCTCCTCGCCTCGGCCGGTGCCGATCTGAAGGTCCAGCTGTGGAACCCGACCACCGGCAAGGTCGTCCGCACTCTGAAAGGCCATACCGACACGATTCAGGCCCTCGCCTTCAATCCCGATGGCACCCTGCTCGCCACGGCCGCCCTCGACCAGACGATCCGGCTGTGGGATCCGCGAACGGGCAAGCTGGTTCGCACCCTGGAGTATCCCGACGACCGGGCTCCCGCTCTCTGCTTCGGCTCCGACGGCCGCGACCTCTACGTCGGCTTCAGCCCCGGCCCACAGGTCCGCCGGTATCAGGTCGCCACGGGCAAGGTGGTCCGCTCCTGGCCGGTCGCCCGCAATGGCGATCTGACCTGCCTGACGATGGCTGGCCCGTTCGGTTTCGCCGGCACGGCCAGCGGCATCGTCTGGCGGTTCGATCCCGAGAATCTGCACCCGCCGGAGCGTGTGCCCATCCCGTCGGCCGAGGGCTGCCTGGTTCTGACCACCTCGCCGGACGGCAAGCTCCTGCTCGTCGGCGGTCCCTGGGGTGGGCTCGATCTGATCGAGATCGCCACGCTCCGCGTCATCCGCTCGTTCGGCATGCGAACGCCCGGTTTTCACGTTCTCGATCAGCGGCCGCGCATGAACGTCAACCCGCGCATCCGCTCGGTCACCTTCTCGCCGACGTCGGCCTTCCTCGCGGCCGGCAACCAGGAAGGCTACCTGCGACTCTGGCGGCTGATCGATCTGCTGCCGCCGAAGGTTCTCACCGCCAGCCGACTTACGCCGACCGAGTTGCAGACCGCATGGGACGCCCTGACCGGTGACGCCGAGCCGGCCTACCAGGCCCTCGCCCGGCTGGCGACCTACCCGGAGCAGACGCTCCCCCTGCTGTCCAGACGGCAGAAGCCGGCCGTGGCCGTGGACGGCAAACAGGTCCAGGACTGGATCACTCAGCTCGACGATGACGACTTCGACATCCGCGAGAAGGCCCACCAGAATCTGCGGGCCATCGCACCGACCATCGAAGCCACGCTCCGTGAGGTGCAGCGCGACGGGAAGCTACCGACCGAGGCGGCCCGTCGCGTCGCCGAATTGCTGGAGCCGCTGTCGCCGATCCGCCCCGACGCCGAGCGCCTCCGCGATCAGCGGGTCGTCCTGTTGCTGCAACTGATCGGCTCGCCCGAAGCGGCGAAGTTCCTGCGGACACTCGCCGCCGGGGACAGGGCTTCCCCCACAACGACCGACGCCCGCGACGCCCTGGATCGGCTCCAGATGCGCTGACCGGCTCGCTTCTCCCCCCACCTGACGTGACTCGCACGCCAGGTCAGAGGCTGTCTCCGACCAGGAAGGTTTTCATGTCCAGTGACTGGATCATTTACACCGATGGTGCCTCGCGTGGCAACCCGGGCGAGGCCGCCTTCTCCTACGTCATCACCCGGCCGGACGAACCGGCCTTCGAGCATGCCGAGCGTCTGCCCAACACGACCAACAACCAGGCCGAGTACACCGCCCTGGTCGAGGCGCTCCGCAAGGCCGTGGAACTGGGGGCGAAGGGCCTCGTCCGCGTTCACAGCGACAGCGAACTGATGGTCAAGCAGATGCGCGGCGAGTACCGGGTGCGCGACGAGGGCCTGCGCGATCTCTACGAGGAGGCGAGGGAACTGGCCGCCCAGTTGCCCGGAGGGGTGACCTACACCCACGTCCGACGCAACCAGAACAAGCGAGCAGACGAACTTTGCAACCTCGTCCTGGACGGCAAGTGGAAGGCGGCCGACACGGCCCCGGAAAAGGCCGCGTCCCCCGCACCGGCTCGGCCGCAAACGCCTCTCGACCGGGAAGCGATCGCCCTGCTCAAGCGGGCGATGCTCCCCGAGGAGGACGGTCTACCGGGCCAGTCGGCCGAACAGATCTGGACCAGCCTGCGCGACCTGCTCCAGCGGCATGGCATCAGCCTGGATTCCCCGCGATAGCACGGTAGATCAGACCGACCATCTCCGCTCCCCAGAGGAAGAGGAACGCGCCGACCCAGACCAGTAGAGCCAGCAACCAGAACAGGTATCTCCACCCACTGGCCGGGCTCTCATCCGATGGCGCTGGCGTCTCGCCCGGCTCGGGAGCCGGCTCCCGAGTCGGCGGCCCTGTGTGGATTTTCTCGTGCGGTTCTCCCTTCATCCGACGATCCCCTCCCGGCGTCAACTACCAAAGAAGCGACGCATCACGTCGAGATAGATCACGAACACCATCAGCGACAGAATCATGGCCAGGCCGACGTAGGTCGCCGCCGCCTGGACCGTCGGCGACGGCGGCCGACCACGCAGCCATTCGTAGATCAGGAAGACCATGTGGCCGCCGTCGAGGACCGGGATCGGCAGGAAGTTGACCACCGCCAGGTTGATACTGATCATGCCCAGCCAGAGGATGAGCAGGAACGGATCTTCCGCCATCGAGAACGTCTGGGCGGCGATCTCGATGGGCCCGCCGAGGGTCTTGGTCGAGATCCGGCCGCTCAGCAGACTGCTCAGGTTCAGGTACATCATCTTGATGAACCGGCCCGTTTCGTTGACGCCGGCGACGACCGCATCGAAGAAGCCGTCCGCCTTCTGCAAACGGAAATCGAGCATGAAGGCCAGGCCCTGACTGTCAGTCGATGGCCAGTTCCGGTCCAGGACGGTCTTCACCTCGACCGGCTCCTCCAGGAGCTTGCCGTCGCGATAGATCCGCAACCGAACCGTCGGGAAGTCCAGCTTCTGAAGCAGTTGGCTCAGGTAGGCTCCACTGTCGAATGCCTTCTGGCCGGCGATGCGCTCCGTCTCCGGCGGCGTTTCCTTCGCCCACGTTCCCTAGTCGGTGCGAAGTTTGCCGCCCTCGAGGATGGCGATTCGGTCGATCCGGTCCCCCTTCTTCAGGCCCGCACTCGCGGCGGCCGAGCCCTCCTTGACCTGGTCGATCGTCGTATCGACACGATAGGCCAGGCCGAGCTGTGGAATCGACAACGGCGACGACTTGCCCAGGGACAGGTCTTCCTGGTCGTTCCAGCTGTCGTCCCAGGCCAGGTCACGATCGATCTTCGTCCGCTTGCGATCCTTGTGCGTCTCCTTGTCGTCGCGCAGGACGGTCAGTCGGACCTGCATCTTCTTCTCGGGGTCGCGCTGCGGAGCCCGGGCGAAGCGAGCCAACTCGAACGGCAGACTCAGCGGATCGAGCGCGGTCGTCTTGGCTCCGGGAGCCGGTGCCGGGCCGTTGGTCCAGGTCTGGATGCTCTGTTTGCCATCCTGGTCGGGCCGGATGGCCGTGACCTCGGTCAGGATGTCTCCCTTGTTGCCCGCTCCGGACACGACCAGGTCGGCCTTGCTCGCCTCGGAATGATCCCGCACCGCGGCGATCTGCCCCATTTGCAGGCGGACTCCGGGCAGGACCCAGGTGTACGCCGTCGGCACCAGGATACGCTGTTTCTCACCAGCTCGCTCCACCTCCAGGAGGATCGGCTTGCCTGCCAGTTCCCGCAGGCGACGGCGATAGGCGAAGGGGTCGGCCATCGGGTCGTCCTTCGGCCGGGTCGGGTCGAGCGGCAGAGCCGACAGGCGGAAGGTTTCGTCCGGCGTGGCCGGGTCGGTCATGGCCACGATCCGATCGTCGAAGGTGAAGCCCTCCGGCGACAGCTTCACCGCCTCGCTGCTCCCCTCGGCCTGGCCAGCCCGGTGAGCGCGAACGGTGATCGTCTTGAACGGATGCTCGCGGAACAGTTCGGTCAGCTGGCGAATGCCATCGAGGCCCGGCTTGAGCGTCGTGGCGTTCTCCTGGCCCTCGATCTTCGCCTCGATCAGGGCGTCGCCCGGCCGGAACGGCACGATGCGGGCGTGAGCGGCGGCGCTGGCGTAGCTGGCGGGAATCTCATGGCTCCGGCTCGCTCGCGGCGGCAGGAGTTGCATCTTGCCGGCCGAGACGATGCCCACGACCGGGATGATGTCCTCGTAGTCGCGGCGTGGCTCCAGATCGAGACTGTAGGATTCGCCGCCATCGCGTGGCTGGAACGTGAAGGGGATCTTCTGGCCCGCCTGCGAGACGGCCACGCTGATGCGCATGTCGTCGAAGAAGGGTTTCTCGGTGCTGCCAACTCGTTCGATGTTGCCGCCGGTCTGCACGCCGGCCGTCCACGCGGGCGAGCCGGGCTCGACGGCCCAGACCACCGCCACCGGCCGTTCCCGGCCGTGCGTCATGTAGACGAAGATGAAGCAGACCGCTCCGAGCAGGACGTTCATGATGACGCCGGCCGAGATGATCAGCATGCGCTGGCCGACGCTCTTGTTCTTGAACGAGCGCGGATAGCTCTCGTCCTCCTCGCCCTCGGGCCCCTCGCCGACCATGGCGACGTAGCCGCCCAGGGGGAGGATGCCGACCAGGTAGGTCGTCTCGCCACGAACGAAGCTGCAACCCGGGATGGCCGGGCCGAAGCCGAGACTGAAGGCGGTGACATGGACATCGCACCACTTGGCCGCCAGGAAGTGGCCCAGCTCGTGGATGAAGACGACGAAGCTCAGGCCGAGAACGACCAGGGCCGCACGCCACAGACCATCGAGGCCGGTGTTCTTGTACAGCCAGATGACGGCGGCCAGGAACAGCACGATGTAGATGCCGTTCTGCATCAGCCAGGCCATCGGCGTCAACGGCGGCGCTTCGGGCACGCTATCGGGATGTTCCGGCGCTGGCGGGACCGGCTTCAGGGGGTCGTGCCGATCGGGGTTCTGAGGCTGGTCCAACGAGCTATCTCCTGTCGGGCCCAGCGATCGCAGGCGGTCAGTTCCGACAGCGATGGCGTGGGGTCGAAATCATGGTGATCGAGGACGTCGGACACTGCCCGGGTGATCTCCAGGAAGGAGAGGTCCCCGCGCAGGTAGCGTTCGACGGCGGCCTCGTTGGCGGCGTTGAAGACGGCCCCGCAGGTGCCGCCACGGTGGGCCACGTCTCGGCCCAGCCGCAATGCGGGGAAGGTTTCATGATCGGGCTGCTCGAACGTCCAGCCTCGCAGCGCTCGCCAGTCGAGTCGGCGCGCCGGGCCTGGCAGCCGTTCGGGGTACGTCAGGGCGTACTGAATCGGCAGCCGCATGTCCGGCGGCGACAACTGGGCCAGCACCGAGCCGTCGCGGAATTCGACGAACGAGTGGATGACCGACTCGGGATGGATGATCACGTCGATCTGCCCGGCGGACAGTTCAAACAGCCAGCGGGCCTCGATCATCTCCAGGGCCTTGTTCATCAGCGTGGCCGAGTCGATGGTGATCTTGCGGCCCATGGACCAGGTGGGATGGGCCAGGGCCTCCGCCACGGTGATCGCGGCAAAATCCCTTTCTTTTTCCCTGAAGAAAGGCCCGCCCGAGGCGGTCAGGATGACGCGGCGCACATGCCGGGTCGAGCCCTGCAGGCACTGGAAAATGGCGCTTTGCTCGCTGTCGATGGGGATGATCTCGGCGCCGCAGGCGCTGGCCTCGCGCCCGATGAGCTCGCCGGCGGCGACCAGGGTCTCCTTGTTGGCCAGGCATAGCCTGCGCTTCAGGCGGATGGCGCGGAAAGCCGCCGCCATGCCGTCGGTGCCGTTGATGGCCGCCACGACGCAGTCGCAGCCGGCAAGGGAGACGAGCTCGTCAAGCCCGGCGGCGCCATGATGGACCTGGAGCCCGGGGAAGCGCTGCCGCAGCTCGCGGGCGGCCTTCTCCCCC
>CAYYJM010000048.1:0-2233 GCA_964471755.1 uncultured Alcaligenaceae bacterium
GCCCTGGTGCGCTTACTTCGCTCGGCCTGCGGCCTCGCTGCGTGCGCGGCTCTGACAGCGTCGAGCCGGCTCGTTCTTGGGTTTACTTCGCGCCGGTTACCGTGATCTCGACCGGGTTGGCCGTGCCACGGTTGGTCGGCGTGTAGTACTCGTAGGCGACCGACACCGGTGTCTTTGCCTTGATCGGGTACTTCGGCTTCAGCGTGTAGGTGAAGCTCAGTTCCTGGCCCGGCTGGATGTCGCCCAGGTACAGGATGATCTGTCGGCCGGTCACGTCAAACCGGTTGAGCTTCTTGGCCGCCACCAACTCGGCGAACTCCCCCGCGTCCACGGTGAAGCCCGGCGGCACACCCAGTTCGAGCATCAGCATGCTCGTCGGCACCTGGCCATTGTACTTGACCTTCGCCGTCGCCGTCAGTTTGTCCTTCGTGGACAGTTCCTTGCGGTCGTAGTCCACGCCGACGTCGTAGAGCTTCGCCTGCTCGATCTTCGTCGGATAGGCGACGTGATGCCGACCGACGATCTGGTACATCAGGCTCGTTTCGCCCTTCACCTCGATGGCGACTTCCGTCTCGCCCTTCGGCTGCAAGCTGCTGGTCAGGTCGAAGAACTGCAGCACGTCGCTGTTCTCCGCTGTCACCTTGCCGTCAGCGACGGGCTTGCCATCGACCTTGATGACGAAGGGCGTGACGCCCTCGTGCGGCTTGCCACCGGCCGCCCCGATCAGCGCCTTCAGGGCCAGGATGGTCGCCTGGGTGCTGCCCCAGTGGCCCTCGCTGGTCTTTTGCTTGATCAGGAACGTCGTCGCCTTGTTGACGTTCTCGGTGAACTCGCCGTTCTTGAGCATGGCCAGCACGGTCAACGCGGTCGTCTCGGTCGTCAGGAAGTCGCCTCGGGCGTAGGAGAGCGAGTGCCCGCCGGCCGGCGGCGCGAAGCAGATCGCCTTCCACTCTTCCTTGACCGTCTTCTTCTCATCGAGCTTGCGCAGGAGCTTCGTCACGACCTTGTGCGTCGCGTCGTCCCTGGCATCCCAGCTCGCCAGGGCGTTCGCCGCCAGGGCCAGGATGTAGGCGTTCTCCTCCTTCTCGGCACGATCGCGGATGTACGCGATCGACTTCGCCAGCTCCGGCGACTTCAGACCGCTATCGAGCAGAGCCCAGCAGACGTAGCTGGTCAGCAGCAGCTTCGCGTCGCCCATGCGCTCGATCGACTCGCTGTGCGTCGCGCCGATCTTCGACCAGGTGCCGTCGGCCTCGCGCTGCTTCATCAGCCAGGCCTGCGTTCGATCGATGATGGCGCGATCGATCGGGTAGACTTTGCTCATGTCGTTGAACTCCTGCAGGCCATAGGCCGACAGCCAGATCAACGGTTCGCCGCTGCCCCACCAGTCGAAGCCGCCGCCGGGTCGCTCGAACGTGCAGAGTCGCTGATAGCCGGCTGACAGGTACTGCTCGGCCTTCATCATCACCTCGGGCGAACCCTGCTTCGTCTTGCGCAGGTAATCGACGACGAGGATGTTCGGATAGGCCGACGAGCTGGTCTGCTCGAAGCAGCCGCCCGGCATGCGGAGCATGGCATCCGTGCCTTCCAGGACCTGACTCATGACGCCGGGGTAGATCTTGACGAACAGCTTGTTCGCGTCCGCGACGGCGTGTTCGGGGATCGTCACCGTGTGCTTGATCGTCCCCTTGAGCCGGTCGGTGAAGACCTCCTCGACCTTCTGGCCGTACGGGGCCACGTCGATCTCGCGGGTGATGGCGTCGGACATCTCGCTGCCGACCGCCTTGACCACGAGTCGGCCCTTGCCGATCTTGTGAGCCCGGATGCGGAACGACACCGAGGTGACTTCGCCCTCCTTGAGGGTGAGTTCGCGTTTGAAGCCGCCCTCGACCAGCTCGAACCAGGTGCCCGGTTCGAGTTCCAGCTTCAGCGTCTGTGGCTTCTTGAGGTAGTTGTAGACGGCTACCGGGAAGCTCACCTCGTCCTGGGCGGTCAGGTTGACCGGCAGGTCGATATCGACGAAGAAGTCCTGGAAGACACGCAGGCCGGTCGTCGTGCCGCCGAGTTGACCGCCCTTGCTGGAGGCCGACGCCGTCAGCCGCCAGGTGGTGATGCTGTCGGCGAAGTTGACGTCCAGCGTCGCCTTGCCGTTTTCATCCGTGATCAGGGCCGGATACCAGAGCATCGTCTCGGGGAAGTACTCGCGCATCCGGGTGATGGGAGCGCCAGCATC
>CAYYJM010000048.1:2243-10845 GCA_964471755.1 uncultured Alcaligenaceae bacterium
CGGCCTTGCCCTCGGCGTGCTTCTGCTGAGGAACGCCTTCCGCAGGGGCCGGTGCGGGCGGGAAGCCGCCCGGCTGGGCCGCTGCCATGGGGAGTCCTGGCAGGTTCGGCCCGCCACCGCCGAAACCGCCCGGCCCGAAGGCACGATTCATTTCCAGGTGCGCGCCGTCGCGCCGGGCGAAGCGATCCTCCATACCGAAACCCCGGTTCCGGAAGCCCCAGGCCCAGACCTGGCCGTGATTCTCCAGGTCGATGTCGTCCTTGGTCCCGACCTTGCCGTCCGGCCCGGCAGACACCAGGACGTACTGCGTCAGCACGCCGTTGCCCCAGACGTTCTGCTCCACCTCCTTCGGCCGCTTGACGAGTTGGATCTTGCGACCCCAGGCGTCCTCGGGCTGGGCCTGCTTGAAGTGAGCCAGAGCATCGCTCAGGAACGACTCCGGCAGCGTCCATTTCTTGTCTTTGAGGAACTTCGCCTGCTGCTGATTGCCGTACTGGACCACGAGCCAGGCGACGTTCGCCATGCGCTGCTGCGTCACCGCCTTGCCGAGATTCTCGGCCGTCAGTTCGGGATTGATCTTCGTCAGTTTCGCCAGCGTCAGCTTGCCGCCGAGCGGGTCGTTGAGGACCTGGTTCGGATTGCCCCAGAACTGCTGGACGGCCTTGTCCAGAGCGTCCTCGGCGACGACGAGTTGGCCGGCCCGATCGACGCTCAGGGCCTTCGCGTTGTTCAGGACGTAGTTGAACAGGGCCTGGTTGATCTGCTGGATCGTCTGGTCCATCTGACGCCGACGTTCCAGGGCCGGGTCGGCCTCGATCCGCTTCGGCATGCCTGGCCGGATGGCCGTGAACAGCACCTCGGCGGCGAGCTGCTTCACCGGCGGCAGTTCATTCGGTCGGATGAGCGCCTCGACGCCCTCGGCCGGCTTGTAGAGCTGCTGCACCTTCGGTTCCATCAGCTCCTTCTGCAGCGTGAAGTAGACCTTCTCCAGACCCGGCTGCATCTCCTGCAGGGCGTAGACAGCCTCATCGACGATGACCAGGCCGAGGGCCGCCGCCGTCGGCTTGCCGCTGGCATCGACCACCTCGAAGGTCAGCTTGCCGGCCGCGCCCGGCTTGTAGACGTTCTTGTCGGCCGCGACGTTGATCTTCAGCGACGACGCCGGGTTGACATAGACGACGCGCGAATCACGGAGGATCTCACCAGAGGCCAGCTGCTGGTAGGCGTGGACCTCCAGCGAACCGAACACCGCCTCGGGCAGATCGAGCGTGTGAGCGGCCTTCGCGTCCTTGACCTCCAGCCACTTCGTCAGCAGCGTCTGGCCGTCGCGAACGATGTCCAGGTAGACCGTCGGCATGCCGGCCGAGGTCTGCACCTCGATCTCCATCGGCTCGCCGCCCTTGAAGATCGCCTTGTTCAGCCGCAGAAGCACGTTCGCTCCGAGCGGCTCCGTGTTCAGGGCTTGCAGGGCCGTCGCCGCGTTCCCCTTCGCGTCCTTCGCCTCGGCGAACAGATCGACGAGGTTCTGCGGACCCCAGACATCGATGGTCTGGCCGCCGACCATCTCGACCTTGCGCTGGCCGTGACCGCCGACGCGCAGGTCGGCCTTGTCCGGCGTGAAGCGGAACTCGGCCAGGCCGGCCTCGTTGGTCTTCAGCGATGCCAGCGGTTCGCCCTTGCCCTTCTGCTGTCCCTTCCACAGATCGACGGCGCAGACTGCCGACGAACCGTCGGGATAGATCGCCGCCGCGAAGACGCGATTCTCGACGCCTGGCGTGATCCGTCCACCCTCGGGAATCAGGCTCAGGCGGATCGGCTGGTTGGCGACCGGGTACGTCTTCGTGATCGTCTCACTGTGACTGGCCGTGTCGGTGACCTTGACCTCGAGCTTGACCAGGGCGTTGCCCTTGTCCAGCGGCTGGCCGACGAAGTAATCGGGCAGAGCGATCTCGAACTCGACCTTGCCCGTCGCGTCGGTCTTGCCCTGGAAGGTCTGAAAGTCCTTGAAGGCCACGTCGAAGGTGCTGGCCTTGATCTCGACGGTCCCGCCGGCGACCGGCTTGCCGAAGAAGTAATCGACCTGGAGGCTGCCCTTGAGCGTCTCCTTCGGCAGGTAGTACGCCTTGTCGCTGGTGACGGCGGCCTTGAACTTGGGCAGGACGTAGGGCTTGACGGTGACGGTCTTCGTCGCGGTCGTCTCGCCGAGAATGGCGCGGAGCTGGTAGTCGCCCTGGTTGACCTCGGTGGCGAGGTCGAACGAGTAGGCGGCGATGCCGTGTTCGCTGACCTTGAGGGTCTTCTTGCCGACCTTGTTGCCGCGGGCGTCCTCGACCTCGAAGGTGAGATCGCGGCCGGCGTCCGGGGCCAGGGTCATGCTGTTCAGGCAGAGGGCCCGCAGATGGATCGTCTGGCCCGGCTGATACATCGGCTTGTCCGAGACGAGCAGGACGCGCGAGGCGTTCTTGAGCGTCACCGGTTTGGTGATCTTCTCCTCGCCGAAGGCCGAGCGGGTGACGATTTCGAGCTGATACTGGCCGGTCGTCCACTGCGGCACCGGCAGTTCCAGGACGGCGACGCCATCGTTGGCCGTGACGCCCTTCTGGAGGATCTGTTTCTGGTCCTTGCCGATGAGGGTGACCTCGACTTCCGAGCCGGGCAGCGGCACGGTGTCAGTGATCGACCGCGCGCCGGAGACGGCACAGCGCAGGCTGGTCTTCGTCCCGGCGTGCAGTTCACTGCTGGCCGAGAAGCTCGTCTCGTGCGGCTTGACGAGCATGACGCCGGCGAGGGTGCCCTTCGTCGTCTTTCCGGCGAAGGTCGCGCGAACCTCGACCTGCTCCGGCTTCTCCTTCGGCAGGGCCAGTGTGAACGTGTGGCCAGTGGCGACGCCGGTCTGGGTCACCTCCCGGCTGGCGCTGTCGAGGAGTTTGTCGCCAGGGCCGACGAACTCGACCTTGAGTGTGCCCTTGACGGGTTCGCCGCTGGCGGGCGGCAGGTGAACGAAGAACAGGATGCTGTCCTTGTTCTGCTTGTCCTTGAATGCGGCCAGGTTCTGGGGCTCTGTGGGAGCGCCCTGAACCGGCTGCGAGCCGGGCCCCATGAGGGCGACGAGGCCGACGATGAAGGCTCCCAGGCCGGTGGCGACGCCGACCGGCACCCAGGGGAAAGCCCCACGCAGCGGATTGGCTGCCATGAACACCTCCAGGCTTGTGAATACGAGTAGCGACCGCTTTCGCGGCGACGGTTATCCTATAGGACGAGACACCCCCCGCCGGAGTTGCCTCGTCGCGCAGAAGAATGAGGAACCGGCCAGCGAACCTCGCGAGTGATCGAGGGAGGGAGCGATGCAATCCCACGGCGCCACCTGGCAGGCACGGCCACTGTTCGTCACCAGCACGTTCGCCGACATGCAGGCGGAGCGGGACCATCTCCGCGATCATGTCTTTCCCGTCCTGGAGGAGCGGCTCCGGCAACGTCGGCTCCACCTGGAGCCGATCGACCTGCGCTGTGGCGTCGATACCTTCTCCGTGGAGGATACGCCGGAGAGGGATCTGCTGGTGCTGCGCGTCTGCCTGGGCGAGGTCGAGCGGAGCCGACCGTTCCTGCTCGTGCTGCTCGGCGATCGCTACGGCTGGGCTCCGCCGGAGGGGAGTGTCCGGGCTGCTCTCGGCCCGGATTCTGCCGTCCGCGCTGACGCCGACCTGAGCGTCACCGCCCTGGAAGTCGAGGTCGGCGTCCTGCAAGCCGACGATCCAGAGCGACGCTGCCGCGTCTTCCTGCGCGAACCGCTTCCCTACGACGCGATGCGGCCGGAGGTCGCCGCCCGGTACAGCGAGGACCATCGGCATCAGGCCGGGGCGTCGGAGCGACTCCGCGAGTTGAAGTGCCGTCTCCTGGCCGATCCGACCTTGTGGGGCCGTGTCCATCGATACGCGGCCACCTGGGACGCCGGGCGCGAGCGAGTCGCCGGCCTGGAGACCTGGGGCGAGCAGGTCCTTGAACTGCTCTGGCAGGATCTGGACGAGGCGACTCGATCCATCGGCACCGCGACTGAGCCGGCCAGCCCGCCGACCTGGCAGGCGGAGGAACGGGCGACCCTGGATGGGTTCGTCGCCGACCGACTGCGGGACTTCGTCGGCCGGCAGGCCATCATCCGCGAACTGCTCGCCACCGCCACCGGCCCGGACGAGACGGGGCCGTGGGGCGTGTGCGTCACCGGTGTCTCCGGGGCAGGCAAGAGCGCCCTGTTCGCTCGCCTGCACCGCGAACTGACCGGCCGCGACGATCTGGTCCTGCTCGCCCACGCCGCCGGGATCAGCGCTCGCTCAACCGGAGTCGAGGCGATGCTTCGTCTCTGGATCGACGCCCTCCGTGCCGCTCTGGGAGAAGCTGCGCCCGACGCGACGATGGACCCGGCTCCGGAACGAACCTTCGCCGAGTTGCTGGCCCGCTGCGCCCGACAGCGGCGCGTCGTCCTCCTGGTCGATGCCCTCGACCGTTTCGAGCGGGCTCCCGGAATGCGCGGCCTGTCGTGGCTGCCCACGATCCTGCCGGCGAACGTTCGGTTCCTGGCAACCACTCTTGGCGGATCGGAGTCGGAGGATCTGAAGAAACGCGAGGGCATCCGGGTCCGTGAACTGCCCGGTTTGCGTCCTGACGAGGCTCGCTCTCTGGCCGCGGCGGTCTGCCGGCGTCATCATCGCGAGCTGAACCCGGCTCTGGTCGAGATTCTGCTTGCCAAGACGGACCCGGACGGCACGCCGGCGGCGACGGTTCCACTCTGGCTCGAACTGGCTGTCGAGGAACTGAACCGGCTCGGGGCCGACGACTTCGAGCGGGCCGAGTCCGATCCGCGCTACGCCAATCTGCCCGATCCGGGCCAGCGTCTGTTCGCCCTGCTGCGCGATGCCGCCGAGATGCTGCCGCTGGACATCCGGGCTCTGTACGATGGCCTGCTCGCCCGGGCCGAGCGCCTCTACGGCGTGGCCTGGGTCCGCTCGATGGTCAGCCTGATCGCCCTTGGTCGGGAGGGCTGGCGCGACTCGGATCTGCGTGACCTGCTTCCCCAGGCGGCCGCGGTCGTCGCCCCGGAGGCGTCGCCGGTGACGTGGACCGATCTGCACTTCGCCGCCGTCCGCCGGTCATTGCGAGCGCACCTGGTGCAGCGCGGCGGAGCCGCCCGCTGGTCCGTGTTCCACGCCCAGCTGCGCGACGCGATCCTGGCTCGCTGTCTGCCGGATGTCAGCAAACGGATCGAGTTGCACGAGCGCATCGCCGCTCACCTCGCCGCCCTGCCCTCCGGCGACCCGGTTCGTGCGACGGAGTTGGTCTACCACCTTCTGGAAAGCGGCCAGACGCGCCGGGCGGGCGTGTGCTACCTCGACTCGTCCGTCATCGGCCTGAACTTCGACGCGGGCACGCAGGCTTTCGCCGGCCGAGTTGTGGAGGCCAGCGACCCGGACGACGACCTGGCCGGCGTGCGTGCGATCGTTCAACCGGTCGAGCAACCGAACGACGACGATTACTTTCTGGTCGTCCACCTGTGCAAGGTCCTGCACCAGAACGTCCTGCCGGCCCTGAAGACGCGGGTCAGCCTCTGGCACCTGGTTCGACTCTGTGAGGCGACGGAACTCGGCATGACGTGGGCGCTGAGCAAGGGCGTTTCGCGTCATTTCGACGGTCACCTGGCCGCGAGCCATCAGACGCGCGGCGATCTGCTCGTCACCCTCGGCGACTTCCCGGCGGCCCTGTCGGCTTACGCCGATGCCATCCGCGTCTTCACTCGTCTCTACGAGTTTTCCGGCAAGGAGACCGACTTCGCGGCGATCGCTGGATGCCAGGAGCGGGCCGCCCGCGTGTTCCTGCGCAGCGGCGACGGAGCCAGCGCGGCTCGCTCCGCCAGCGTGGCCCTGAACATGTTCCGGGAGCTATCCACCCGACAGCCGGAGGATCCGATCTGGGCTCACGACGTGGCCCGCTGTCATGGCCTCGTCAGTGAAGTACACGTCTCCGCCGGGGACTGGACCTCCGCCCGCTTCGCCTGCGAGGCCGCGCTTCAGGTGCGCCGGCAATACCTGGACCACATTCCGCGAACCGGCCGTGAGATCCATCTCAAGGTCGAGGCGGTTCGTAGTGGCTTCTGTCCCGTGCCGACCGGCGAGAGCGAGGGTCTGTTCGATCGTCCGCCAACGCGCGGCGAGAAGGAACAGGGCCTGGCTCGGGATAGCAGTCGGCTGGCCGAGATCCTGGCCGAGCGTGGCTCTCTGGCCCGGGCGATCGTCGCGCATCAGGCGGCACGCGATACGCTGCGTCGCCTGCTCGTCGAGGACCCGGCCAACGTCGAGCTGGAGTCCGACCTGGCGGCAGTGACGGCGGCACTGGCCCGGGCGCTACTCCGTCGCGGAGACTGGCCCGACGCCCTCGCCGCGGCCCGGACGGTGACGCACCTGTGGCAGGGCCTGGCCGACCGCCAACCGGATCACGCTCTCTGGCGCTTCGAGCTATCGCGGGCCCACGAACTGGTCGGCGACGTGCTGGCCGCTCAGGGGGATCTCGTCGAGGCCGTCTCCGCCTATCAGCGTTCGCTGGCAATTCGGCGTCAGCTCCTCGATGTTCATCCCGACAGCCCGGACTGGCAGCGGGCGTGGACGGCGACCCAGCATCGCCTGGCCGCCCTGATTCAGCCGGCCAGCCCCCGACCGGAGCCGAAACCGGCTCCCCGACGTGTCGAACCGTTGCCGTCTCCGGAGCCGGTCCGGTCGAGACGGCCCGACAACGTGCAGTGTTCCGGCTGCGGGCGGACATTCGCTGACCGTCGGCCCGGCGAGTTGTGTCCGCACTGCTCGGACAAGCTGGTGCCGTACCAGCCCCGGAGTTGGTTCTGGGTCGTGGCCCTGGTCGTCGCCGTCGCTCTGGGCGGGGCTGGTTACTGGCTGGCGACCCGGCCAGGGAGTCCACCGGCAAGGCCATCGAGCGACTTCTTCCCCAACGTACGGGGAACGCACTGGTCCTACGAGATCGCCGTTCCGGGTGCGGACGCTCCCCTGATGTACGAGGAGGTTACCTGGCCGCTGGCCGGTGGGGGGCGGACTTACGTCACGCGCGGCCTCCTCCCTGGACACCTCGAAGCGGGCGGTGGAGCGGGGAACTATCGCCTCGAACTCCGCGTCAAGGGCCACGCTCCGAAGCAAGGCCCCTTGCGGTATCCCCACGGCGTCGAAATCGAGGTCGTTCGCGATGACCTCGGCGTCTTCCGTCATCACAAGCAGGTCTTCTGGGCGATCAGCGATACCGACCGCTTCCAGGTCAATCAGGTCGTCACCTATCCACCCGAGACGCCGGGGGCACCGCACCGTGGACTGTCTGGAGACGATGGCAGCGCGATGCGTCTGCACTTCTTCGACGGCACGCCCGAAACGCGGATCAATCTGCGTGGCTCCGGCGAGTCGCTTCGGTTCATCGGGGTGCAGAAGAATCTCTCCGGGCACGAAGGGATCGAGTGCTGTCATTTCGTCCGAACCGTGCAACCCGGCGAGCGGTCGGATAGTCGGCTCAATCGAGGCTTCACCGAGGATCTGTGGTTCGCTCGGGGCAAGGGGCTGGTTCGCCTGGTCCAGCGGGTGGATGGGGTTGCGGCCATGACCTGGTCGCTGGTGTCTTTCTCACGGGGCGATGGGCCGTGAGGAGAACCGTTTCTCACCGTGGGCGAATGTCCACCCCTGCGGCGGCAAGCGCGTCGCGGAGGGCCCGAAGGAACGCGAGTGCTTCGGGGTTGTCACCGTGGACACAGAGGCTCTGCACGCACCGCTCACGCAGCAGCCAGAGAGCCTGGGTCGTCGCCTCTTCCGGCGTCCTGACGTGGGCGTCCGGCTCCGTCCGGGGGACGAGCGTGCCGTCGGGCCGATAACGCCGATCGGCGAAGCCTTCACGGAGGTAGTTCACCTGGCCTTGACAGGCGGCCTCCAGGGTCGAGCCTGGCAGGCCCATGACGGGGAGCTGGAGCAGGGCCGCCGTCGCGGCGATCACGGCAGCCAGGGCAGGCTCCCGGTTCGCCTGGTTATACAGGGCCCCGTGCAGTTTCAGGTACGCGACCTCCAGGCCGTGCGCGCGAGCCAGACCACGCAGGGCGCTCACCTGGTAGATGATTTCAGCCCGGACCTGCTCCGGCGGAAGGTTCATCTCGCGTCGGCCAAAGTTCGCTCGATCGGCGTAGCCTGGATGAGCGCCGATGCGTACGCCATGCTGACCGGCCAGGGTGAGGGTCTGTTCGGCGGTCAGGGCGTCGCCGGCGTGGAAGCCGCAGGCGACGTTCGCCGACGTGATCAGGCCCATGAGAGCGGCGTCCGCGCCGACGCCCTCGCCCAGATCGCAGTTGAGATCGATTTGCACGGCTGGTCCTACGGCGAGTGCCGATCGACATTCCCTTCACGCAAACAGCAACCGTCCGCGCGGTGTCGGGATCGTACGGCCAAGTTCCCGGGCCGTCTCAATCCATTCCCGGATCACCACCTCGACGTTGGCGAGCGCTTCCTGGTAAGTCGCCCCGTCGGCGGCGCATGCCAGGATCACGACCGGATGCCCGTCTGGCAGGTAAACGCTCCGG
>CAYYJM010000048.1:10855-30186 GCA_964471755.1 uncultured Alcaligenaceae bacterium
GGCGCAGCCTGCCAGTTCCGGCACCTCGGCGATGAATGCCTGATCGACCTGGCTCCAGTACAGGATGATCTCGTACTTGATGTCACCCATTCTCGCCTCCTTCCAGGGTATCGGAGTCCGCGTTCGCTTCCGGAGTATCCTCCTCCGGCTCTCCCGCCAGGCCGTATGTCGTCAGTATGCCACGAACCTGCCTGACTTGATACGCCTTCGCCATGCCGTTGCGGGGTTGGAGGTTCAGAATCTCCACGACGGCATCCCGGGCAAAGATGTGGTGATCGCCACGGATGCGTTCAGCAAAGCCCAGATGGAGCAGCACCGCACGAAGGTCATCGAAGCGAATGTTCGCATCAGCGTTGCCGCGGAGGATGCGTTCCAGCGCCTTTTTGACCTTGCTCATGGCTCCCGTCCTCCGCGGTTACCGATGCTCTCTCCTTTGTCCATCTGGAGACTCAATGACTCACCGTTGCTCAGCGCTGAATACGAGCCGAACCGCCCGCAGCGAAGGCTCGCACCTCCTCCAGGCTCGCCATCGTCGTGTCGCCCGGATAGGTCGTCAGCAAGGCCCCGTGCGCCCAGCCGAGCTTGATCGCCTCCTCGATCGTCTCGCCGTTCAGCAGGCCGTAGAAGAATCCCGAGGCGAAGCCGTCGCCGCCGCCGACCCGGTCGTAGACCTCCAGTTCGCACGTCGGTGCCACGCGCGTATGCCCCTCGACCCAGGCGACCGCACCCCAACTGTGCCGGTTCGTCGAGTGGACCTCACGCAGCGTCGTCGCCACGATCTTGACCTTCGGGTGCTGCTCGATGACCTTGTCCATCATGGCGAAGAACGCCGTCGGGTCGAGCTTCGACGTGCGGGAAACCTCCGGGCCGGGGATGCCGAGCCCCTTCTGAAGGTCCTCCTCGTTGCCGACCAGGACATCGACATGATCGACGATGCGGCGGAGAACTTCGAGCGAACGGCCCTCGCTGCCGGCCACCTTCCAGAGCTTGGCCCGGTAGTTGAGGTCGAACGACACGACCGCGCCGGCCGCCTTGGCCGCCTGCATCCCTTCGAGGATCACCTCCGGCGTGGTCGGCGACAGGGCAGCGAAGATGCCGCCGGTGTGGAACCAGCGAATGCCGCCGGCGAAGATCTCCTTCCAGTTGAAGTCGCCCGGCTTGAGTCGGGCCCCGGCCTCGTTGGAGCGGTTGTAGAAGACGACCGGAGCGCGGACGCCGAGGCCGCGATCGCTGTAGACCGCGGCGATGTTCGGCCCGGTCACACCGTCGTGGGCGAAGCGCTTGTAGAACGGCTGCACGCCCATGGCCCGGAGGCGCTCGGCGACCAGATCGCCGAGTGGGTAATCGACCATCGCGGTGGCGATGCCGGTCTTCAGTCGGAAGCAGTCGGCCAGGTTGGCGGCGACGTTGAATTCGCCACCGCTGACATGGATCTGACAGTGATTCGCCTTCCGAAATGGAACCTTGCCCGGATCGAGGCGGTGAACCAGCGCACCCAGAGATACGAAGTCGAGGGCCCCGTGGGCCGGGATGTTCAGGCTATGTTCCATGATTCTCTCTCGGAAGAATGTCTCGCGGGGCCCGGCTCACAGCGGCTGTTCAAGGAGCCTCTCCCCCTGTTCTTGTACGGAAATCGGTTGGGGCGAAAAGATACGGGATCGGACCGTCGTTGCCGTCCCCCTCGCTGTTACGGTTGCCAGGTGACGTCGTGGAGTACGTCCCGATCGTAGTCGATCATGGCGGTCATGATTCGGGTACGCGATGGCTCCTGTCTCGCCAGGTCAAGGGCATGGAGGATTCGTTCGGCGAGCCTGACGGCCGCGGTCGCCTGGGCTTGCGTCATCGGCGGGGCCTCGTCGTAGTCCGCCCGGTTCCGCAACCGCCGCAGCGTTTCCAGGTCACGGCCCGTCTGTTCTATTGTCGGCTCGCCGCAGTTGCTGAGGCGGAACACAAGGTACTGGTGAGCCCGGTCCGCCCGCGGCACGACAAACCCCGGGTGGGAGAACAGGTGCCGGGCAACGTGGAAGGTTGCGTAGTAGGCCCGGCTGACGGCGGTACGCCATTCGGCCTCGATCGCCCCTGTGGCCAGACGGAGGCCCAGTCCCAGGAAGTCGCGCCAGTTCATCGCCAGCCCAGCACGAAATAGACGGCAAGGCGAGACGGGCAAACATGAGGAACGCCCGCCGACCAGGCCCGTTGCCCGGCGAGTAATGCCTCGGTCGTCAGTCTGCCCGCCTCGACGTCGAGAGCGATGTAGCGGTGCGTCTCGTCCTCGCCGTCCTGGGCAAGGGCCACGTACAACGTGGACGAGGGGAAGGCACGACGGGCCACATCGATGACTGCCCCTAGATGGTCGCCGAGTCCCATGTCGTCAGCAAAATCCCGAACCTCGGGCGGGACGGTTGGCAAGGGTATGGTAGCCGTGATGTTGTTCATTTTTGCCTCCGGGGGTTGGTATAATGCCGTCGTGGTCGAGCTAGCCGACCGGCTCATTGGCGGTCTTGCCTTGCAGTTTCTTGACCGTCCGTCCTTCGCTGTCTTTCCACTCCCCATCTGTTCCACAGCACTACACTCGGTTTCTATCCGTCTGTCAAGCTCCGACGGACTCCCCACCGGCGGACGTGAAATCCTGAGGTCCGTAGCATGATCTCGGCAGGATCCAACTGCGTCCTCGTTGTTTGCGGAGATCGCGATGACCGACATTCACGGCACCTGCGACGAGCGCTTCGCCGGCGTGCGCGAGGCATTCGCCCAGAATTTCACCGAACGCGGCGAGATCGGCGCATCGGTCTGCGTCACCGTCGACGGCCGAACCGTCGTCGATCTCTGGGGCGGCTTCGCAGCGCGCCGGCCTGATACACCCTGGCAGCGCGACACCATCGGCGTCGTCTGGTCCTGCACCAAGGGGGCCGTCGCTCGCTGTGCCCATCTGCTCGTCGAGCGGGATCTGCTCGATCTCGACGCCCCGGTGACGCGCTACTGGCCCGAGTATGGCCAGGCCGGCAAAGAGATGACCACGGTGCGTCATCTGCTCAACCACCAGGCCGGTCTGCCGGTCCTCCGGACGCCGATCCGCATCGGTGGCGTCTACGACTGGGACTATTATGTCGGCCTGCTCGCGGCCGAGGCTCCGTGGTGGGAGCCGGGCACGCGCCAGGGCTACCACGCCCCGACCTTTGGCCACCTCGTCGGCGAGGTCATCCGCCGGGTCACCGGCCAGCGCGTCGATGCCTTCTTCCGCGACGAGATCGCCGGGCCGCTCGGCCTCGACTTCCACCTCGGCGGCCTGCCCGAGCGCGAGGAGACCCGCATCGCCCCGACGATCAAGCCCGACCCGGTGCCGCGTGGTTCGACGCCGTGGAAGTTCCTCAGCGTCGGCCTGGCCGATGCGAGCAGCATCCAGGGCACCATGATCCACAACACGGGCCGGAAGGTCGGCGACGCCGACAGTCGCGAGGCCCATGCCGCGTGTCTGCCGAGTTCCGGCGGCATCACCAACGCCCGCGGCCTGGCCGGGATGTACACGCCGCTCGCCCTCGATGCCCGCTCGCTGGAGCGATTCGGCTCGCCGACAACGCGAGCCGACGTGGACGCGACTCTGCTCGTGGGCATGGCCTTCGCCCTGGGCTTCATGAAGGGCTGCGACAACCGTACTCGGCCGGAGGGCGAGCGCGACAGTCTGCGGCTCCCGGCGACGGCCTTCGGTCATGCCGGCATGGGCGGCTCGCTCGGGTTCGCCGATCCGGCAGCCCGGCTGGCGTTCGGTTACACGATGAACAAGCAGGGCCAGGGTGTCCTGCTCAACGCGCGGGGGCAGTCGCTGGTCGATGCTGTCTACAAGGCTCTCGGCGGCACGCCGGCGGGTGCATGACGCCGGCCATCGCCCCGTCCACGGAGACGACGGTGTCCGAACTCCTCCTGGGAGAATACGAGGTGGAACGCCCCCTGGGTGCTGGCGGCATGGGGCACGTCGTCCTCGTTCGCAGTCGCTCGACCGGTCAGCGCTTCGCCGTCAAGCGGGCTCATCCGCACGGTCCCGACGCCCGGCCACGTCTGCTCACGGAACTCCAGACCTGGATCGATCTGCCCGAGTTTCCCCACCTCGTCGCCTGTCGATTCTTCCGCACCATCGGCGACGCCATCGCCATCTTCGCCGAGTACGTCGCTGGCGGCTCCCTCGCCGACGCCCTGGCCGACGGTCGTCTCACCGAACTGCCCCGCATCCTCGATATCGCCATCCAGCTGGCCCGGGGTCTGCACGCCGCCCATCGGCTCGGCGTCGTTCATCAGGACGTGAAGCCGGGCAACGTCCTGCTCACGCTCGACGGCATCGTCAAGGTCGGCGATTTCGGCCTCGCCCGTGCCGCTCTCGGCAGCGGCGCTCGCTTCGGCGGCACTCTGACACGCGGCTACTGCTCTCCGGAACAGGCCGAACTGGCGGCCCGCACCGACCCCGGTGACGGCCGGCTGACACCTGCCTCGGATCAGTGGTCCTGGGGTGTCACCGTCCTGGAACTGTTCACCGGCACGCCGCCCTGCCGCTACGGCGGTCAACTGGCCGCGTCGGTCCTGGAGAGCTTCCTCGCTCAGGGGGGACAGGAACCGCCGCAGCCGGCGATGCCGACTCTGGTCGCCGAGGTTCTGCGAAAGTGCTTCCAGCGCCGCCCGGACGACCGCTGGCCGTCGCTCGATGCCGCCGCCGACATCCTGGCCATCGCCTACCAGTTCGCCACCGGAACGCCCTATCCGCGAGCGAAACCCGACTGGCCGACCCGGCCCGGCAGCGGCGAACGCTCGCGCCGCACCCTCGCCGGCGACCCCTGGGACGACCCGCTCGACTGGCTCCGACGTGTTCTCGTCGCCGCTGGCGAAGACCCCTCCGGTGCGGCCGCCTTCGTCACGCCAGCGACCGGCTCACGGCGTGCGCGGGCCGTCGCCGACCTGGTCCCCTTCGAGGTGGCCCATCAGAGACTGACGCATCTGTGCCAGCGCGATCGTCCGGATCTTGAACCACTCCTTGCCGAGTTGTGTCTCGCGCGGGCCGTCGTCCACTGGGCGGCCGAGGACGTGCCCGGCACCGCCGGCCTGGCCGAGCAGGCTGCCGGCCTGCTCGCTCCGCGCGTTGCCTCCGGAGCGGCCGACCTCGCTCCCCTGCTGATCGAGGCGTATCTGCGCGGTGCCGCCTGCGCTCGTCTCCAGGGCCGACTCGCCGACGCGCTCGATCTCGCTGGCCGGGCCATCGCCGTGTGCGAAGGCCAGGGCACGCCGCCGGCCCAGCGGCTCGGCACGTCCTACCTGCGAGCCTGCGCCAGCCGGGCGCGGACCTTCTTCGCCCGGGAGGATTATCCGGCCGCACTGGCCGACCTGGAACGCGGCCGGATCATGGGCGAGGCCCTGCTGCAAGCGGGCCGAACCGATCTGGAGCCGGAGTTGGTCGAACTGGACCTCCAGACGGCCCGGGCTCTGAAGGACTCCGGCGAACCGGTCGCCGCCACCGCCTGGCTCGACCGGGCGCTCCCGCGTCTGGAGCGTCTCGCCCTGGAGGCCGGCGACGCGCCGCTGCTCGATCAACTGGCCTCGGCGTATCTGACGCGCGCTCGCCTCCTGTCGCTGCGCGATGACCTTCCGGCCGCTGCTCGGGATGGCGACCGCGCCCTGACCCTCTGGCGCGACCTGGCCGCGCGGGAGGATCGCCCCGAGTTGGCCGGCGATCTGGCCGAGGCCCTGCTCCTGCAAGCGAACGTCCTGACCCGTCAGGACCGTGGGCCCGACGCCCTGCCGCTCTACGAGCAGGCCGTGACGATCCTGGAGCGATTCGTCGGCCCTCTCGGCCGGACGGAGTATCTGCCGCGCCTTGCTCATGTCTGTCTGAACCATGCCATCGCCCTGCGCGTGATCGGCGATCACGCCGCCGCCTTCAGTCGAAGCGAGCGGGCTCTCGCCATCCTGGAGCCCCTCGCTGGCGAGCGGCCCGACCTGGCCAGCGATCTGGCCTGGGCGCATGGCGTCCATGCTCGCGGTCAACTCGCCCTTGGCCAGGCTGAACCGGCCCTGGCCTCCTGGCGAATCGCAGTGGTTCTCTACGAGCAGCTCGTGCAGGTCGGTGGCCGCTGGGATTTGCTGCCCTCGCTGCTCCGCGCTCAGGGGAATGAGGCGCACGTCCTGGCTCAGACCGGCCGAATCGGAGCCGCCCTGGAACGTCTGGATCAGTCCCTCCGATGTGGCGAGGCTCTGGCGAATCTGCGGGAGACGCCCGATCTCGTCCTTGAACTGGCGGCGATGCGGATCGACCATGCCGAACTGCTGATCGCTGACGGTCAGATGTCACAGGCCCAGGCTCGCCTGTGCGAAGTGATGCTTCGCCTCGAACACGAATCGGAGGCCGAGGCCCTGCGGCAGAGGGCGCTCGACCTCCTCGGCAAACTCTGGTGAAGTCCGCCCCGAGCGTCTCTCAGCCGAAGAACTTATTCCACAGGCCGCCACCGCCGGCGGTCTCCAGGCGCTTCAGGGCCGCCTGGGCGTCGGTATCGCCCTGCGCGGCGGCGAGCCGATACCAGTGCCGGGCCTGCTCGAGATCCTTCTCGACTCCCTGGCCACGCTCGTACAGGCGGGCCAGGTTGAACTGCGCGTAGACGTTCCCCTTCTCGGCCGAGCCGCGATACCAGCGGGCCGCCTGCACCAGATCGACCTCGGTGCCCCAGCCGTTCTCAAGCATTCGGCCGAGGTTGTTCATGGCGTTGACGTGACCGCGCTCGGCCGCCAGGCGGAACCAGCGCAGCGCCTCCGGGTAGCTCTTGGTCACGCCGAGCCCTTCCTGATACATCCAGCCGAGACTGTCCATGGCGTAGGCGCTGTTCTTCTCGGCCGCCTTGCGATACCACTTGATCGCCTCGTTGTAATCCTTGGGCACGCCGAGGCCCTCGCGGTAGAGCCAGCCGAGGTTGGCCATCGCGTCCTCGTCGCCCTGGTCGGCGGCCTTGCGGAACCAGCGCGCGGCCGCGGCCGGATCCTTGGCCACGCCCTTGCCGTCCCGGTAGAGCATGCCGAGGTTGTACTGGGCCGACACGTTGCCCTGCTCGGCCGCCTTCGTGTACCAGCGAGCGGCCTCGACCAGGTTCGCAGCGACGCCCCAGCCGTTCTGATAGGCCCGACCGACGTTGTTCTGAGCGTTGGCGCTGCCCTTCTCGGCCGCCCTGCGGAACCACTGGAACGCCTCAGCCGGATCCTTCTCGACGCCGAGCCCCTCCTGATACATCCAGCCGAGGCTGTCCATGGCGTAGGCACAATCCTTCTCGGCCGCCTTGTGATACCAGTAGAGGGCCTGCTTGTGGTCCTTGCTGGTGGCGTGTCCCTCGCGATAGAACCAGCCGAGGTTGGCCATCGCGTCCTCGTCGCCCTGCTCGGCGGCGAGCTTGAACCACTTGAAGGCCTCAGTGTAGTCGCGGGAGACGCCCCGGCCGTCGCGGTAGAGCAGGGCCAGGTTGTACTGACCGTAGACGTTGCCCTGCTCGGCCGCCTTCGTGTACCAGCGCACGGCCTCGGCCAGATCCTGGGCGACGCCCCAGCCGTACTGATAGCAGCGGCCCAGGTTGTTCTGACCGTTGGAGTGCCCCTTCTCGGCGGCCCGACGGAACCACTTGGCCGCCTCGGCGTCGTTCTTCGGCACGCCCTGGCCGTTCTGGTAGAGGGTGCCGATGTTGTCCATCGCCGACAGGTTGCCCTTCTCGGCCGCCTTCTGGAACAGACGCATGGCCTCGGCGAAGTCCTGCTTGACGCCCCAGCCGTTGCGGTGGAGCGTGCCGAGATTGTTCAGCCCGAAGCCGTTGCCCTTCTCGCCCGATCGGCTGTACCAGCGAGCGGCCTCGGAGTAGTCGCGAGCCACGCCCCAGCCGTTCTGGTAGCAGCGGCCCAGATTGTTCATCGCGTTGGCGTCGTCCTTCTCGGCCGCCAGTCGAAACCAGCGCACGGCTTCGGCGTAGTCCTGCTTGACGCCCATGCCCTGCTGATGGAGCCAGCCGAGCGAATCCATCGCGTAGGGCAGGCCCTGATCCGCGGCCAGCCGATACCAGCGATGCGCCTCGGCGTAGTCCCTGGAGACGCCGAGTCCCTCACGATACTGCCAGCCGAGATTGGCCTGCGCGTCCGGATCGCCCTGCTCGGCGGAGAGACGGAACCATTTCAGGGCCTCGGCGTAACTCTGGGCGACGCCGAGACCATCGCGGCACATGACGCCCAGATTGTAACGGCCCAGGATGTGGCCCTTCTCGGCCGACTGACGATAGAGCGCCGCCGCCTCGGCGTGATTCTGCGGCAGACCGCGACCGTTCTGATACATCACGCCGAGCGTGTTCGCCGCACCGGGGTTGCCACGCTGGACGGCCATCCGATACCAGCGGATGGCCTCGACATCGTCGCGCGGAACGTGCGTGCCGTGGTAGTAGAGATCGCCCAGGTTATTCATCGCCGGGCCGTAACCCTGATCGGCCGCCAGGCGATACAGACGGAGCGCCTCGGGAATGTCGCGATCGGTGCCGGCTCCGAGCTGCAGGCACCAGGCGTAGAGGAATTGACCGGCAAAGGAACCGCGCTGGGCCGCCTCCTTCCACATGAACCAGTATTCGCTCGCCCGGCCGCGGATGTACTCCCAGCCGCGATCGCGAAGGGTGGCCGTCTCGCAGTCGCGCAGATCCTGGGCCAGGCCCGCATCGGGCACCGGCGAGCCCGTTGTCGGCATCGTCGGAGCCGGCGTTGGCGTCGGCTCCAGCACCGGCAGCGCGTCGCTGACCGTCTCGCCCTGAGGCCGCCACACGGGATCATCCAGCGACAGTACGGGGATGACCGGCTTCTTCTCCTCGCGCTGCGGTGTCGCCGTCGGGGTCGTTCGGCGTACCGGAGTCGGCGTGGGCGTTGCAGTCTGAGTTGGCGTGGGCGTCGGTGTGGGGGTCTGGGTCGGCGTCGGAGTCGGCGTCGGAGCCGTCGTCGGGACCACGGGAACGGCGGCGAGGCGTTCGAGGATCACCTTGAAGCTCTTGATCCGGCCAGACGGGTCTTCCTCGATGCAGCCCTCGATCAGTTCGATCAGGGCGTCGTCCTTGAGGCCGCGCCAGTGACGCGGCGTTGGCAGCGGCGTGCGAAACAGGGCGAAGCAGAGCGTCTTGCCGAAGCCGTAGATGTCGGAGGCAGCTCCGACCTTCTGACCGGGCAGCTTGCCCATCTGCTCCGGGGCGGCGTAGTCGAGCGTGCCGGCGATGCTGGTGCCGAGCATCGTCTGGGCCAGGGCGTCGGCGTTGCTCAGAGTCGCGTGAACCACCTGCCGACGCAGGGCCAGGCCGAAGTCGATGACCTTGACCTGCCAGCCGCTGGTGACCTTGCGAAGGAGGATGTTGCCGGGCTTCAGGTCGCGGTGCAGGATGCTGCGTTCGTGAGCGGCGAGCATCCCCTCGGCGATCTGCCGGGCCAGCAGGCGGACCTCCTCCGGCGACAGCGGGCCGTCCTGACGAACGACATCCTCCAGCGGCGTGCCGTCGAAGAAGTCCATCATCAGGTACGGTCGGGTCTGGTTCGGATCGGCGAAGCCGCAGTCACGCAGTCGGATGATGGAGGGATGATCGAGTTCCTCCAGGGCGCTGGCCTCGGCGAAGACGTCCTCCAGGTTGCGGTCCAGTTCCTCGATGCGCAGGGCCTTGATGACGATGCGGGCCTTGGAGAAGCGATGGCGACAGAGGAAGACGATGCCGAAGCCGCCCGCGCCGAGGATGGTTTCCGGCTCGTAGCGTTCCTGCGGGAACAGGCCGTACTTCTCGGAGGCGATCCGGTTTGCTTCGCGGTAGGCGTTCAGGGCCAGGGTCCAGTTGCGCTGCTCGATGGCGGCGAGGAAGCTCTGGTAGAAGCCGGTCGCCTGGGCGGCCAGTTCGACCGGCATCTTGGCCAGGGCCTGGAACTCCTGCAACGCTCCGGCGTAGTCGCCAGCAGCCAGTTCGAGGCGGCCGATGGCGTCGAGCAGAGCCGGCAGCTTCACGCGCTGGTCCTCGGGCAGCGCCCGATAGCGGGCGACGAGAGCCTTGACCAGGGCCCGTTCCTGCTCGCTCCGCAGCGACATGCTGTCGCGCGGATGGAGCATCCGCTCGTGCAGATTGTCGAGTTTCTGGCCCAGACGCAGCACCTCGCCGTAGATCGATTCCTGGCCGGTGCCCTGTTTCTTCATCTCCTCGCGCAGATCGAGCAGGTCGCCGCGGACGGCGATCAGGCCGGAGAGGATCTCGGTCAGGTCGGCTTCCATGCGGCTCAGACCACGATCGATCGTGCGCAGGCCGTCGGCCAGGGAGTTGAAGCCGTGGGTCATTCCTTCCTGAAGCTGATCGACCTGCTCGTACATCATGCCGCGGAACAGCTCGGCGTTGCTGGCGATCTCACGACGGAAGAAGAACCGCACGGCCAGGGCCAGGAGCGGCGTCGCGTCGGCGTTCGGCCGCAGACGGAGCAGTTCGGCCAGGCGGTGGAGCCCTTCCTGTTCCAGCCGGCCGGCCATGCGGTTCATGGCCTGCCACTCGGCCTGGCAGAGGGAGGTCGGATCGGCGAAGCGGGCGAACTCGGCGGTGCATTCGGCCGTTTTCTGCGGATCGAAGTTGTCGCCGGGGATCAGGCTGCGCTTGCGAGCGAGCTTGAGTTCCTCCAGGCAGAGGCCGCGAAAGTTGTCGTCGTTGACGCCGGGCAGCGGGCTGCTGTCGAGGAACTGGCGGACCTGATCGCGAAAGGCTTTTTCGTCGCCGCGATCGCGCAGGCGCGACCACCACGACTCGCCGGCCAGGGCGATCTCGAAGGATCGCCAGGCGCGATCGCTGGCACGCTGCAAGGCGTTGGGAAGATCGCTGCTCTGGTCGCGAAAGCGGTTGACGAGATAGCCGACGAGTTTACCGCTTGCCAGGGCTGGAGCGGCGACGACGAGTGCATCGACGGGATCGACGACGTTGCTGATCCCGGCAAGAATCGGCCGCATGGCCAGCGAGACGAGATCGGGAAGAAGCGACATGAGCGGTTTTCTCCCTCAACCGTGTTGGAACCTCCTTCACGGTACACGGCAAACGGCGACTTCGCAACCGCTTCGCCGGGAAAACCGCCGTCCGCCTCGACGACCGGAGTCCGGTTGGAAAGCCTGGTTCCTGGCGTCGCGGCCCGGCGGTGTGATACCATCCCGAACAGGTCGAGGGCGGTAAAATCGCAGGAGCTGTGGAGGAACCATCATGCCGATTCACGACTGGACCCACGTCCAATCCGGGACGTTTCACGACTTCCATCAGGACTGGACGATCGAGATTCGCCGAACCCTCAACGCGGGGCTGCTGCCACCGGGATACTTCGCGATGGCCGACCAGCGCGTCGAGGGCCCCGAGCCGGACGTCGTCGCCCTGCAACTGCGGTCGCCGACCAACCAGCCTCCACGCCAGGTCGGCGGAACGGCCGTTGTCGAGGCGTTACCGCCGCTTCGTCAATCGGCCAGCGTCGCCGCCTCGGTCTACGCCCGCAAGGCCAACCGCATCGTCGTGCGGAACCAACTCGGCCGTGTTGTCGCCGTCATCGAGGTGCTGTCGCCAGGTAACAAGGACAGCCGCAACGCCGTGCGGGCCTTCGTCGGCAAGGCCATCGACTTCCTGCGCAACGGCATCCACCTGCTGCTCATCGATCTGTTCCCGCCGACGCCACGCGATCCGGAAGGCATTCACCAGGCGATCTGGAGCGAACTGACCGACGCTCCCTTCGAGGCCCGGCCGGCCGACAAGCCGTTGACCGTCGCCGCGTACGACGCCAGCGAACCGCTGACAGCCTACCTCGAACCGCTGGCGGTCGGTGACGCGCTGCCCGACGCGCCGCTCTTTCTGGAACCGGGCCTCTGGGTGGCGACGCCGCTGGAAGCGACCTACCAGCGGTCCTGGGACGCCCTGCCCGCGGTCCTCCGCGACCTGGTCGATCCATCGACCGCGTGACCACCGAGATCGAACCCATCGGCGGCGACCGGGACGCTCACATCCCCCGGCATCATCCCCAGAGAACCAGGCCCGGCTCGAACGGGTGCGGCAGGTGCGGATGTGCCGGCAGCACACGCACCGCGAAGCCGTGATGGCCCGTCGTCTGACACGGCACCAGGCCGGTGTAGATCCACACCTTGCCATCGGGGTGACCATTCGTCGTCATCGGCAGCGTCTCGGCCCGAGGGATGTTGCCGGCGTTGTCCAGCAGACCGTGGTAAAGCTGCACCTCGACGTCCTTCGGGTTCAGGTCGCCCAGAGCGACCCGGACCACGACCTCGAACTTGCCGCCGATGGCCAGCGGATCGTGAGCGCCGCGCGGCTGCACATCCTCGATGCGGATGTGGCCCCAGCTCCGCTGCACGTTGTGTCGCCACTCGGCCAGGACGCGAGCATTCCGCATGCCGTCGCCGATCAGGGCCCCGTAGCGCAGGGCGCTCGGCGCGTACGCCTCGGTCACGTACTCGGCTACCATCCGGCCGGTGTTGAACACCGGAGCCAGGGTGCGGATGCTCGCCTTCATCATGCGCAGCCACGCCCGCGGCAGGCCGTCGGTGCCACGCTGGTAGAACCGCGGCACCAGGTCGTGTTCGATCAGGTCGTACATGCTTCGACTCTCGACGTCGTCCTGATAGGCCCCGTCGGAGTATTCCTCGCCCTTGCCGATGGCGAAGCCGTTCTCGCCGGTGCAGGCCTCGTCCCACCAGCCGTCGAGGATGCTCAGGTTCAGACCGCCGTTGGCGCAGACCTTCATGCCACTCGTGCCGCTCGCCTCCAGCGGCCGACGCGGATTGTTGAGCCAGACGTCCACGCCCTGCACGAGGTAGCGCGCGACGTTCATGTCGTAGTCTTCGAGGAAAACGATCCGCCGGCGCAGGTCCGGCCGACGCGACAGGTGATGAATCTCGGCGATCAGCTCCTTGCCGCCGTGGTCGCGCGGATGGGCCTTGCCCGAGAAGATGATCTGCACCGGCCGATCCTTCGCGTTCAGGATCGCTTCAAGCCGGTTGAGGTCGCGGAACAACAGGGTGCCGCGCTTGTAGGTCGCGAAACGCCGGGCGAAGCCGATCGTCAGCGCCTCCGGATCGAGGGCCTCCTCGGCGAGCGCGAACTCGGCCGGCGTGGCTCCACGAGCCTGCAACTGCTTGCGCAGCCGGCTCCGGGAGAAGGCGACCAGCCGTTCGCGCCGTCGTTCGTGCGTCCGCCACAGTTCCGCGTCGGGGATGCGATCGATCCGCTCCCAGGCCGATGTCTGGAGCTTGCCGTCCCAGTGCAGGCCGAGGTAACGCTCGTACAGCGCCTGCATGTCGGCCGACACCCAGCTCTGCGTGTGGATGCCGTTGGTGATCGACCGGATCGGCACCTCGGCCTCGGGCAGTTCCGGCCAGATGCTCTGCCACATCTTCCGCGAGACGACTCCGTGCAGCTTGCTCACGCCATTGGCGTAATTCGACAGCCGCAGGGCCAGCACCGTCATGCCGAACGGCTCGCTGTGATTGTTCGGGTGCTGCCGACCCAGGCCGAGGAACTGATTGCGATCCAGCTTCAGAGCCGGGTAGTAGCTGGCGAAGTACTTGTCCATCAGGGCCGGGTCGAAGACGTCGTTGCCGGCCGGCACTGGCGTGTGCGTGGTGAAGACCGTCCCGGCCGTGACCACCTCGCGGGCCGTGGCGAAGTCGAGCTTCTCCCGCTCCATCAGCTGACGGATGCGCTCCAGGCCGCAGAAGGCGCTGTGTCCCTCGTTCATGTGGCAGACCACCGGTGGCTTGCCCAGTGCGTGCAGCGCGCGGATGCCGCCGATGCCCAGGATCATCTCCTGGCGAATGCGCATGTCCGTGTCGCCGCCGTAGAGCCGGGCCGTGATCGCTCGGTCGTCGGCGTGGTTGCGCGGAATGTTCGTGTCGAGCAGATACAGCGGCACCCGACCGACCTGCAACCGCCAGATGCGGGCATGCACCTCTCGGCCGCCGCGCGCGGTCGCATCGGGAAAGGTCACGCTGATGGTCAGCGGTTCGCCGTTCGTCGTCGTCTCGGCGATCAGCGGCAGCGAGAAGAAGTCGTTCTCGGGATAGCGTTCCTGCTGCCAGCCGTCGCCGGTGAGGTACTGGCGGAAGTAGCCCTCACGGTACATCAGGCAGATGCCGGCCAGGGGCAGACCCAGATCGCTGGCGCTCTTCAGATGGTCGCCGGACAGCACGCCGAGACCGCCGGAGTAGACCGGCACGCTCTCGTGGATGCCGAACTCCATGCTGAAGTAGGCGATTCGATAGGCTTCTTCCCGGGCGTTTGGATACGTCTCGTGAAACCAGGTCGCCTTCGAGGACAGGTAGCTGTCGAAGTGCCCGGCCACGCGGTCCATCTGGGCCAGGTATCCCTCGTCGTGGCAGAGGCTCTCCAGGCGTTTCTGATCGACGCGGGCCAGCAGCTTGACCGGGCTGTGTTCGGCTTCCTCGAACAGCTCCGGATCGATGCGGCGAAAGAGCGTGATCGCCTCGGGGTTCCAGCTGTACCAGAGATTGTAGGCCAGGCGATGAAGGGCGTGCAATCGATCGGGCAGACTGGGTAACACGGTGAACGTTCGGAAGGATCGCGCGGCCATTGGGGTACTCGACGGGTGCGATGGATCAGCGAGGGCTTCCATTCCCACTCGCCTTTACTGAGCTAGGATAGTACGCAGCGGGGCGGGATGCAACCACCCCCAACACCTCGGGGACGGATCGGGAGGGATTAGTCGTGCGAACGGTTATCACCGGCGGGGCCGGTTTCATCGGTTCTCATCTCTGCGAGCGCTTCCTGGCGCTGGGCCATGCGGTCGTCTGTGTCGATAACCTGATCACCGGCAGTCTGGAGAACATCGACCCGTTCCGGGCCAGTCCGAACTTTCAGTTTATCGGCCACAACATCTCCCATCCGCTGGAGATCGACGGCCCGGTGGACAACGTCCTGCACTTCGCCTCGCCAGCGAGTCCGGTCGATTATCTTCTCTATCCGATCCAGACGCTGAAGGTCGGTTCGCTGGGCACGCACAACACGCTCGGTCTGGCCCGGGCCAAGGGCGCACGCTTTCTCCTGGCCAGTACCAGCGAGGTCTATGGCGATCCGCTCATTCATCCACAGCGCGAGGATTACTTCGGCAACGTGAACATGATCGGGACGCGCGGCTGCTACGACGAGGCCAAGCGCTTCGCCGAGGCGATCACGATGGCGTACCGGCGAGCGCACGGCCTGGACACGCACATCGTTCGTATTTTCAATACTTTTGGGCCAAAAATGCGCCTCGACGATGGTCGCGTGCTGCCCAATTTCATGGGCCAGGCTCTCCGGGGTGAGCCGTTGACGATCTACGGCGACGGCTCCCAGACACGCTCCTTCTGCTTCGTCGATGACCTCGTCGATGGGATCGTCAAGCTGCTGTTCACGGACTTCCACGAACCGGTCAATCTGGGCAATCCCAGCGAGATCACGATCCTGGAATTCGCTCGTGAGATCCTCGCCCTGGCCGACAGCCGTAGCACGCTGGAATATCGGCCCCTGCCCGAGGACGATCCCAAGGTACGGCAGCCGGACATCACGCGGGCTCGCCAGTTGCTCGGCTGGGAACCGAAGATCGATCGCAGCGAGGGCCTCCGCCGGACGATGGCCTATTTTCAGGCCCGAGTGCAGAAACGGAGTTGACTCGGAGGGCTCCGTCAAGCCTGCCAGTCGAGGGAATTCCAGGATGCATCCTTGACACTCCCCCCCTGCATCCTTCACACTACCGTAGCGGTTACAACAGAACGATCGACCAGGCACTCGCCACGCCGGTGAAAACGAGCTAGAATTGTTTCACGTCCGGTACGAATCAACCCCGCGTGGAACTCTTCCAGGTCGCTTCACGTCTCAGAGTTGATCCTGTTCGGACCGAGTGCCACCGAAACCTGGATTCGGACAACCCATTGCCAGGAGAGGCGGTTGTCCGTGTGAGTCATCCGAACCAAGGATAATGCACCATGTCGTCGTTGCTTCCGTCACGCTGGTCTCTCCTGCTTCTTGCCGGTTTGCTGGGGTTTGTTCTTCTCGCGTACACTCCGGTCGGCGGAAACGTCGCGCAGGCTCAGGAAGAGGGGGGGGCCGTAGAGCAGCCGGCCGGGGCCGCCCCGGCTGCCGAGGCGAAGAAACATGACAGTCTCCTGTGGCACATCATCAAGTCGGCCGGCCTGGTGTTCGGCCCCTTGCTGCTCGTCATCTCGATCATGCTGGTGACCCTCATCGTCTTGCTGCTGATGGATCTGCGCCTGGGCACCTGCGTTCCGCCTGGCTTCGTCGAGGAGTTCACTGACACGGTCAACAAGAAACGCTTCAAGGAAGCCTTTGAGATGGCCAAGGAGGAGGAATCCTACCTGGGTCGGGTTCTCACCACCGGCATGGGACGCTTGCAGTACGGCATCGAGGACGCCCGCGAGGCGGCCTTCAACATGGTCGATAGCATCGAGGCGGGCAAGAAGCAGTTGATCACCTACCTGGCCACGATCGGCACCCTGGGACCGCTGCTCGGTCTGGTCGGTACGGTGTTCGGTATGATTCTCGCGTTCATGGAACTGTCGGCCGGTGGCACCCCCGACCCGAAGAAACTGGCCGACGGCATCTCGCACGCCCTCGTGGTGACGCTGCTCGGTATCGCCCTGTCGGTGCCGGCCATCTTCGCGCATGCGTTCTTCTCCAACGCCCTGAGCCGAATCAAGCACGACGTGTCGAACATCGCCGACGACCTGCTGACCCAGATGTACCACAGTTCGCGCAAGGGCGGTGCCGCCGCCGAGACGCCTGCCGCCACGGCCGACGCTCGTAATCCATCGATCCGGCCACGGTAATCCGAAGGGGAAAGAGCCATGAGTCACGGTCCCGCCGGGGAAGGCGCAGCAGCAGGCCCGAATCTCACCCCGCTTCTGGACGTGGTGTTGCAGCTGGTGATGTTCTTCATGATGTGCGTCAACTTCACCCAGGAACAGGCGACGGCCGACGTCAAGTTGCCCGCCGCCGAGGCTGCTCGTCCGGTCGAGCAGGGCGAAAACGACGTTCTGTACGTCAACATGAAACCCTTCAAGCTGGATGACTGGGCCGACCGGACGCCGGAATTCATCGAACGAGTCCAGCGGACGTTCCGCAATCAGGGCGACACCATGGTCATGGTCGTCGGCAAGGATCCGATGCGCCCCATTGATGCCAAGGTCTGGCTGGGCCAGTTCTACAAGGACCGCCAGAACGAGGTTCGTCGATTGGAGAATAACCCGAACGCTCCCGTCAAGACGATCATCATCCTGCGGGCTGACGAGGAACTGAACTGCGATCAGGTCTACCAGATGATGGACATCGCCAAGGTTCTCGGCGTCAAGGAGTTGCGTCTGCGGGCCAAGATCAAGCAAAATCCCAAGACTGGAGGCAAACCGTGAGTCGACGTCGTCACGTAGAAGCGGTTGGTGACGTGGACCTGCCGATCACGCCCATGCTCGACATGGCCTTCCAGTTACTGACGTTCTTCATCTTCACCTTTCACCCGTCGGCCGTCGAGGGGCAGATGGCCCTGACGCTGCCGACGGAGCAGGTCACGGCCAACAGTCAGCCGATTGACCCGTCGGCCAAGCCGAACAAGGAAGAACTGCCCGAGCCGACGATTGAGCTGGTCATTCTGGTCAAACCGCAGGCACTCGGCGGCGAGGCTCCGATCATTGTCGAGGCGAAGTCGGTGCGGACCCAGATTGCCGACAAGGATGCGCTCCGGGTGCATCTGAAGGAGATCTTCGACCGCGAAAATGCCGGCATCGAGGCGGAACTCAAGACGGTGCCGGCCGCCAAGCGAGAGGATCGCCGCAAGGAACTGGTCGCCAAGCTGGGCATCAAGGTCCAGCCGACCAGTGCCGTCAAGTGGGGCCAGGTCGTCGAGATCATGGATCTGTGCCGGGCCGTGGGTTTCACCAGTGTCTCGTTCGCCAGGCCGCCCGACTATAATCTGTAGTCGAGGGGCGGGGAGAGCCATTTCCGGGAACTCCGCCCCGAAGAATCGCGTCGAAGTGAAGGTATGAGGATCTTTCATGTCCAGCCGCAGGCGAACAACGTATGGGATGCTGCTGCTCGCTCTGAGCGGATCGCTTCTCTGCGCGCCGTTGGCCTCGGCTCAGACAGAGGTTCCGCCGGGTCGGCCGCTCTTCGGCCTGCCCATCGTCCATGCGGATCACCTGGCCGTCCTGGCCCTCGGCTCGGCGGCCGATCCGGGCCTGGGCAGCCTTGCCGTCTGCTCGGACCTGATCGCCGGCACCCATCCGGACGTGCGGGTGTGGGAGATCCAGCCGCTGGCGTTGTCGTCTCAGTTCCAGGTCAGCGCCGGAGCGGGAACGGCGTTCCTGGCCGGAGCCAGTTCCCTCGGCACCGGGCCGTTGCCATCGGGGCTGACCCTCCTGGCGACGTTCCGCTGGGGTGATGTCACCGACATCTGGACCCTGCGCGATACCACCCGGGTCGAGCCGATTCCGCCGCTGCTGCTCGACCTTGTCCAGGATAGCCGGGGTATCCCGGCGGCAGTGAGCGATGATCTGGAGCTGCGCGCCTATTTCGCCTTCCTGGCGGCGGCCCACCGAACGCCTCGGAGCGTCCTGGAGAAGGCCGCTCGTACTGATGTGACCTACGCCCACCTGTTTACCGAACCGGGCAAGTTTCGCGGTCAGGTCGTCGAGTTGCGCGGCCAGCTTCGCCGCATCCGCAAGTTCGAGGCTCCGGCCTCGGCGCGCATCGCGGGCATCCCCTACCTGTACGAGGGGTGGATCTTCTACAAGACCCTGGGCGGAAACCCGTTCTGCGTCCTGTTCACCGAACTGCCCAAAGGACTACAGGTGGCCGAGGAGATGGACATCCCGGTCAAGTTCGCCGGCTACTTCTACAAGAGATACCGCTACGTCCCGGCCGACCAGCCCGCCGGTCGGTCGGACTACAAGCGGGAGGCCCCGCTCCTGATCGGCCACGCTCCCACGCCGCTCGGCCCGGGAGAAATCGTCGCTCCCGGCAAGGAGGACACGAACTGGGCCAAGGCTCTGCTGCCGATCTTTGTGGGCGGGATCATCGTCACCGTCGTCGTCGGCTTCGTGGTGCTGCTCTGGACCCGGCGAGCCGATCGGACGATCAAGAACCGGCTGGCGGCCCTTCGCCAGCGGGATGAGTTGCAGTTGCCCCCGCCCGACGAGGAAGGCCCCGACCACGAATCCGGTCGGGTGCCAGCGTGAGTTCCTGAGGTGGTGTGAATTCTTCCGTCTTCCATCGATCATGACGTGGCCGTTTCGC
>CAYYJM010000049.1:0-9092 GCA_964471755.1 uncultured Alcaligenaceae bacterium
AGTGGCACGAGGCCCGATCGCCCATCGACGACGAACAGGACGACGTCGGCCTGATCGATGGCCGCCTCGATCTGACGCTCGACGTGAACGGTGAGGTTGTCGATGTCCTCGATGCCCATGCCACCGGTGTCGATCAGCTCGAAGTAGCGATCGCGGACGTGAACGAGGTTGGAGACGCGATCACGGGTGACGCCGGCCGTCGGGTCCACAATGGCGATGCGCCGGCCGGCCAGCCAGTTGAACAGCGAGGACTTGCCCACGTTGGGCCGGCCCACGATGGCGACGACTGGAACGGTCACGATGCACCCCCTGAGAAAGTAACGGCCACGGACGGCGTCCGGCCTTCCAGTCATTGTAGCCGATTCGACGCCGGGATGCACCGGGAGTCCGAGCCCGCCGCGCAAGCAAGGGTGCCGAAAGAAGATGGGCGAACGGGCCAGAAAATCTATATCGATCCAGGATCGGAGCGCGATCGTCTGTCCCGGTTTGCTGTTGCAGGGAGAGCCAGCCGTCATGGCCGAGGCCATCGTCACGCGGGAACTGCGGCGGACGTTTCGACGTTCCGCGCGCGAGACGGCCGACCGGGTGGCCCTCGACAGCGTCAGTCTCAGCGTCCAGCCCGGCGAACTCTTCGGGCTGCTCGGCCCCAACGGTGCCGGCAAGACGACGCTCATCAAGATCCTGACCACCCTGCTGCTGCCGACCAGCGGTCGGGCCTGGGTCGATGGCCTGGACGTCGTCGATCAGGCCGAGACGATCCGGACGCGCATCAACATGGTCTCCGGCGGCGAAAGTTCCGGCTACGGCCTGCTCACCGTCCGCGAGAATCTCTGGCTGTTCAGCCAGCTCTACGGCGTGCCGACCGCCCTGGCTCGCCAGCGCATCGATCGCCTGCTCGAGGTCGTCTCCCTGAGCGACCGGGCCGAGACGAAGATCAGCCGCCTCTCGACCGGGCTGCGGCAGAAGATGAACTTCTGTCGCGGCTTCATCACCGACCCGCAGATTCTCTTTCTCGACGAGCCGACGCTCGGTCTGGACGTGCAGGCCGCCCGGGCCATTCGCGTCTTCGTCCGCGAATGGCTGGCCGAGAAGCCGGGCCGGACCCTGCTGCTGACGACGCACTACATGCAGGAGGCCGACGAACTGTGCGATCGGCTGGCCATCATCGATCAGGGCTGTCTGCTCGCCTGCGACACGCCGGCGGCCCTGAAGCGTCAGGTCCAGCGCGAGGCCCTCTTCGAGATCGACCTCGCCCCCGGCCCGCAGACCTGGCAGGACCTGGCCAGCCTGCCCGGCGTCGTTCGCTGCACCATCACTGCGGGCGTCAACCGCTCCATCCTGCGTCTGGGCCTGGACGAGGAGCCGGTCATCGGACGGGTCGTGCAGGCCATCGTCGAACGGGGCGGCCACATCCTGAACCTGCGAAACGAGGCTCCGACGCTGGAGGATGTCTTCGTCCAGCTCGTCGGCCGAAACCTGGAAGCGGACGAGGAGGGCGGAACGTGAGCCGTGTCGGCCTGTTCCTCCGCGCGATGCTGGCCCGGGCCTATCCGCGCATCGTCGGCCTGGTTCGCGAGCCGACCTGGATGATCCAGGAAACGATCCTGCCGATCCTGTCCGTGGCGGCCTTCGCCCTGGTCTACCGCACGCTGAACGCACCGGAGTACGTCGCCTTCGTCATCCTCGGCGGCGCGATGACGGCCTTCTGGCTCAACGTCCTCTGGGCGATGGGAGCGCAGTTCTTCTGGGAACGGGATAGTGGCCTGCTGGAAATCTACGTCCTGGCTCCGGCTCCGCTCATGGCCATCCTGGCCGGCATGGCCCTGGGTGGCATCATCATGACACTCGTGCGCGCCGGGGCCATTCTCGGCGTCGGTCTGCTCGTCTTCGACATCCGCCTGGAGCCGACCAGCTGGCCCGGCCTGCTCGGTGTCTTCCTGCTGACACTGTTCGCGCTGTACGGCCTGGGCATGGTCTTCTCGTCGGCCTTTCTGATGTGGGGCCGGGAAGCCTGGCACCTGGTCAACCTGCTTCAGGAGCCGGTCTACCTGCTTTCCGGTCTCAACTATCCGGTACGGACGCTGGGGAGCGTGATGGCCGCGATCGCTGCCGCGTTGCCGTTGACACTCGGCGTGGACGCTCTGCGGCAGCTCCTGTTCGGCGAGGCGGCCGTGGGCCTGATGCCGCTCGGCCTGGAGGTGCTGCTCCTGGCCCTGGCGGCCGTGCTGTTTCTGTTCCTGGCCTCGTGGTCCCTGGCGACGCTCGAACGCCGGGCGCGGGCCGAGGGCCGGCTCTCGACGCGGAATCAGTGACATGCACGCGACACTCGCCGCCTTCTTCCGCAGCGTCGCCCAGGGCTTCTGGCTCGGCTGGCAGATCGAGAGCAACTGGGCTCGGCCCTGGCTCTTCGCTCTGTACACGCTCGTCAAGCCGCTGGCCGCCACGCTGCTTCTCGTGTTCATGTTTCGTGCCGCCGCCCTGGCCACCGGCACCGAGAACACGGATCTGCTCGCCTTCGCTTTCGTCGGCAACGCGCTGTATCTGCTCGTCGGCGCGGTCGGCCAGGGCATGACGGTGGCGATCATTCACGACCGCGAGAGCTACGGCATGCTGCGTTATGTTCGCGTGAGCCCGGCCGTGTTCGAGGGCTGGCTGATCGGTCGTGGCCTGGCCGGCGGTTTGCGGGCGTTGATCGGTGCCGTCTGGACGATTGCGCTGGGTCTGCTCCTGCCGCTGGGTCTGCGCGATCTGCTCGATCCGGCCCGGATCGACTGGCTGGCCGTGGTCCTGGCGATGCTCATCGGCCTGGCGATGCTCGTCGGTCTGGGTCTGGTCCTGGCCGCCGCCGTGGTTAACATGGCCCGTCACGGCTCCTTTCTGGGCGAGGGCGTCGGCAGCGCCCTGTACCTGCTCTCCGGGGCGATCTTTCCCCTGGCGGTCCTGCCGGGCGTGCTGCAAGGCGTGGCGATGTTCCTGCCGCCGACGCTCTGGCTGGAGGCGCTGCGTCGGGCGATCCTGCACCAGGCCGGTCCTGGCCCGCTGGAGACGTGGTCGGCCGGCACCCTCTGGCTGGCCCTGATCGTGTCGAGCGGAACGCTCCTCGCCCTCGGCGGGTGGCTGTTTCGTGTCAGCGACATTCACGCCCGCCGACGCGGCAAGTATGACCTGACGACGGGGTTCTGAGGCAACTCGACGCGATTGACAGCGGAGAGGGACCCGGGTGTAATCACCGTCGTGGCGGAAATGCACACCTTCGGGATGACGCCGATGAACCTCTCCTTCCTGCGGAAATGCCTCGTGACGCTCCTCGTGGCGACCGCCCTGGTCCTGTCGGCCGACGGCAAGAAACCCGCTCCCGAGCCGAAGACGGCTCCTCCGGCGACCCGGATCGCCGTCGAGGTGGTCTATCCCGGCGCAAACGCCGGCGTCGTCGCCGAGACGGTCGCGGCACCGATCGAGCAGCAGGTCAACGGCGTCGAGGGGCTCCTTCACCTGAGATCGCGCTGCACCGACGACGGCCGATGCGTCCTCACTCTCACATTCCGGCCAGGGACCGACCTCAACGCGGCAATCGGCCAGGTGCAAAAACGAGTCGCCCTGGCCGAGCCGGGGCTGCCCGATCTGGTCCGGCGTCACGGCATCTCGATCAAACGGCCGAACCCCGGTCCGGTGATGCTCCTTCGCCTGTTCGCCGACCCCGAGCAGAAGAAGACGCGAGCCGAGGCCGCCGCCCAAGTCCGAGACGCCCTGCTCCGTCTGCCTGGCGTTGGCGATGTCGTCATTTTCGGGCAGACCGACCAGGACGTGCGCGTCTGGCTCGACCCGGATCGTCTGGCGGCGCAGGGTATGACGGTCAACGACGTGATCCAGGCGCTTCAGGCGCTGAACGTCCAGGTTCGCGTCGGCCAGAAGCCGGTGCAGCCCGGACAGCCGATCCGCCTCACCCTGGACGCGCTGAAGCGACCCGCCGACGTGAAGGTGATCGAGCAGATGATAGTGAAGGCGACGAGCGAGGGCCGTGTCGTCCGATTGAAGGACGTGGCCCGGGTCGAACTGTGGGCCGAAGCGGGGGCCGAGGTTCGCTTCAACGGCAAACCCTGTGTCGTCGTCGCGGTCCACCCCCAGCCGGGAGCGGAACTGGCGAAGCTCCGCGAGGCCCTGCCGGAGGGCGTGAAGGGCGAGGTTCTCCTCGACCTGACGGCGATGCGAGAGGCCGAGTTCGTGATGCTCGATTTCCGGCTGCCCTCCACCGTCTCCGCGGAACGAGCCGGCGAGATCCTGGCGAAGTGCGCGGACCTGCTGCATGGCGTGCCAGGCGTGCAGGATCTACTCGCCCTGGGCGAGGATCCGTTCGATCTCTTCCGAGCTTCGGCCGATACCGTCGATCAGCCGTGCATCCTGGTGCGCCTGTCGCCAGCCGGGAAGCGAAACGTGAGTCGAGAGGAGGTCATGGGAGCGATCCGGACGAAGTTGGCGGCCATCCCGGAGGTGGCGATCCGGCTTCGCCCGCTGCCGTGCCAGCCCGGTTCGCTCCGTTGCGGCTACCCGGTCGAACTGGCCGTGAGCGGCCCCGAAGCGGACAGGGTACGGATACTCGTGGAGAAGTTCAGCGACCGTCTCCGCCAGGGCAAGCAACTCACCGATGTCGGTGTCAATCACGATTCCACGCCGCGCGAGCAACTCTTGCTCGACATCGATCGTGCCCAGTGCGCGACTCTGGAAGTCCCCCTCAGTGACGTGATCTCCACCGTGCAGGTCGCGGTCGGAGCGGGAAACCTCACCGACATCAACCGCTTCGGGCGGACGTGGCAGGTAGGCATCCGACCGAATGACCGGTTTCGTGCGAAGGCCGAGGATCTCCAGCGTCTCAAGGTGCGCAACAACCAGGGCAGGATGATCGCGCTGGGATCTTTGGCCAAGGTGCGGACGATCACCGCTCCGCGAGTGATCGTTCGTCTGGACATGAAGCCGGCGGTCGAGGTGTCGGCCAATCTGGTCTCGGGAGTAACTCCGGAGCAAGCCCGCGCGGCCTGCGAGGCCGAGTTCGCGGCGGCGCGACGGGAACTGAAGCTGTCCGACGAGTACCGCTTGACCTGGCTCCAGGAGATTCCCGCCACAGCGGCGACGGATCGTCAGAGCCGCGCACGCAGCGCAGCGGAGTAAGCGGTCCACCCCTGTGAGAACAGAACCCCGACCGCTTACTCCGCTCGCCAAAGGCTCGCTGCGTGCGCGGCTCTGAAAGACGCCAACGGCCTCGCACGCCCGAGATGCCCCGGCGGCAACCCGTGGACGGGAAGCCGGCGGCGTGCGAAACTGACCCTGACCTGGAAATCCCAATCCTCATCGGACTCGCAACCGCCATGCTTCGCACGCTCCCGTTTCTTCTCTTACTGGCCAGCCTGGTTCACGCGGACAAGGTCGTTCTCGTGGCCGGCGGCAAGAACTCCGCCGACGCCGTGCCGGCAACCGAGGCACAGCTCAAGACGCCCTTCGGCCTCGATCGCGATCAGGCCGGTAACCTCTACCTCGTCGAGTTCACCGGCCATCGCGTTCGCAAGATCGATGGCAAGGGCGTCCTGACCACGATCGCTGGCACCGGGGAGAAGGGCTATGCCGGCGATGGCGGCCCGGCCCTGAAGGCGAAGTTCGACGGCATGCACAACCTCGCTGTCGGCCCCGACGGCAGCATCTACCTCGCCGACACCTGGAACAGCCGGGTGCGCAAGATCGACACCCGTGGCGTGGTGACGACCTTCGCCGGCACCGGGGCGAAGGGCTTCGCCGGCGACGGCGGGCCAGCCGACAGAGCCGTCTTCAACGAGACGTTCTGCATCGCCCTCGACCCGGCCGGTAAGCACCTCTACGTCGCGGATCTGAAGAATCGTCGCGTCCGGGCCATCGACCTGACGACCCGTGTGGTCCGAACCGTGGCCGGCAACGGCGAACGCGGCGTGCCGAAGGACGGTGCTGACGCGACATCGTCACCGCTGATCGATCCACGCGCCGTTGCGGCCGACTCCAAAGGGAACGTCTGGATCCTGGAGCGGGGCGGTCACGCTCTTCGCGTCGTCGATGCGGCGGGCAAGATCCGCACGGTCGCCGGCACCGGCAAGGGCGGCGCTGCCGGCCTGGGCGGTCCCGGCCGAATGGCCCAGCTCAAGGGGCCGAAGCACCTGATCGTCGATCGCGATGGCAATGTCATCGTCGCCGACACGGACAACCACCGGATCGTCAAGTACGTCGTGGCCGACGGGACGCTGATTCACGTCGCCGGCGCGGGCAAGGTCGGCTCGGCCGGCGTCGGCGGCCCGGCGAAGGACGTGCACCTGAGCCAGCCGCATGGCGTCTTCCAGGACCGCGATGGCCGGCTGTACATCGTGGACAGCTACAATCACCGCATCCTGCGGATCGAGCCGTGACCGGGACGGGATAGAATGATCACGGACCCACGGAGGTAGCGTCATGCCGATTCACGACTGGACTCGCGTCCCGGCCGGGTTGTTCCACGATTTCCGTCAAAGTTGGAGCATCCGCATGATGGACGCCCTCAACGGGGGTGCCCTCCCTGCGAGCTATTACGCCCTTGTCGAACGGCGCGACGACGAGCCCGAGCCAGGAAGCACGCCGTCGGACGCGGCCCGCTACGCACGCCGGGCCAACCGCATCAGCGTCCGCCATCCGCTCGGCCAGGTCGTCGCCGTCATCGAGATCGCCTCGCCGGGGAACAAGGACAGCCGCAACGCCCTGCGTGCGTTCGTCAATAAGGCTGTCGCCTTCGTGCGCAACGGCGTCCACCTGCTGATCGTCGATCTGTTCCCGCCGGCACCGTCACGCGATCCGCAGGGGATCCACAAGGCCATCTGGGATGAGTTCGCCGACGAGCCGTTCGAGCTGCCGGCCGACCGGCCGCTCACCCTGGTCGCGTACCAGTCGGGTAACGACTACACGGCGTACCTGGAGTTTGTCGGCGTCGGCGATCCGCTGCCGGACATGCCGCTGTTCCTGACTCGCGACGAACATGTCCTGGTGCCGCTGGAGGCGACGTATGCGGCGACGTGGGCCGCCTGCCCGGCCCCGATCCGCGAACTGGTCCAGACGGGCTGGTGAACCGTCCGTCTCCCGCGCTCCCGGAGGCTCGCGGCGATGATCTCGTTCCGCTGCTGGTACTGCAACAAGGCGTACCGCAAGCCCGAGACCCAGGTCGGCAGCACGTTCAACTGCTCGTGCGCTCACGCGCTGCGAGTGCCACGCCGCAACGGCGGGAGTTGCCGGGTCAAGACGCTCACCGATCGCCTGGTCGAGGCGATCGTCTACGGCGGAGCCGGGGCGGCCTTCGGCTTCGTACTCACGGCAATGCTCGCGTCGCAATTCCTGGTGGTCGCTCCCTTCGGCACGCGCGGCTGGCTGCGGCTTCTGTTCGTCGCGGGGGGCGCTCTCGGTGGCTTTCTGCTCGGCCTGTTCGGCGGCGAGGCGGGCATCAACTGGATCGGCCGAAAGATCCGCGAGCGCGAGAAGCCGTGAGGAACACGCGGCGAGATGCGGTACAATACTGCCTGGAGGACGTGGAATGCCGCTACGCGATCACTTCCGCTCGCCGGTGAACGACCGTCACACCTGGGACGAGTTTCACGCCATGTGGCCGGCGATGATCGTCCGCCAGCTCTTCGACCTGCTCCCGGCAGGCTACGTTGCCGCTCCGGGTGTCCATCTCGGCAAGACCTTCGAGATCGACGTCAGCACGTTCGAGGAGCACCTCCCGACAGGGAACGGACCAACCCGGGAAGCCTCGGGCGGAGAAGCGGCCTCCGAGGCGATGCCGGCACCGACCCTGACGCTGGAAACCGACCTGACCGAGCAGGACGAATACACCGTACGGATCTACGACACCCATCGAGGCCGACAGTTGGTCGCCGCAATCGAGATCGTCAGTCCCTCGAACAAGGATCGGCCGGATAGCCGGGGAGCGTTCGTGGCCAAGGTGGCGGCACTCCTCCAGGAAGACGTCTGCGTCTCGATCGTTGATCTCGTGACGATTCGCCAGTTCAACCTCTATGCGGACCTGCTCGAATTGATCGGTGGCAGCGACCCGCAGATTGGGCCAAATCCGCCACCTCTGTATGCCGTCACGATCCGGAATCGAAAACGGCCGGAGCGACGTTCCCTCCTCGACGTGTGGTACTATCCGATGATGGTGGGACAGTCGCTACCAACGCTGCCGATCTGGCTTTCCGACACTCTCCGCGTGCTGCTGCCCCTGGATCCGGGCTATGAGGAAACCTGCCGCCTGCTGCGCATCGCGTGAGCTGGATACCCGCGTGGACTACAATACCGGCACCCGACCGGAGACTCGAACCATGACACCGACTCCCCTTGCGAACTACCGCTCCTACCGCGACCTGCCCCAGGTCGCCGGCCTCTGCACCGTGCAGGAGGCGGCCCGGCCTGGCCTCGCCGTCGAGGAGTGCGTTCGCCGACTCAAACGATTCCACTACGTCCTCGTTCGGCTGCATCAGACGTTCACCGCACGCCTGACGGCCGAGCCGATCTACGAGTTGAAGACCGGCTTCGCCCATCACGGCTACCTCTGTGCCGAACACGTCCAGGCCCTGCGAACCCGCGTCGGCGAGATGCGTCAGCCGCCGCTTGGTCTGGAGCAGGTGCCGCACGCCGCCCTGGAAGCATTCTGCGACGAGATTCTCGCCGCCCCGACGACATCGGAACTGCTCCTGGGCCTGTATGCGGTCGCCCTCCCCGCTCTCGACGCGGCGATGGAGCGCTACCAGGCCGACACGCACCCCTTGACCGACGCCCCGAGCAAGCGCGTGCTGCGATTCGCTCGACTGGAGATCGCCGACATTCTCGACTTTGGCACGAAGTCGATCGCCTGCCTGGTCGGCGCGGAGAGCCGGGCCGCGATCCAGCCGTGGCTCGATCACCTGGCCCGGTTGCTGGCCCTGGCCGGTGGCCTTGATGGCACCGCCGTGGAAAGCGATGAGGTGCCACCGCGATGTCACTCGAAGACGCCCTACACCTACGACCCGATCCCGAAGCGCGACGAGCGGTTCCAGGATTCGTGGAACCAGGGAGTCAAT
>CAYYJM010000049.1:9102-12922 GCA_964471755.1 uncultured Alcaligenaceae bacterium
AATGCCGAGGCGTTCCTGTACACGCCGGAGTTTCCCGCCCGGGCCAAGGCGCTGATGATGCTCTTCAAGCGTCTCCGCGAAATCGACGTGCCGGAGATGATGGCCAGCATCCTGGTTCAGACACCGGGCAAGCCGTGGGGCTACTACCGCGACATGGCCCGCCAGCTCTGGGATGAGGCCCGCCATGCCATGATGGGCGAGGTCGGCTTCGTCGCTCTCGGCGTGGACTGGACGAAGGCCCGCATCACGTTCAACTGGTCGTATCGACTCAACAAGGAATGCTCGGCGATCGAGCGGCACGCGGTTCTCTTCTTCATCGAGCAGGGTCTGATGCCGCGAACCGGCAAGCGATATGAGTTCGAGGTCGGCCAGGAGTCCGGCCTGCCGCTGATCGCGACGTTGCAGGACTTCGACTGGGCCGACGAGGTTCTCCACGCCCAGATCGGCCGGCAGTGGCTGGTGCCGGATCTCGGCGGTCTGCAAGCGACGCTCGAGTACGGCGACCGATGCTGGTCACGCATCCTGAGCAACTGGGCGACAGTCCGCGACCAGGGTCTGACGGCCCATGAGAACTGGTGGCCGGCGATCTACACGCAGGCGTGTGCCCACCTCGGCGACGAGCCGGATCCGGTGGTGCTGGCGTACGCCACGACGTACGAGACTGGCCGGGCGGATCTGAAGACCGTGGCGGCGGAGTGAGCCTGCCGATTGGCGCGGGAAATGCTCAGCGAAGTAGGTTCGCTCACTACCCGTCGGATAACGCGGAAGGGAGCAGCCATGTATTCTCTCCAACGACCCGGCCAGGTCGTCCTCGTCCTCCTGGCCGTTCTTGCTATCGGCGTGTCGGAATCGAGAGCCCAACCTCTGCCGCCCATAACCAGGTACGATCTGCCCGGCCTGACCGGCCCCTTCGGTGGCTATGGCCCGGCGGCGATGAGTACCGCACCGTGGATGCCCGGCGGCGGGCCGGATTGTCGCCAACTGGCTCCCCAGGACGCCCTAGCCCTGACACTGACGGCGGGCGGCATCGACAATCAGAACGGCCGGCTACTATGGCCGCTGGGCCTCGCCGTGCTGGGCACCCGACATGCCGAAACGCTCCGCCAGCGGATCGAGGCCCTGTTGCACATCGCGGCGCTGCAAGCTCAGTCCGGCCGGGTCGAACCGCAGACCGGAGCGGCGTTGACCCAGGCCATCGAGGAACTGCGCTACGTGTTCCAGACGATGAAGCGACGGGTCGTGATGGCTCGGCCCACCATCGTGAATGCGCGGCGCTACCTCAGCCGACTGGAGCAGATGTCGGGGCTGCTCGGGATGCTGCCGGACGGAACGCCACGGCACCTGGGACCTATGCCCCGATGACGTGATACGCTGCCATCTGCACAAGCAGGGCTGCGAGGTTGCCGACGGCGTGGAAGAGAATCGGCACGGCAAGGGTGCCGCTGCGAAGGTACGCCCACGCCAGGAGGAAGCCACCGACCTGGTTCTCCGGGCTGGGGTTGCCGTAGATCCAGTGCAGTTCCGCGAACAGGATGCCGCTGGTGACGATCGCCCAGCGTGGCCCAGCCAGTGCGACCACCCCGCCACACAGGGCCTGGCGGTAGATCACCTCCTCGACCAGCGGAGCATCGACGCACATGCGGTAGAGTGCCTCTGGGATGTCCTGCGGTGCCAGCGTCGGCACGGCAAGACCCACGCCGCAGAGGCGCAGCGCTCCGTAGGCGACGACGCACACCGTGAGCAGGACCGTGCCCAGGATGAGGATCACCCAGCCCCAGTAAGCCCACGAGGGAATCGGGGCCAGGGCCGAGCGAAGGGTGTTGTCCCGGCCGCGAGTCAGTTCCGTGATGGCGATGGAAGTGAACAGGGCCAGGGAGATGCGATAGGGGGTGAGGAGGTAATCCCAGCGCAGCAGGCCGATCAGGAGGAGATCGGCCAGCGGCACCACCAGGACGGCCAGAGCGAGCGGTAAGGTCATGATCGGGCGAACTCCTGGCGAGCCCCCGGCGACAGCCGGGGGAGTCTGACCGGACGGAAGAACTCCCCCGGCTGTCGCCGGGGGCTCGCCGGAACTCGCCGGGACGGTGCAAGATCACACCCTGTACCGCGCCAGCACGGCGTCGGCCGTCGGCGTCGTTTCGGCGTCGTCGTTGTCGCTCAGGGCGGCCAGCGACGCGCGGATTTTCCGATCGGACAGTTTGAGGAAGTAGCGGCCGATCTGCACGTCGCGATCCACTTCCGCGGCGTTGCCGTTCGCGTGGCCGAGCAGATACTCCAGCCGCGACAGGACGCAGGCCGACGCGTATAGCTCGCTGGCCGCCTCGGCGATCCGTTCCTGAGCGTACTGGCGGAACAGGATCTGCTCGCGATACTTGAACAGCTGCCCCTCGACGGCGACGCTGAACTCGCGAACCCGTCGGCCGAGTTCCTTCGCTGGCTTCTGGAGTTTCAGATTCCGCACCGGCACCTCCGGCGCGATGAACCGGGACGACAACTGCCGGGCTCCGAAGCCGAGCAGCGTGCCCAGGTTCGTCAGCGGCGAACCGAGCGCCTCCTTGACCGGCACCAGCGAATCGCCCACGAGCTTCAGGCCAACCAGGGCGATCAGGAACGGCTTGAGGACGTCGTTGGAGCCCTCGCCGATCTGGTTGAGCCGGGCATCACGCAGGAACCGGCCCAGCGGCGAATCCAGGAAGAAGGCCTTGCCGCCGTGGATCTGGATCGTGTCGTAGAGAATCTGCCACAGAGCCTCCGTCGTGAAGACCTTGAGAATGGCCGTCTCGAGCATGTAGTCTTCATGGCCGCGATCGATGAAGGCCGCACACTGCGTCGTGAGCGCATCCATCGCAAAGGTGTACGCCGCCATCCAGGCGAGTTTCTTCTTGACCAGCTCGAACTCGGCGATCGGCTGATCGAACTGGACGCGCTTCTGAGCGTGCCGGGCGGACATCTCGACGCAGACCTTCGCCGCTCCGGTGCAGGTCGCGCCGAAGGTCGTCCGACCATAGTCGAGGACGGTCAGGGCGACCCGGAGGCCCTTGCCGACGCCGCCCAGGATGTTTTCCTTCGGGACGAACATGTCCTTGAAGGCCATCCGGCCCGTGGCCGTGCCGCGGATGGACCACTTGGCCATGCGTTCCTCGATCACCTGGAAGCCGGGCATGTCCGGCGTGACGACGAACGCGGTGATCTCCTTCTTCTTGTTGGCCGTCTCGGTCAGGCCCGGCGTGCGAGCCATGACGGTCAGCACCTTGGCGATGCCGCCGTTGGTGATCCAGCGCTTCTCGCCGTTGAGGATGAAGCCGCGACCATCGGCGGTCGGCGTGGCCGTCGTCTGGACGTTGCTGGCGTCGGAGCCGGCCTCCGGTTCGGTCAGGGCGAAGGCGGCCAGGTCCTGGCCGCTGACCAGACGCGGCAGCCAGCGGGCCTGCTGCTCGGGCGTGCCGAACAGGAGCAGAGCCCGAATGCCGATCGACTGGTGAGCGTTGACGAAGACGCCCGTCGAGGAGCAGTGGCCGCCGATGACCTCCATGATCTTGCAGTTCATCACCTGATTGAAGCCACGACCGCCGACCTCCTTCGGTGCGGTCATGCCCAGGACGCCGAGCGCTCCCAGACCATCGACGACGGATTGCGGAATGATGGCGTCGCGGTCGATGGCGTCGGCGTCGATCGACGTGCGACAGAAGTCCCGCACGGCGGCGACGGCCCGCTCGGCCTCGGCCTGTAGATCGGCCGGCAGGACGGGATAGGGGAACAGCAGTTTGGACTGGAATTTGCCGAAGTAGAGTCCCTTGACGAAGCCCAGCTTCTCGTCGTC
>CAYYJM010000049.1:12932-30168 GCA_964471755.1 uncultured Alcaligenaceae bacterium
GAGCGGTAGGCCGGCTGGCGAGAATCGGGCGTGAACAGGCCGGTCGTTCGTCCGTTCGCACCCCTTGTGTTCACCGCCGGAGACGGTTAGAGTGAACCCAGATGGCTTTCCGCGGAGGATACCATGTCCACCGACCAGCGACCCGCTTCGAGCCTGGACGAGGTCACTCTGACCGAACTGTTTCAGGCGTACCTCCGCTGGATGCAGGAGGAACTCGACGAGACCCTGGCGGCCTTGGCGAACGATCCAGGGAGCCAGAACCTGGCCCGTCGTCGGTTCCACCCCGTTAGCGAGACGGAGTTCGCGGTCCGGCTTCATCACCTTCCCGAGGAACAACGCGCGGAATACATTCGATCGCTTCAGCTCGGACGGGCTGCCGCCGTCGCGGCGACGACCGAACGTCTCGAACAGGGGCTGGAGACGGCCTGGGACGACTGGGAAAAAGAACAGGGTTGACCCAGCAGGCAGGTCAGGTCCGCTCGCCCGGATCGCCCTCCACCCCTTTCGCCAACTGGCCGAGGCGGCGCAGGAGAAACACCAGGACTGGCCCGTTCTCGGTCCCCTCGAACAACTCCAGCAACCCTGACAGTTCCTGCGCCGCGGGGGTGATGGTCAATGGTGGTGCCTGGCGCAGCAGGCGAGCGAGCAGTTGTTCCAGGAGGACGGCGGCGAACAACGCGCCCGGCAACGGGGGCGAACAGGGCAACCGCTGCACATCCCCGACGAGGGCACACAGCAGGAGGGCAATCCGCACCATCCGTTCGCGTGGAGAGATCTCCACCTCGGCAAGGTGGGTGGCCAGCGAAACCTGGAACCGGGCCAGAAGGGCGGGCAACGCAGGGTTAGGCAATCGCCTCGGCGGCAGGAGCGGAACCCGGCTGCGGACGATGTTGACGGCCCACACCAGGGCCTGGGTACTGTCCCGGTCGTTCAGTGGTTGAAGGGCGGCGACCACCGCGACGAGGTGGCGTTCCTCGTCGTATCGGCTCCAGCGGTTCATCACCGCGATGAGAAGGATCCCTCCCACCAGGCCCAGGACGAGCAGAATTCCGCAGAGCATACCGCCTCCTGCGTCCAGGTCGCTGCTTCCTCAACCCAGCCCGAGCGCCGCCAGCACTCGATCCCGCACAGCCGTCATCGGTAACGTCCCCTCCGCTGGCGTTTCTCCCGAGGCGATCAACAGCGCCCCGTCGGCCGAATCGCCCGCACGCAGACCGTGGCTGCCTTTGACCAGCGTCGCATCCAGCGGCACCACGTCGAACAGAGTGCGGAAGCCGAGTTTCTTCTGCGCGAGTCGCCACATCATCCGACCCATCGGCCAGACCAGCTTCGGGTCGAAGAACATCTCGCACGGGTCGAATCCCGGCTTGCGATGGATGTCCACGGTTCGAGCGTAGTCTGGCGCGAGGCGATCGTCGAGCCAGAAGGGATACGCGAACCACGCATCCGGTTCGGAGAGTGCGACCAGGTCGCCGGATCGCTCATGCACCAGGCCGAACTCGCTCCGCTCCTCGCCGACCAGAACGCGAGCCACACCCGGTTCCGCCAGCAGCACCTCGCGTGTCCTCGAAATGTCTTCTGGATCGGGCACGTAGACATGAGCGATCTGATGATCGCACACGGCGAACGCCCGGCAGTTGAACGTGTCGAGAACCTCGCCGAACGGCCCTGGTCGGATCGTGATGAGCCCGGCTCGACGCAGTGCCCGGTTGACCAGGATCGGCCGCGACACCGGGCAGTGGCCGTACTCGCTGACGACCCAGACGGTCGCTCCAGCCGCCTTCGCCGCATCGAGCAGCGGGGCGCAGGCGTCGTCGAGTTGCTGGACGAGGTTCGGCAGATCGCAGCCCGGTGGTCCGAACCGCTGCGGGTCGTAATCCAGATGCGGCAGGTAGACGAGCGTCAGGTCGGGCTGCTCGTCGCGCAGCACCGACGCGGCCGCCTTCGCGATCCACTGCGTACACGGCAGCCCCGCCTTCGGCCCCCAGAACGTGAAGAACGGGAACGCGCCCAGTTCCTTCTCCAGGCGGGGAGCCAGCCCCTCCGGCGTGCCGTGGACGCCGAACGCCTTGTCGCCGTTGGCCGCGTAGTACGGCTTCGGCGTCAGACTGATCTCGACCGGAGCCCCCTGGTTGAACCACCAGAAGAGCTTCGCACAGCGAAACGATCGACCGCGTTCCTTCGCACGCCGCGCCGCCGTGGTGTAGAGCGACTCGGCCTGCATCAGCCGGTTGGACTGCTGCCAGAACCGGACCTCGCCCGTATCGCGGAACAGCCAGCCGTTGGCGACGATGCCGTGCCGTTCGGGCAGTGTCCCGGTCAGCAGCGTCGCCTGGGCCGTGCAGGTGACGGCCGGCACCACTTCCTGGAGCGGCCGCACCCAGCCGGCCCGGGCCAGGGCGTGCAGGCGCGGTGCCAGCGGTAGCAGTCGCGGCGTCAGACCGACGGCGTTGATCAGTACGAGTGTCATGCCGGTTATTATGGCCCCGGGTTTCGATTCGCCCACGGCCGCCAGCTGGGGTTGCCCACTGCACGCCGATCGAAGACAATCCCGATGGTTGACACCCGGCCCGGTCGCTCCATAAAACTAACTTATCCTGGCCACCCTCGGAATGAGGGTGGATGAGTACAACTGGTCAAGGTCTGCGAGGAGAAGAACGTGAGTCAGGATCGATACCTGTTCACCAGCGAGTCCGTGTCGATGGGTCATCCCGACAAGGTGGCCGACCAGATCAGCGATGCCATTCTGGATCATTGCCTCAAAGTTGACCCCACCAGCCGGGTCGCCTGCGAGACGCTGGTGACGACCGACCTGGCCATCGTCGCCGGTGAGATCACCACCCGGGCCGACCTCAGCTACCCCACGGTCGAGAAGGTCGTTCGCGATACCATTCGCGAGATCGGCTACACCGATCCGACCATCGGCTTCGCGGCCGACACCTGCAAGGTACTCAGCCATCTGCATGCCCAGTCGATCAACATCGCTCAGGGCGTCGATGTCGGTGGTGCCGGCGATCAGGGCATGATGTTCGGCTTCGCCTGCGACGAGACGAAGACGTTCATGCCACTGCCGATCTACCTGGCTCACCGCCTGGTCGAGAACCACGCCAACCTGCGCCGGAACAAGACGCTTGCGTTCCTGCGGCCCGACGCCAAGAGCCAGGTCACCATCGAGTACAACGGCGATGGCACGCCGCATCGCATCCACACGGTCGTTCTCTCGACCCAGCACGACAAGACCGTCGAGACGGCCAAGAAGGGCAAGCCCTACTTCACCGATGAGGCTCGCCAGCAGGTCATCGACAAGCTCATCCTGCCGACGCTGGAGGCCGAGCGCAAGGACCTGATCAAGGGCAAGCTGGTCATGGTCATCCCTGGCGAGCCGCTGCCGAAGATCGCTGACGGTGACATTCTCGTCCACATCAACCCGACTGGCAGCTTCCTCGAAGGCGGCCCGCACGGCGACTGCGGCCTGACCGGCCGGAAGATCATCGTGGACACCTACGGCGGTCGCGGTCGGCACGGCGGCGGCGCTTTCAGCGGCAAGGACCCGACCAAGGTCGATCGCTCGGCGGCCTACATGTGCCGTTACATCGCCAAGAACGTGGTCGCAGCCGGCCTGGCGAAGCAGTGCGAGGTACAGGTCAGCTACGCCATCGGGTATGCCGAGCCGCTCAACATCTGGGTCAGCACCTTCGGCTCGGCCCAGCATGGCCTGACTGATGACCAGATCGCGGCGATGATTCGCGACAACTTCGGTCTGACGCCGGCCGCCATCATCGAGAAGCTCCAGTTGCGTCGGCCGATCTACTACGCCTCGGCTCGCCACGGTCACTTCGGCCGGGAACTGGCCGACTTCAGCTGGGAGAAGACCGACATGGTCAACGTCCTGCGCCGCACCGTCGGAGCCGCTGCGTAAAGCCCCCGACGGCAAACTCCCCCCCACTTTCGTGGGGGGCTCGCCAGTCACTCGCTGGCTCGCCTTTCACCGTCCGGCCGTGCCATTCGGGCGCAGCCGTTGCAGATAGCCGTGAAAGTCTTTCTCGAACGCCTCCAGCGGCTGCGCGACCAGATCGCGAAAGGCCAGCAGCGGATCGGTGCCCCGTTTCAGTTCCTTGACGTACCGATCCAGGGCCGGCGTACCGAGAATTTTCCGCTCGAACGTCAGGTAGTGGGCCAGCGCCCACGACGTGAGATAGACACGCTTCGACCACGGCGCGTCCTCGGCATGGACCACGAGAAAATCCTGCTCACTGGAGCGCAGCAATTCCGTCAGCGGCAACAACGTCTCCCGGGCCGCCGCCGTCCGGATCGTCTCGAAACGTTCGCGGTCCACGTGGCCGACACGGAGATCGCCCGCCTCGATGATGGCCGTCTCGTAGATCTGGGCCAGCCCCTCGTTCAGCCAGCGGGGCACCTCACCCTCCGCTGGCGGATAGACGAAGTTGGCCAGGTAGGCATGGAACGCCTCGTGGTACAGACGCAGGAAGAGCCGCTGCTTGGCCCGGTGGAACAGGACCATGTTCTGTTCGTCCTGCAACTTGATGCGTTTCTGATCCTCCAGGATCAGGAGCAACAGCTCCGTCGGCACCTTTCCCTTGTACAGGTCGTTCAGCTCGGTCCTGCGCTGGTCCAGCTCCGCGACGATCCGGGCGTGGGCCTGGCGACTTTTCTCCAGTTCGTCGTAGAGGCGTTCGAGTTCCGAATGACAGACGATCTCGTTCCGTTCGACGTCGTAGAACGCGGGGTTGAAGAAGTTCTTGCCGTGCGCCCGGACAACCAGGGCCTGGTAGTCGTTGAACGTACTCGCCACCAGGATTGTCGTCGGCTGACCGCCCTTCGTCCGTGGCGGCAGGTTCTGCTGGTAGGCCGAGTAGACCTGCTCCAGCTGGATGGCCAGTAACTGGACCACGCCCTTGCGGCAGTTCGAGAGCAGATGGAAGTGTGGCGTCCGGTATTCCAGGCCGGGTCCGCGATCCTTCTGCACCCACTTCGCCGGCGTCACCACGGGCAGGTCCGCGTTCGGGTCCGGCGGAGCCTTCGGATCGAGTAACTTCAACTGGGCCGCGAGGCTCTCCCGTTCCCGGCCCAGGTTCTTGAGCCGATTGACCAGGACGGCCCGATCTTCCGGCCCAAGCCACTTGATGTCTTCGATCTCCTTCAACGGCAGCGATTCACGGATCGTCACCGTCGGCGAGCCGGGCCGACGCGAGATGCAGCGCATCAGAACGTGCGTGTCGTTCTTCTCCAGAATGAGCCCGACCAGCGGTCGGCCGGTCTTGCGGTAGACGATGTCGTACTTCCAGTCGTCGCCCAGCTGTGGACCGCCTCGCAGTGGCAGCGTGACAGCCAGCAGTCCAACCAGCAAGACGAGCCTCGGAGTCGTGCGTCGCAACACCGCATTCCCTCCACGCCAGACGGGCGTAGCGGCCCGGTTGAAAGGTCGTCTCTCACTATACCTCGTCCGCCGGGCGTTGCCAATCGGATGCTTGATCGAGGCCCCGCGTGGCGGTAGCATCCCTGACGTGATTCCGTTTTCACCAGGAGAGTGCTTCTCATGCTGCGCAAGGTTCTCACGCTGGCCCTCGTGGCCGGTCTCGCGTTCCCGCTTCTCGCCCAGAAGAAGGACGCCTTCATCGATCCGGCCAAGGCCGGCCCCGATTTCGCCATCCAGGGCGAGTACGTCGGCAAGGTCGAGGGCAAGAGCCAGTTCGGGGCCCAGGTCGTCGCCCTGGGCGATGGCAAATTCGATGTCTACTTCCTGCCCGGCGGACTGCCCGGCGCGGGCTGGGACGGCAAGACGAAGATCAAGTCCACCGCGGTCCGCGAAGGGGACCGGACGACCATCACCGGCGACTTCACCGGCTCCATCGTCGGCAGCAAGCTCGGCGGCAAGACGAAGGAAGGCGTCGAGTTCTCGCTGACGAAGACCGAACGCAAGAGTCCGAGTCTGGGCAAGAAGGCTCCCGCGGGAGCCATCATTCTGTTCGACGGCACCAACGCCGACGCCTGGGTCAACGGCAAGGTCGTCGCTGATCCCGACGGCAAGGTGCTGAACAATGGCGTGACGACGAAGCAGAAGTTCAAGGACTACTCGGCCCACCTTGAATTCCGCACGCCGTTCATGCCGAAGGCGCGCGGCCAGGGTCGCGGCAACAGTGGCTTCTACATGCAGAACCGCTACGAGGTCCAGATCCTCGACAGTTTCGGCCTCAAGGGCGAGAACAACGAGTGCGGCGGCCTTTACACCGTGGCGAAGCCGAGCGTCAACATGTGCCTGCCGCCACTGAGCTGGCAGACGTACGACATCGACTACATCGCTCCGCGCTACGACGAGTCGGGCAAGAAGACGGCCAACGCCCGGATCACCGTCAGCCTCAATGGCGTCAAGATCCACGACAACGTCGAGATTCCGCGACCGACCGGCGGCCAGGACACGACCGAGAAGAACACCCCCGGCCCGCTGCACCTGCAGAACCACGGCGACCCGGTCTTCTTCCGCAACATCTGGGTCGTCGAGAAGAAGTGACGCAGCCCTCGGCTCGCGGGGAGTTAACGTCCCACGCTCGCCGCTCCGACGCCGGCCAGCACCGGTGGCGGCGGAAACTGAAAGTTCAAGGCCCCGGCCACGTCGCCCGCCCAGCCGGCCTCGGCGGCCTTGATCAGGTTGACCATCTCGCGGGCCGTCACATAGTGGTAGCGAAAACGCACGTTCGTCCGAGCCCGTTTCGCCAACTCCAGGTGGAAACGGACCATCGGCTCGCCCAGCAGGGAGTGATGGCTCCACTCCGGCGCACCGTGACAGTGCAGCTTGACGAAGAACCAGTCCGGCCGGCTTGGCACCTGGATGCGCGTGCGCAGCCACAGGTCCAGGCGGCGCAGGGATGGCGGCTGACTGTCCTGCACGCAGGCGTTCTCCAGGCGCGGCAGCACGCCCCATTTTCGCTGCCGCAGGTCGAGCAACAGCGGGCCCTGCACGATGAGCAGGCCGGCGTCCGGCGGCGGCCCCGATCCCACCTCGATGCCGGTATCATGCGAGCGCGGCCGGGTCGGATCATCGATCGCGTAGTAGAGTCGATTGATCGTCCGTGTCTGGCACGCGCTGGGAGCGGCCGGCAGTGTGAAATCGGCATAGCAGCCCGTCTCACGCAGGATGTCCAGTTCGTTGTTCACGCCGCACCACTGACCGTGTGGATGCGAATTGTCCAGGGCCCAGTTTCCGTGGATGAACCCGTAGACGAGTTCCCCGTCGGGCCCCTGACTCAGCAGACCGTGGCGATCGCGGAGCAGTCGCTTGAACGCCAGCAGGGTCGCCCGCAGATTCTCGTCCGTATCGCGGTCGTGATGCAGGTGAATCTCGACCTCGCCGAACCCGGCCTGACATAGTTCTGTCAGTGCGTCCAGATACTCGGGCCGATATTCCTCGACCGGGAAGAAGTAGGTGTGCTTCGGCGTTCGTCCGTCACTGTCGCGGAAGTCACCAAACTGCCGTGGATAGCCTCGCCGCCAGGCTTCGACGCGCGACCAGGCCACCGCGTCGCTCGGCCTCCCCTCGTGCGGCTCGAAATGGTCGCACAAACACAGGATGACGTGAACCTCCTCATCCGGCCGAGGATCGCGCCGACGTGGAATGTCGGCCAGGTACGACGGCAGCCAGTAGTGCAGATTGCGCTGGCGAATGAACCACGCGATCAGCCCGCCGGTCAGCAGCACGAACACGGCCGGGAGGACGAGCAGGGGAAGGATCATGAGGAACTCTTGACCTCGAGGGGCCTGTCGTAAATCGTCTTGGTCCACGCTCGCCCGGCCCGGCCGGTGGACCAGGTCCAGAAGGCGACCCAGGCGGCACTGTTGAGGACGAGGAAGGACGCCGCCGCGGCCGCCAACCGGGATCGATTCGCCACGGCCGGATGCAACCCCGCCGCCGCCAGCGCGTAGCCGACCACCTGGACGGCCAGCAGTCCGGCGTAAAGGCCGCCATCCAGCCAGGTCAGCGCGGCGCTCGCCGCCAGCATGCCGAGCAGACACCATGGCACCGCGAGACGAAGCAGTTTGTGGCCGACGTACTGGAACCAGATCGGATTCCGCCACGGCAGCAGGGCTTCGGGCAGGAGCGTCGTCAGTTGAAAGTTCCCCGCCAGGGTCCGCACCTTGCGGCGAAACTCATCCGCCGTCCGCGCCGGCAGACGATCGAAGGCACTGGCTCGCTGCTCGTGCCAGACGCGGTAGCCCTGCAACGCCACCTGCAAGGGCCAGTATACGTCGTCGAGCAACGTCCCCTCGGGGATCGGCCGAAACAGCGATCGCCGTACCGTCGCGATCGCTCCGGTCGCTCCGACCATGGACCAGTATCGGCTCTCCTGCCGCCTGAGCCACTTCTCGAAACGCCAGTAGAGGCCCACCCCGGCCAGCACGCCCGGACTGCTTTCCAGGACCAGATCGCCGGTCACCGCTCCGACCTGCGGATCGGCAAACGGCGCGAGCAGGAACTCCAGCGAGTTGGCCGGCCAGGTCTGCCGCACATCGGCGAAGACGAGGATTTCGTAGCGGGCCAGGGCCGCTCCGTGGCTCAGGGCCGCCGCCTTGCCCATGCGTCGTGGCAACTCGATGATTCGCAGATAGGGCCGATCCATCTCGCGTGCCACGGTCAGGGTCGCATCGGTCGAACCATCGGAGACGAGCAGGATCTCTCCCTCAATGCCGGTCTGATCCAGCAGGTCGCACAGTTCCCGCAGGCGGTTGCCGATGCGGCCCGCCTCGTTGTGAACGCAGAGGACGAACGACACGGAGCGCGGCACCGCCAGAGTCGGCCGAAGCGGTCGGCCACACAGGCGAGCAAGCAGGCCGATCATCACCGGGTAGCCGACGTAGGTGAACAGCACCACGCCGAACAGACACCAGAACAGGATTTCGAGGGCGGTCATCAGAAGCACCATTCCGCCGTCGGTTTGCCGACGGTCTTCGCCACGACACCACCACCGGCGTGCCGATGGCCCAGGGAAGAAGGCTCCTGCCTCACTCGTCCGGCCCAATCTCCAGGCCCCAGCGGGCCCGCAACGCCTGCCGAGCCGGTTCGATCGCCGCACGATCGGCCGCGTGCAGCAACCGCGGATCGGGCCGCCAGCACATCGGGAAGATGTCCTGCGTCCACGCCTCGCCGCGCTGGCTCGCCAGGTTCCGCAGAGCGTCGTTCAGCACCTGTGAACTGCGCTGGCACGCGATGTTCTCCACGGCCCACGACCGGGGGTCGAGTCCATCGGACGTGGCATGAAGGTCGATCAGTTGCCCGGCCAGGTTGCCGTCGCGCAGCAGTCGGCCGGTACGGTCGTTGATGAACGTCCGCGATCCGAGCGTCGCTCCGTCGAGGACGCCAACGGGCGTATTCGCGAACATCGACTCGGCGACGACGACGCACGATCCCTCGCGCTTCGACAGGATGATGCTGATCTTCGCCCGGTCGAACACCTCGGCCACCTCGCCGTACTTCGCGTCGCTCTGGAGCGTGAACCGATCCGCGACGCCGTACAGGCCAGCGAGTGTCTTCGCGGTGTCAGCCGTCCGTCCGTCCTGGGCCTGGCCGATGAGATGCACGCGCCACGATCGCGGCAGTTGCTTCAGCGCCTGGAACAGGGCGAAGTGCCGCTTGAACTTGGCGAAGTTCGCGACCATGACCAGGTCGAGGTCGCGTTCGCTTCTCGGCCGGGGCCGAAATCGTTCCGGCTGGACCCATGACGACGCATACAGCGGCACGACGTGGAAACGCTCCGAGATGCGCGGCAACTCGTCGAGGTCGCCCGGATTGCTGATCTGGCTGACGATCGTTCCGGGGAAGGCACGCGGGAAGAGGTAGTTGACGACGTTGTGCGGACTGCTGCTCGGGGCCAGGACGACGACCCAGTCGCGCGCGATCTCGGCCGGGTCGGCGTGCAGGAGCAGCTTCGGCCACTCGCGCTCGAAGGACAGGTACAGGACGCCCTTCTCACGCGGCCCGATCGGCGGCTTGAGGATCACCGAGGTGTGCATCACCTTCGGCTTGCACCACGGCACGAGTTCAGGCCAGTCGATCGCCTGCACGTCGAGTTGATCGAGTCGGCGCTGCACGGCCCGGTAGACGGCGTCGAGCGTGCCGGTTCGACAGGCCATCCGCCCGGCACCGGCCAGGCGGTGGAGGCACCAGGCCACGCTCTGAGTCGTTCGCGGCCGGGCGAATCGATCGCGGGCCAGGTAGTAGCCGGCGAGCAGTTCGCGGACGGTCGGGTTGTAGCGAAGACCGTCCTCGATCTCGATCCGCGCTCGTTTCAGCATGGCGATCATGAGACGTTCTGCACCGTGGCCGGGGTGGTTCGCTTGCCAGTCAGCCGCTCGAACAGGGCCTGATAGCGTCGGGCCATCACCGCGAACGAGAACTCGACGACGACACGTTCCCGACCCGTCCGGGCCAGGTGCTGACGCCGGGTCGGATCGCGCAGCAACTCGTCGATGCGCTCCGCCAGGCGTCCGGCATTTCCGGCGTCGAGAAGCAACCCGTGTTCGTCATCGCGGATCACCTCCGGCACCCCGCCGACGCTCGTGGCGACCACGGCCACACCCGCCGCCAGCGCCTCCAGCACGACGACGGGCAATCCCTCCGTGTACGAGGACAGAACGACGAGGTCCGCGTGCGGCGTCAGGCGATCGAGATCCGTGCGGAAGCCGGCCATCACGAATCGGCCCGCGAGCGACGGCAGGCCCTTCAACTGATCGGTGAGTTGGTCCCGCAGTGGGCCATCGCCATAGAGAACGAAGCCCACATCGGGATGACGCGGTGCCAGTTGACAGGCAGCGGTGAGGAAGAGATCGAATCCCTTCTCGGGACTGAGTCGGCCGGCCGCCGCGACGATGACGCGCGGCGGCGTCGGAAAGAGGCCCTCGACGACCGCCCGACCGGCCGGATCGGGGTGAGCGTAATCTTCGGCCCGGATGCCGTTCGGGATCGCCATCAGTCGTTCGGGCCGCACGCCGGCCTTGCGGACCTTCGCCGCCATCGCCTCGGACACCGCGACGACGGCATCGACCTGGCGCATGGCCCAGCGATCGACCATCTCGTTGAGTCGCACCTTCCACGTCGCGGCCGTCCAGCCGTGGGCGACGGCCACGCACGGGATGCCGGCTCGTCGCGCTGCCAGCCAGCCGACCAGGTCGCACTTGTAACCATGTGTCAAGACGATGTCAGCTCGCAGGTGTCGAAGATGCTCGGCCACCTCGCGAGCCGCCGCGAAGATCCACGGCGCGTTTCGTTTCAGGGTGATCGTCTCGAACCCGGCCGCGGTGCAGCGATCGAGAAACGGTCGGGCCAGGCCGCGTTCGACGAAGCCGAGAAACGTCGTGCGGAAGCCGTCCGGCAGAGCCTGAGCGAGGCCGAGGATCTGCTTTTCAGGCCCGCCGAAGAACGGCGAGGCGGTCAACTGCACGAGGTTGAACATCGCGTCCTCATTTAGCCGCCGGCTTGCCGGCGGTCTTCCCAGACACCGCCGGTTACGAGGTCGCCAGTGTCTCGCGCAATCCCTGCTCGACGCCGCGACTCGGCACCCAACCGAGTCGCTCCCGCGCCGCCTGGCAATCAAATATAGGACACGCCCGCGCCGAGCGCACCCGGTAGATCGACAGGGGCGCACCGCGACCGAGAACCTTCGCCAGCAACTCGACGCCGAACGCCGCCGGGTAGAGCAGCATCAGCGGGAAGTACCACACGCCGAGTTTCTGGCCCGTCGTCTCGCGGAATCGCCGGATCACTTCACTCTGTGTCACCCGGGCGTCATCGACGAGATGGAAGATCGATCCATCGAAGACGGGTCGATCGCTGGCTCCGACAATGCCATCGGCCAGGTCTTCGACGTAGACCAGGGGCAGCACGACGCGGCCATCGCCCAGAACGATGAGTCGCTGGCCCATGCGGATGCCGACCGACGGCCCGAGCAGATTGTTGCCCGGCCCGAAGACGAGGCCCGGACGAAGGATCACGGCCGGTAGTTTGAGCGTCTCGGTCGCCTTGCGGACGATCCGCTCGGCTTCGAGTTTCGTGATCGTGTACTGCCCACGTCGATTCGGCGTCGGCTCGTACGGCCAGTCCTCCGTCACGACCGAGTCCGCCTTCATTGTCGCGGCCGAGAGAACGCTCAGTGACGAGACGTAGACGAGTTTCGCCACGCCGTGTTCGAGACAGGCGTTGACCACGTTTCGCGTCCCGGCCACGGTGCCACGATAGAAATCGTCGGCGCTGCCGCGTACCGCCGCCCCGAGGTGGTAGACCTGACGCACGCCGCGCGTGGCTCGATCGACCACGGCCGGATCACCCAGGTCGCCGATGACAAGGTCGATGCGCGGATCGGCCGCCAGTTCTCCGCCCGGCGGCCGACGCACCAGCAGACGCACCCGTTCGCCCCGGTCGAACAACCGCTTCAGGACGCGACGACCGATGAACCCCGCCCCGCCGGTCAGCAACACCGGGGCCGTCGGCGTGCTGGCGTACCGGGCGAGAAACGCTTCCTTCGCCACGTCCGCCGGTCGGGCGACGCGCTCGGTCCACTCGACCGATCGCCGGGCCGCCTCGGCCGTCACCGGAAACGGTCGGCCCGCCTTCAGGTCGGCGTAGAAGGCCCGGATCAATTCCTGCACGCCGTGATACCGGCGGATGAAACCGAGGGCCGTCTTCGCGACGTTCCACGGCACCTGGAACAACTGACTCGTCGCCTCGAGCGTCGAGTTCACGGCTCGCCGGACGAATTCCGGCATCGGCCGCATCTTCCGCGCGGTGACGCTCAGACCGAACAGGTCGGCCCGGATCGACCCGCGCGTCCCGTGAACGACCAGGCAGTTGACCAGGGGTCGAGCGCTCCCTGACAGATGGATCTGGCCGGTGCCCTTCGCCGTCCGCACGAAGACACGCCACTCGCTGAAGTGCAGGTTCGGATCGCTGCCGCCCTGCTGATAGTTGGCCGTCACTTCCTGCGGTTCACCGAGGAACGCCTCCAGGACGTAGAGCGCGTGGACGCCCAGATCGCGGAACGGATAGCCGCCCTCGCGGTAATGCACCGGCGGCGGCCCCTCACGCCAACCCGGATACGCCAGGCTCCGGAAGTAGTCCGCCGAGACGACCTCGCCAATCGTCCCGGCCTTCACCAGATCGAGGGCCCGACGGATGAACGGGTCGAATAGCATCGCGTGATCGACGCCGACGATTCGGTTGACTTCCTTCGCCTTGCTGACAATCCGGTCGCAGTCCTCAATACTGGTGGCGAGTGGTTTCTCGACCAGGACGTGACAACCCAGGTCGAGCGCCTGCAACGTCAGGGCCGCGTGACTCGCTGGCGGCGTCATCACATGGACGACGTCGAGTCCCTCCTTGCCCATCGCGGCCAGGTCCGGATAGACACCACGAACGCCGAAGCGATTCGCCATCTGCTTCGCACGCTCGCCTAAATACTCTGCCACACCGTTTCCAGCCGCCGCGCCAGCGACTCCCAGTCGTATCGACTTCGCGCCAGCGCACGCCCCGCCTCGACTCGCGCGGCGGCACCGACCGGATCGGCCCACACCCGTTCGATCGCTCCGACCAGGTCCGTCGGTCGATCGACCAGCAGCAGTTCCCGGCCGTCCTGGACGTGCAACCCCTCGGCCCCGACTCGCGTCGAGACGACCGGCACCCCCGCCGCGAACGCTTCGAGGATCTTGAGACGCGAACCACCACCGACGCGCAGCGATACCGCCAGCACGCTGGCCCGGGCCAGAAACGGTCTGACGTCCGGCACGTCGGCGTGCAGTTCGACGCCGGCCGTCTCCTGACATCGTCGTGTCAGCCAGGCGGGTGGACTCCGGCCCACGAGGAGCAGGCGGACGTCGGGGTACACCCTTCGCAATCGCGGAAAGACGTCGCCCAGCAGCGATGCCGCCGCGTCCTGATTCGGCCGACTGTCCAGCGCTCCGACGTAGAGCAGCGTTCGCGGTTCCGGCCTGCGTTCGATCGCGGCATGGGCCGCAAAATCGACGCCGTTATCCACGACCTCGACGCGCGGCGCTCCGTACATCGTTCGCAACCGCTGGGCGTCCTCCGCACTCACGGCCACGGCCGCATCGACGCAGCTGTACACGCGACGCTCGAACGCCTCGACCTTCTTCCACTGCCGACGGACGTACCACCGCTTCAGGGCGTTCGTCGTCGTCTCGCAGTGTCGCTGCCAGATGGATGACACCACGTCATGCGCCGTCACGAGCAACTTCGCCCCCGGAATCGCCCGCACCGCGTCGGCGTAGGCGATCCATTCGAGTTGCCACAGGTCGATCCCCTGCCGCGCGACCTGGCGGATCGCCGCACGCACTTCCGGACTATCGTGACTCGCCACGGTGTACGGCAGCGGCGAGAACGTGTTCAACGCCAGGCGGGCGTAGAAACCGAGGCCCTTCTTCGTGACCGGCGGATCGAGGACCGGCACCAGTCGCACGCCACGCGGTTCCAGTTCAGTCCGCGTCGCGTCGATCTCGGCCTGACTCGCGGCCCGGAAAATGTAGGTGATCTCGTGCCGACTCGTGAGCGGTCGAAGTAGATGCAGGATGCGCAATCGGGCACCCGACGTCGCCGGGCAGCACGCCGTCTCACTGACCACGGCCACCTTCATCGCGAGCCCTCCTCGCCGAGGTACAGCCCCTCGTACTGGCGGATCATGCGAACCAGGTCGAAGTGTTCCTCCACCCGTTCGCGGCCCGCCCGACCGAGTCGCTCCGCCAGGCCCGGTTCACGGTATACGCGGACGATCGCCGACGCGAGCGCGGCCGGGTTCTCCGACGGCACGAGCAGGCCGGTTTCCCCTTCCGCGACCACCTCGGGATTGCCGCCGACCCGCGTGGCGACGATCGGCAGGCCGCTCGCCATCGCCTCCAGCAGTGTCAGCGAGATGCCCTCCGTCCGCGATGGCAGCACGAATAGCCGACCGCGTGCCAGCAGTGGCGGTACGTCACGCACGGTGCCGAGGAACTCGGCGTTCGCATTGAGTCCCAGCCGCGCCGCCTGCTCCTCCAGATCGCTCCGGCAGGGGCCATCTCCAGCGACCAGTAACCGAAACTCCGGCACCTGCTTCACGACCAGGGCCGTCGCTTCGAGCAGACAGGCGACATCCTTCTCGGCCGTCAATCGCGCCACGACGACGGCCGGGCCAGCGTTCGCGTACGTCCCGATCCGGAATCGCTCCAGGTCGATGCCGTTGGTCACCACGCGGACGGCTCGCTCCGGCACACCCTGTTTGCACGCCAGGGCCGCAGCATCGGCCGAGACGCAGACGAAGGCATCGGCCCGGGCCGATGCGAAACGCAGCAGCGACGCCTGACGCGACGTTGTCACCAGGTCCGCGCCACGGTGCCGGGTGTGGACCACCCGCCGCACGCGCGCCATCCGGGCCGCCGGTGCCGCGTAGATCAGTGGCCGCTCATCGTGAGTGTGAACCGCGTGCGCTCCCAGACGAGCCATCAACCAGGCCAGCTTCACGTAGAGCAGCGGCCGAAAGCCGCCCTCCTGACACAGAGCCGTCACCGGCCAGCCGGCCGCCTCGATCTCCTCGGCGAGCAGACCTCGCCCGGAGAGGGCCACGAAGTGCAGGTCGAACCGTTCGCGATCGGTTCGCCGGGCGAACTCGACGAGCAGCCGCTCCAGGCCGCCCATCTCCAGGCCCTGCGTGACGTGAACGACCCGGCATCGTCCGGAGCTGCGGCTCACGAGTACGCCTCCTCCGGAAGCCGTTCCGCATTCTCTTCTTCCTCCTCGCTCAACTCACCAGCACCGGACTGAAATCGTGCCTGGCGAAGATGATCCATCGACCGCTCGCCCCACTCCTGCGGAACGACGATGCATCCGTACCGAGAGGCCGGCATCGCCTGGGCGAACTCCGTGGCGAAGAAATTCCCTGCCTCGACACGCAGCGTCGCCGCGTCGCTGATCCGATCCTGCGTGTCGAACGAAGTCGCACAGAACAGATCGAGGCGGTATTCCCCTGCCAGGAGCGGCACGCGCGGCACTCGACAGACAACATCACGGGCCTGCTCCGGCGTCGCCGGGCTCTCGACCGTGAAGTAGCTCGCCAGTTCCGTCAGCTTGTGGCCGTTGTGATCGCGCACCGTGATCGCCACGTCGAGCGGCGTCGTCATCGTCTCGGTCGGCGTCTTCATCCGCAGGCGGATGTACAGATCCTCGCCCGTGACGGCGAAGTCGGTTCGTCGCCCCGCCGCGTCGAGGAACTCGATCGACTCGAATCGGAATCGCCCCTCGCCGCTACGATCCTTCCGATCGCGCAGCGGAATCGCTCCGACTTCCTCGGCGACGCGCAGGTATTCGCCGACCACTTCGCGCGTCGGGCCGAACGCACGCACCTGACCCTGTTCCAGCAGCACCGTCCGATGGCAGATCGTCTGGATCGCTCCCATGTCGTGACTGACGAACAGGATGGTTCGACCTTCATGAGCCACGTCGCCCATCTTCTTCAGGCACTTCTTCTGGAACTCGGCATCGCCGACCGCGAGGACCTCGTCCACGACGAGAATCTCCGGCTCCAGATGCGCCGCCACCGCGAAGGCCAGCCGGCCGTACATGCCGCTGGAATAACGCTTCACCGGCGTGTCGAGGAAGCGGTCGATCTCGGCGAAGGCGACGATCTCGTCGAACTTGCGGCGAATCTCGCCCTGCGACATGCCCAGGATCGAGCCGTTCAGGAAGATGTTCTCGCGGCCGGTCAGCTCGGGATGAAACCCGGTGCCGATTTCAAGGAGGCTGCCGACGCGGCCGTGGATTTCCACGCGGCCTTCCGTGGGGTAGGTGATCTCGGAAAGAATCTTGAGGAGCGTGCTTTTGCCGGCGCCGTTACGGCCGATCAGCCCGACCACCTCGCCCTTCCGGACATCGAAAGAGACATCCTTCAGCGCCCAGATGGCCTCGTCGCGCCGGACCTGTTCCTCGCGAGTGCCCTTCAGCCGGCGGAATGGCGCAAGCACCGCGTCCATAAGCGAAGATCGAATCGTCCTGTAACGGTCACGGCGCAGGCCGATCCGGTATAGTTTCGACAGGTTCCTGACGGAGATGATGGGGGGATTCACGGAAGTTGGGGTGCGGTGTGTGGTGCTTGGTGCGTGGTGCGTGGTGCGTGGTGCGTGGTGCGTGGTGCTTGGTGCTTGGTGCTTGGTGCTTGGTGCTTGGTGCTTGGTGCTTGGTGCTTGGTGC
>CAYYJM010000050.1:0-12738 GCA_964471755.1 uncultured Alcaligenaceae bacterium
TGGACTCCCTGCCAGAACGTCAGGCCGGCTCGCCAGCGGCGCAGGCCCTCACGCGGCGGCTCGACCGTCGGATGGGCCGGCGTCGGCAGCTCGTGCAGAACCCACTTACCGCCGGCCAGGTTGCCCGTTGCGAGGAGAGCGGCGGCGTAATTGGCCAGGAAGACGAGCGGCACATCCGAGCGGACGACGGCTCCGTTGGTGGCCAGCACCAGCGGCCCGAACAGATCGACCGCACCAGTGGCGTTGCCGAGCCGGAGTTGACAGACGCCGCGAGCGTTTTGCAGCCAGGGCGAAACGTTCTTCTCTCGACTGAGCAGGGCCAGAGCGTCGGCCGGTCTGCCTGCGGTAAGGTGACTCTCGACCTGACGCAGCAGACTGGCGACCTCGATCGGCCAGGCGGCGTCCCGGGCTGGCGCGACGGCCGTGTTCATCTTCGTCATTTTCGTTTCTCCCAACGATGGATGGCTCATTCTTCTGGATGATGGCAAACGGACAACAACACGCCAGGACCCAGGGGCCGGCGCTCAAACGGTATCGAGAAAGACGATCCGTCAGGTCGTCCGGATGCAGAAAAGAACGTAGCAGGGAGGCAGGAGAAAGGGCCGTGGCGGCGGCCGGCCCAGAAACGACGAGCAGGGCCCCATGACCACCGAACCGCCAGTCCGACGAAGAGCCTGGCCGGTGGAGGGCGTGCCGCCTTCCCGCGGCGGCATGGCCGATTCCAGCACCGGACAGGAGCCCTGGCGCGGTGCGGCCGGGTCGGACCATTTCGCCACGAGCTGGCCGATCTGCGCAGGCGTGAACGATGCGATGCCGGCGGCATCAATCGGTCCGGTGCAGGTCAGAAGGGTGGCGAGGATGAACAAGAGCGACCTCGAATCGATAGATTCAATCCCGGCATTCTAACAAGGAGGGCCAGGCGGGTCCAGTCGGAGACGCAGCGACCCAAGAGAAGAAGTCAACTCCGGTCGCTGACGCTCCCGGCTCGCCTTACGGCGCGCCGGGGATCTTTCGGGCGCTCGCATCCTTCGGATGCTTGTCGAGACAGAGCAGCGCGAACAGATCGGCCGCCTCCTGCGGCGTCATCTGCTTCTCCAGACCCTCCGGCATCAGCGACAGCTTGCCGAGGACCAACTCCTCGACATCACCCCGCGCGATCGTTTCCACCTTGCCGCCCTGGAGCTTGAGAACCACCCGCTGGGGCGTCTGCTCGACCAGCAGGCCGGTGAAAGCCTGGCCGCGCGTCGTGATCAGGTTCACGGCCTGGTAACCCGTGCCGATGACCAGGCTCGGGTCGAACGTGTTCGACAGCAACTGTGCGAACGTCGAGCGGCCATTACCGGTCAGATCCGGGCCGACCTCCTGGCCCTCGCCATGCAGTTTGTGACACTGGGCACAGATGCGCGTGAAGACGACGACACCCTTCATCGGATCGCCCTTCGTCCGACGCAGCACCGCCTCCATGTCCTTGACGACCTTCTCGCGCTCGGGGTTGCGGTCCTCACGCAACCGACCCCAGAGAGTCGTCGCTCGCTTCGTCAGGTCGGCGTCCTTCAGCGCGAGCAGCTTGCGGAGATGGTTGGCGTTGACGGCACCGGCCGAGAGTTTCTTCGCCTCGACGGCGGCGACGAGGGCCTTGCCCCAGGTCGGCCGTGAGGCGAGAACGTCGATGGCGCGCGGTGCCAGGTCGCCGGCCAGCTTCGGGTAGGCGTCGAGGACGACCGTCGCCGTCTGGCCGGCATCGAGGCGCGGCAGCGCCCCAAGGACGGCGGCCCGGAACTCGGCACTCCCCGCGCCGGCGAGGATCTTCGCCACGGTGGGCAGAACCCGTGCGTCGTTGGCGGCCACGAGCGTCTCCAGAGCCTGGAGCCGACCAGCGTCGGGGAGCGTGTCGCTGGCGAAGTAGCCGGCCATCTTCTCCAGGGCCTTCGGCTCCTTGAACGAGGCCGCGACGACGGCGGCGTCAAAGGCCAGCACGTGGGTCGGATCGAGGCCGGCGATCGTCGGGCCGACAGCGGCCCGCAGCGCGTCGAGCGTCTTGCCGGCGATCTCGCCGGTCTGGACGCGCTGGGCGATGGCCTGGAGGACCTCCCGGCCCACGTCCGGCTTCTTGAACTTCGGACTGGCGACGAGAGCCATCAGGCCGGCGACCGCCTTCACGTCCACGTTCCGTGCCGACAGGATGCGGTCGGTGCTGCGCTTGAGGATCTCGCCCACGCTGGCGAAATCGAACGGCCCCTCGCGCTGGAGCATCGTCACGAACGTCGCGCCGTGGTCCTCCAGCAGCGGGTGCAGGTTCTGCCAGACGATGTGCGGGATGAGCCGGTCGTCGCCGCACTGGCTGAGGACGCCGAGCCACAGGCTGAAGGCCCGTGCTGGCTCCAGCTTCCGGGCCGCCGTCGCCGTCTGGAGCAGAACGTCCCGATCGGTTTCCAGACTGGCGAAGCGATCCATCGCCGCCCGCGTCGGCTCATCGATTTGCGCCGACCAGTTGCTCGCGGCCCGGATGGCCCAGGCTCGGAAGGTCGTGTCGGAATGGCCGAGCAGGATCGATCGGAACTCGGCCGTCAGCGGGGCTCCACCAACACGGGCGAACAGTGCATGCAGCCGTTGCTTCCGCGACGCCGACGAGTCACGGACGACACGCTCCAGCTTCTCACTCAACGGGAGCGAGGTCCGCTCGGTCAGGATGCGCTGGGCCGTGTCGCGGAAATAGATGTTCGGACTGGCGAGTCGCTTGATGAGCTGCTCGTCGGTCTCCTCCGCCAGGTCGAATTTCGGAGCCCGTGGTGTCTCCTTGTAACGGATGCGGTAGATCCGACCGTTGAGGCGATCGATGCCGGCCGGGTCGCGACGGGCGTCCTGGTAGCAGTGGTAGCGGTCGTACCAGTCGAGAATGTAGAGGCAGCCGTCGGGGCCGACCTTCTGCGACACCGGCATGAACCAGGCGTCGTTGGCCGACAGGAAGTCGGGCCGAGGTTTCGCGAAGTAGGTCGAGCCGTCGCGGGTCAGCTCGTCGGAGTTGATGCAGTTGCCGTGGATGTTGCCCATGTAGAGCTTGTCGCGATACTCGGCCGGGTAGGCGTCACTGTCGAAGTAGCAGAGGCCACAGTAGGCCGCCTTCTGGTGCTTGTGCTTGACGATCGAGTCGATCTTCCAGGTGAACGGCGGATAGGGGCCGCCCTGGCGATGGTAGTAGCCCGTCTCGGCGAGGTGCCAGAGATGATCGATGACGCAGGCACTGACGAAGGCGCTGCCGTTGGGGTTGAAGGCGACGCCCCAGGGATTGCTCGTGCCCTCGCAGAAGACCTGGAACTCGCGCGTCTTCGGATGGATGCGGTACAGGGCGCAGGTGAAGGCGAACTCCCTGTCTCCCTGCTTGATCCGGCTGGGGTTGAAGACGCCATTGAGGCCGTAGAGCCAACCATCGGGGCCCCAGGTGAAGGAGTTGGGCAGTTCGTGCGTGTCGGCACGACCGAAGCCGGTCACGACGACCTCCGGCTTGCCGACGGCCTTGAGATCGGGGCCGATTTTGAAAAACAAAATGTCCGGCGAGTTGCTGACCCAGACGCCGCCATGACCGACCGCGATGGCACAGGGAATGTTCAGCCCCTCGGCAAAGACGGTCGTTTTATCGATGCGACCATCGCCATCGGTGTCCTCGAGGACCTTGATGCGATCCTTGCCCGGCCCGGCGGAGCTGCGTGGATATTCGAAACTTTCGCAGACCCAGATACGGCCCTTTTCGTCGAAGGTCATCGCGGTCGGGTTGACGAGATCCGGCTCGGCGGCGACCAGTTCGACGGTGAAGCCGGCCGGGACCGTCATTTTCTTGATAGCCTCGTCCGGTTTCAGGGCCGGGCCGGGGAGACGGTCCTGATTGTGGGGTGGCCGCTCGGGAGGCTTCTGAGCCAGCGTGGGCAGGGTGAGCAGGGCCAGAGCGAGCAGGCCGGCCGCGAGAGAAAACCGGCAGAAAGTTTGTCGCATGTTCGGGTCGTCTCCGTAGGAGAAGAGAGCAGCGAGTCAGATGGCGGGATTGTACCGGCTGACGGGAAGGCGCGTAAAGCAACTGCTCCGGAAAGCATTCGTCTGCTACGCGTCGCAACGGACCGAGACCTTGCAACTTGCCCAGGGTTAAATTATCCGCCCCGGCTCGTCGCCTACAATGGAGTAGGATCAAGAAGGTTGTTGCCAGCCGTCCTTCCTGCCGCTTACACTGGTTGGCCAGACACACGACCGGATGATCCCCCCAACTTGCTAACTTCCGCCGGGAGATAAGGCCGGCATCCTGAGGAGTCGTCGATGTCCCCCACCCGTCTGTATACCTGGTCCGCTCTGTTTGTGGCGTTGACCGCGTCGACGTTGTTCGCGGCCGACGTCAAGGACGTCCCCCTTCCGGCGGCCGCGCCGCTGGAGAAGCTGCCATCGGTGCTGGAGAACGCCAGCCCGCGAACGCTCGAGGAACTGCGTGCAATCCAGGACCAGACCAAGAAGGTGCTGCTCAAGGTCATCCCGGCCACGGTCGGCCTACAGGTCGGCGGAGCCTCGGGTAGTGGCGTCATCATCAGCGAGGACGGCTACATCCTGACGGCCGGACATGTCTCCGGGACGCCGGATCGTGACGTGGTCGTCATCCTGCACGACGGTCGCCGGGTCAAGGGCAAGAGCCTGGGCCAGAACCGCGGCATCGACAGCGGCATGGTCAAGATCACCACCGAGGGGAAGTACCCATTCGTGCTGATGGGCCAGGCGAAGGATCTGGCACGCGGCACCTGGGTCGTGACGACCGGTCATCCCGGCGGCTACAAGCCGGGCCGATCGCCCGTCGTCCGGGTGGGGCGCATCCTGGAGGTGAGCAGCAGCGTCCTGCGCACCGACTGCACCCTGGTCGGCGGCGACTCGGGCGGCCCGCTGTTCGACATGAAGGGGCACGTCATCGGCATCCACAGCCGGATCGGGGCTCGCATCACGGACAACATGCACGTCCCGGTCGATACCTACCGCGACACCTGGAGCCGGCTGGTCAAGGGCGAGTCGTTCGGCGGCGGCCTGTTCGGTCTGGCGGGTGGCGGCAACAACCGGGACAACTCGGCTTACCTCGGCCTGATGTTCGACCCGAACCTGGATGCTCCGAAGGTGACCGAGGTCACCCGCGACTCCCCCGCTGCCAGGGCCGGCATTCTGGTCGATGACATCCTGACCAAGTTCGATGGCAAGGTCATCAAGACCTTCGACGAACTGATCAAGCAACTCGGCAATCGCAAGCCGGGCGACGTGATCGCTCTGGAGGTACTCCGCGATAAGAAGCCGCTGATCGTGAAGATCACCCTGGGCAAGAAGCCGAGCTGACCCCCAATCCCTGAACGTACGAGAGACTTCTACCATGCGCCGGAATCCAACGCACGCTGCCAGTGCCGTTCGGCGGGGGTCGCTGCTGGCCCTTGTCGTGGCGCTCCTGATCCCCTCGGCCGGGTTTGCCCAGAGCCGAGAGGCTTACCTCAAGAGCAACGCTCGCATCCTCGACGTCTTCGGTGAGGTCGTCGCGAAACCGAGCGAATCGACCGTCCGCGTCCTCTGCGATGGCAAGGAATGTGCCCTGGGCACCATTGTCTCGGCGGACGGCTACATCCTGACGAAGTACAGCCAGCTGGAGGGCACCCAGCCGGTGGTACGGCTCAAGAACGACAAGGAATACAAGGCCCTGATCGTCGGCTACCACAAGGGCTACGATCTGGCCCTGCTCCGGATCGACGAGAAGGGGCTCAAGCCGATCGAATGGCGCAAGGACAACCCGGCTCCGGGCGACTGGCTGGCCACGCCGGGCGCTTGCGACAAGGCGCTCTGCATCGGCGTCGTGAGCGTGGCTCCGCGTAAGACCTCGCCGCGCGACTTCCCGGTGTCTCTGACGCCGCCGGCCGGCTCCGGCTACCTCGGCGTGCTGCTCGACCAGGCGGAGGAGCGCGTCATCATCAAGGAAGTTACCAAGGACAGTGCCGCTCAGAAAGCCGGCGTCGAGAATGATGATGTCGTCCTGGCCGTCAACGGCAAGGCCATCAAGGACGTTCCGGGCATGATCGCCCAGGTGTCCGGCAAGAAGGCCGGCGAGGTCATCACGCTGAAGCTTCTCCGTGGCGACGAGGAGAAGGAGATCAAGGTGACGCTGGGCAAGCGACCCGTTTCGCCGATGAACCGGGGCGACTTCCAGAACCATCTGGGCAGCGAGTTGAGCAAGCTGCGCTCCGGGTTCCCGATCGTCCTGCAACATGACACGGTGGTCAAGCCGAACGACTGCGGTGGGCCGGTCGTGGACCTGAATGGCAAGGCGGTCGGCATCAACATCGCCCGCGCCGGCCGAGTCGAGTCATACGCCGTCCCGGCCGATGTGGTCCTGTCGCTGCTGCCAGACCTGAAGTCCGGCAAGCTGCCGCCGCCGAAGGACTGAGCGTCGGCTCGGTCACGGAATCGGTTCCATCCTGAAGACACGGTTCGGCCGGGAGATCCTGCCGAGCCGTGTCTTCGTTTTCCGGCCCGTCGTCGCGCGGCCCTTTCTGGAATAAGACAGCGGAAACCTTCTCGTCGTGAGTTGACTCGACGGAGACTTCGCCATGTCCACGGCGCTTCCCCCCGAAGAGCTGCGAGCCCTGCTTCGCCTGCAACTGGTCCCGGGTCTGGGGCCGGAACGAACCCGCGCCCTGCTCGAACACTTCGGCTCCGCCGGTCGGATTCTGCACGCCAGCACCGCCGAACTGAGCCAGGTTCCCGGCCTGGGACCGAAGCTGTCCGGTGCCCTGCCGCGGACTCTCCCGACCGTCGATGTCGAGGCCGAACTACAGCGGATGGCCCGACACGAGGCCACGGTCGTCGTCCGCGGACACTCCGGCTATCCGACCAATCTCCTGGACATACCCGATCCGCCGATGATGCTTTACGTTCGCGGCACCCTCGTGGCGGAGGACGCGCGGGCGGTCGCCCTGGTCGGTTCGCGGCACTGCACCGAGTACGGTCGCCGGGTGGCCCGCCGACTGGCTCAGGGTCTGGCCCGAGCGGGCTACGTTGTCGTCTCCGGCCTGGCTCGGGGCATCGATGGAGAAGCGCATCGCGGAGCCCTGGAGGCGGGCGGGCGAACGCTGGCCGTGCTGGCCGGCGGCCTGACGACGGTCTATCCGCCCGAGCATGCGGACCTGGGACGCGAGGTGAGCCAGCGGGGCGCACTGCTCACCGAGTCGAGCATGGATCAGCCGGCGCTGGCTGGCCTGTTCCATTCGCGAAACCGGATCATCAGCGGCCTGTCCCAGGCCGTCGTGGTGATTGAGGCGGCGAAGCAGAGCGGCACCCTGATCACGGCCCGGCACGCGGCCGAGCAGGGCCGAACCGTCCTGGCCGTGCCCGGCCCGATCAGCAGCCCGGCCAGCGAGGGAACGCACGAACTGATCCGCACGGGAGCGATTCTGTGCCGTGGCGTGGACGACATCCTGGAAGAACTGCAAGGTGTCTCGGCGATGTATCAGCGTGCCGCCGCCAGTCGCGATGACACGCCATCGACACCGACTGTCGCACCGGAGTCACCCGCTCTCGACGAGACGCAGCGGCGCATCTGGGACGCCCTGGCCGAGGGACCGCGATCGGTGGATGAACTGACCCAGGGTCTGGGACTGCCAGTCCCGGCGCTCAGTTCGTCACTGCTGATGATGGAGATGAAGAAGGCGATTCGGCGGTTGCCTGGCAATCGCTATGAGCGAGTGAGTCCGGGTTGACCCGGCGAGTGGCGCAACGTCAGTCCGCCGGTTCTTGAGATGAAGAACCGGCGGACTGACGTCGCGTCGCTCGCCCGGAGATCACTCCAGAATGGCGAGGATGTCATCCTCGGTCATGATGAGGTGTTCGACACCGTCGATGGTCACCTCGTTGCCGGCGTAGGGGCTGAACAGAACGCGATCGCCTTCCTTGACCTGGAAGGCGATGCGCTTGCCGCTATCGAGGCGTCGGCCCTCGCCGAGGCTGAGGACCTTGCCCTGACGCGGCTTCTCGCGGGCGGCGTCCGGCAGGAAGATGCCACCGGCCGTCTTCTCCTCCGCGTCCACGCGCTTGACCAGAATCTTGTCGTTGAGAGGTCGAATCGACATCCACTCGCTCCTTCGCTGCGTTCTCAAAGGCTGGAAAATCACACCGCTCAGCCGGGCCGGTAGCATCGCTCCAGGGCCCGCAACACGGTATAGAGTACGACGTGTTTGCTGACTGGCTTGGGAATCACACTGTAAACGTGAGCCTGGACCGCCTGGCGGATCAGGGCATCCGTCGCGTCGCCGGTGACCAGGATGGCCGGCAAGGAGGCGTTGAACTGCCGGACCAGAAACAGCGTCTCCAGGCCGGTCATCCGCGGCATGTGCATGTCCAGCAGAACCAGATGGATCTCGCGATCCCGAAACAGATCCAGGGCTTCCTCGCCGGAGGAGGCCAGCAGGGTATGGTATCCCTCCGGGCCGACGATGTCCGCCAGCGCCTGCCGGCACTCGCGATCGTCATCGGCGATCAGAATCGAGAAATCGCTATTTTGCTCCGGTGTAGTCGTCATTGCCGCTCACCTCTTCGCTCCAGGAAGATCAGGGTGGCGGTGGTCGGTGGTTCGACCACGAGGCAGTTCAACCCGTACACGTCCACCTAACACAGATGCAACTCGCATGCCCACGGCCCGCTCACTTGCCCGGAATGCTCTAACTGTCGATTTCAGTAGAGCATCCGCCGGCCAGAAAAGCAAGCGGTCGGCTCCGGTTCCTGGCCCACTCCTGCCACTCCGGCGTCCGCTGCTGTCATTGTGACAGTGATCGTCCGTTCGAGCAATCGTCGCGCTCACGGCTTTTTCCAGAGATGGTCCGGGTTGAAGTCGAGGTCATCCAGGCCGACGCCCAGTAGCAGGCGATCGTAGCGGTAGTATTCGACCTCGCGGCCCTTCTCGTCGAACGTCTGGATCAGCACCGGCATGCCGTTCTCGGGGCTGAGGCCGATGACCCGCTTGCCGCCACGCGGCAACGGCTTCTCGAAGCCTGGCGGCATCAGATGTTCCACCACCCGCAGCGGCCCGGTCGCGTAGTCCGGTCGATTCTGGAGCCCCAGATCGACCAGGCGACCTCGGGTCGTGTCGCCCCGGCTGATGGCGGACTGGACCAGCACCAGGTGTTCCAGGGCGGAACCGAAGCCGGCCCGGGTGATCGGGTAACGCGACGCCGACTGAACGAAGATGCTGTCCGGCGAGAGGGACATGCGCTTGCCGGCCGGCATGAGCGGGATATCGCCGGCCGCCAGCAGCGTGTGAATCTTGTTGTCGTGCCGACCCTGCACGTAGACGACCTCGCGGCCCTGACGATTCTGGCCCAGCCACTTGAAGTAGACGCTGAACGGCGTCTTGCGGAACTTGAACAGGACCACCTCTTCCGGCTCGCGGGTGCTGCCGACCACCTCGCGGCGGGTCAGGCGGGCGACGTACGAATCGATGCCGGCGTATCGAGCCTGGGCCTGGGCCAGAACCTGTTCCAGAGCCAGACCGGCCGCCTCGGTGTTCGGCGTGCTGGCGATCGGATTGCCGACGCCGGACTGCGGCTGGGGTTGGAACTGCGGCTGTGCCTGGGGTTGAGGCTGCGGAGCGGTGGCCGTCGGCTGGGCTGGCCTGAAGGGGGGCGGCGTCACCTGGCCCTGGCCGGATGCGGGTACGATCGGAGCGGGATTCCCGGCGGAACGGGACACACCCTGGGCCGGGATGCCGGGGGCGGGAGTGGGACGCGGCCCCGTGTCGTTCTTGTACAGCGGTGGCGGAGGCACCGGGACCAGAGGAATCTCGCTGCCGGCCCGGGCCCCGGCGGCGGGGACCGCCCGCTCGGCCGGCACGCCACGAAGACCGACCGGCGGCCGACTCGCGGCACAGCCGAGCAACGCCAGAAAACTGCCCAGAGCGAGGACGAGTCGTACCATCCGGGTGCCTCCTTGCACGGACCGATAGCGTCCCGGCCTTGACCGGAACGTTTCCCGCCCGACAGTACCCAGATGCCCCGGAGAAATCCAGACGAGGCCGGCTCACGCCGGCTTCGGAAACTTCGCGTGCAGGAAGGTGCTGAACTCGGTCGCCTGCTCCGGCGTGAAGAATCGCCGTGGCAGGTAGTGGACGATCTGCTCGCGATCGCCGAGGCGGGCCGGATCCTCGTCCACGCGCGGCCACCAGTAGAGCAGGAAGCCCTCATCATCCTCGTCGAACGCACGGTAGTCGGACCAGTTGTAGCGCTGCTCGAAGGGCCGGGCGTCGATCAGGTCGAGGCCGAGATCGTCCAGCCGCCAGCGGAGGTGGAACAGGTTCTCCTGATCGCGATACTGTCCGGGCAGCACGATGAACTGCCAGTAGAACTACCAGGGAACGTAGGCCAGGCCGGGAAAAAGCAGCAGTAGACCGATCAGGATGCTGGCCACGGCCACGAAGGCGTGTCCGGCAAAGACCAGGATCAGAGCGACGGCCAGGAAGAACGCCCCGAACAGGAGCCGATCCAGGCCCGGCGGATTGGCCGTTCTCACCTCCTGTTCCTGGAGATGACGCGTCCAGCGGAAGGCGTGCCGAATGTCCGCCAACTCCAGTGTCCCCGCGATCTCCATCTGCATGTCGAATCCTCGCCTCGCTGCGCTGCTGGACCAAAATCATGGTAGGGACTTCCTCGGCCAGATTCCGCGCCCGATTGTCCTTCCGACGGCGTATCCTGAAGATAGGAGGTGCAGGGCCCATGCCGACGAAACTTGCTCCCCCCTGGGAGAGCCTCGACCCCACCGACTGGTTCATGTACTGCGACCTGCTCCAGGACGCCGGGGCGTCGTCACGGCGCTGGACGGCGGCCCGGCGCGTGGCGGAGAGCTTGCAGGTTCAGCCCGACCTGGTCCTGGTGCTGCGCTGCGGAGCGAGCGCCCTGGAGGGGCACTGGCTGCGCGTCGGTCGAACGTGGTTTATCCCAACCGACCTGACCAGTATCGTCCACTACCGCAGTGGCTTTACCTGGTGGCGGCACGACTGGGCGCGGCGCGGCCTGGCTCGCTATCCCTACTCGCGGGAAGCCTACGGCACGCGCGATGAGAAGAAACTACTCGCGTTCGCCTCCGGCACGCCCTGGCAGCACCCGCATCGCAGCTTCGCGGACTTCACCCGCATCTGGGGCCTGAACATCCTGAAGCGGGAGTTCTACCGCGGCCACGGCCTGCGCCGCGTCCCCGACGCCTGGCGGTGAGATTTGGCGTAACCGGCGAATCGCTTCGGTGGCATGCCGCAAAAGTGGCCCGCCACTCCGTAGAGGTCGAGCCGCTCGCCGGGGATTTCTGCTGATTCATCGTTCATCGTTCATCCTTCATCGTTTTGAAATTTTGCTCTTCCCTTCTGGTCGAGTCGTGATATAATGCGTCAGATGACCTGGGCGATGTAGTCCGGTCTACCTGTTGACGAACGAGACTGTCGCTTTTGTGTCTTGTCTATCTCCCAGCTCCTGGCTCCGATCGCTACGCAGCTCTCGAGATCACAAGCCCGACTGTCGGACGATGCACGTTCCGGGCTTTCCCGGACTATTCGCTCCTGTCTCTGCGGCTGTCGCCGCACGTTCGTGATTCTGTTTTCGGCGGGCCAGCGAGCCTGCGAAGGATGCCATGAGCAAGAATATCTACGTCGGTAACCTGTCGTTCCAGGCCACCGTGGACGACCTGCGCGATCTGTTCTCGCAGTACGGCACCGTCACCCGGGCTCAGATCGTTACCGATCGCGAAACCGGCCGCTCCCGCGGTTTCGGCTTCGTCGAGATGGCCGACGGCGGCGACGAGGCCATCGAGGCCCTGAACGGCACGCCGTTCCAGGGTCGTCCCCTGACGGTCAACGAGGCCAAGCCGCGTGAAGAGCGGCCGCGTTCCGGCGGCGGCTCGGGCGGTTACGGTGGCGGCGGCGGCGGCGGCGGTCGCGGTGGCTACGGTGGCGGCGGCGGCGGCCGTGGTGGCGACCGCGGCGGCTACGGCGGTGGTCGTGGTGGCGATCGCTACTAAGCCACAGACTCATCATTGAGCCGCCGGCTTGCCGGCGGTCTGCTCATCATTGAGCCGCCGGCTTGCCGGCGGTCTTCGTCGTGAATACCCGCCGGCAAGCCGGCGCCTCAATGATGAGACTCATCTCCCCAGCGCAACATCAGATCATGTTCGATACCCAACTGGTCGCAGATTCGGCCAACGATGAAGTTGACCTGATCGTCGAGCGTCTGCGGTCGGGTATAGAATGCCGGCATCGCCGGTAGCACGACGGCCCCAGCCTCGGCACAAAGCGTCAGGTTGCGCAGCTGGATCAGGTGCAATGGCGTCTCACGCGGCACGAGAATGAGCCGACGTTTCTCCTTCAGATGCACGTCGGCCGCCCGGTGGATCAGATTCTGCGAGAGCCCGTGCGCGATGGCCGCCACCGTGCCCATGCTGCATGGACAGACAACCATGCCGCCAGTCAGAAACGACCCTGAGGCGATGCCGGCGTGGAAGTTCTGGTAGTGGTGGAAGAGAACCTGCCCGGGTTTCGCCAGCCGGGCCGACTCGCCCAGCAGATCGGCCAGGTCGAAGCGATCGAGCCGCACGGTGCGATCCAGTTCGTGAGCGATCACCTCGACGGCCGCCGGGCTGAGGACGAGGTGGAGCGTCCGACCCGTGCGGAGCAGCGCCTCAACGAGCGGCACACCGTAGGGCATTCCTCTG
>CAYYJM010000050.1:12830-29755 GCA_964471755.1 uncultured Alcaligenaceae bacterium
CGAGATCGGTGCTAGCCATGTCATCTCCCGGAGCGAATCCGATAGAGCGTTCCCTTCTCGCGCCGACCGTTTGGATCGCCGGCCTTCATCACCGTCGTGGTGTAGGGCAGACCGCGCTCGGCCAGGCGTGACCGGAGCGCCTGCGACGGCACCCGATCCGTATCTGTCAGCAGACACTCGCCGCCGGGAGCCAGCAGCGTCTCGATCAGCTGGACCAGCGGTTCGACGTTTCGCAACTCGTAGATCAGGTCCGAGGCCAGGATCAGCGTGAACTGGCGATCCGTCGGCGGAAAGCGCCAGTCCATGTGGAGCAGATCGAAGTCAGTGAAGCCGTTCCGACGAGCGTTCGCACTGGCGAAGTGCAGGGCGGTCGCGTCGTAATCGCTGAACGTGACGTGCAGACCCAGCGACAGGGCGACGATGCCCGGTAGGCCGAGGCCGCAGCCGATCTCCAGGGCCGGGCCGGCAGCGGGCGACAGGTTCGCGCGAACGAGCGCCTTGGCGAGCATTCGCGCCGCCGGCCAGAGGTCCGCCCAGTAGGGCAGGAACTCGTCGGCGTCGAAGGCCTGGCGAACCTTCGGGTGATTGAGCAGATGATCGTAGTCGGCCGGTCGATCGAGAAGGAACTCGCGGTCCTCGATCCGGACGCGCTCACGATGGATCTCGCCCAGCGCCTCGCGGGGTGTCTCTTGCAGCATCGGCCGATCGGGAGGTGTTGTCGCGCTCATGGTACGGTCACAGAAGGAAAACCCGGTTGACGAGATCGTCCAGCGTCACGGCCTGGTCGGTCGGGAACAGACAGGCGGCGGCCGGATGGCCGAGCGAGTCGAGGATCAGTTGCCGTGAATTGGCCCGTTCCCAGCCGGCGTCGCAGGGGATATGGCCGCTGATCAGCCAGTCGGCATCGACCTTGTTCAGGAAGGTGCTGATCACGGCCTCGCTGGTATCGCGGCCCCAGACGAGGGAGTGGGCCGAGCCGCCCGGCTTGAGTTCGCTCTCCGGCAGTGGGTCCTGTTCCAGGGCGGCCAGGGAGAACGTCTCCAGCCGGGTGCCGACCGGCACGCTGTGGGCCAGACAGACGCGGTTGGGCGTCAGGAGCAGGAGCGGAGCCGTGGCGAAGACCTGATCGTAGGCGGCCAGGATCTCGTCGGCATGGCTGCCATAAGCGGTCCGGACTCCCTGGCAGAAATCTTCCAGCAGATCCACGTCGGCCTTGGTGATCCGACGGCCAGTCCACTGCGAGAGTTCGTGATTGCCAAGCAGGAAGTGGACCTGTCGTGGAAACTGCATCTTGAGGGTGACGACAAGGTCGAGCAGTTGGTGCGAGCGTTCGCCGCCAGTGGGATAGCTGAAGGTGCCGTGCAGCACCTCTTGCAGAACGAGGTGTCGCTCCGGGAAGTGGGCGAGGTCAGCCTTGACGAGCAGGCGACGGAAATTCTCCAGATTACCATGCAGGTCACCGGCGACGAGGATCTCGCGCACGTGTTGAAGTCGGACCACCCGACCGGTTCGGCCCGGAGTCTGGCGAAAGGCCAGGACGCCCCGGCGCAGATTGGGGAGCAACTTCACGGGGTCAGGCATGGCCAAGCTTGTCCTGGTGCCGTTCCGGAGTGAACCATCCTGTTAGATTATCGAGGTCGGCCGTTGGAAATCAAGGAGCGCGGGGGCTTGCGACGCGGCCAGACTTTCCTATCCTGCCGGAGGGATCGCGTTGCCCACAGTCGTCGCCATCCCGCCACGAGTAAACCACTGTGCCGATGCCCCTCGCACATGAAGCGGCGAGACGCATCAATCGAACCAGGGAGCGGGGATATGAAGAAAGCGGTGATTCTGAGTGGGGTCTGTCTGGCCCTCTTTGCCCTGAGCGGTTGCGGCTCCAGTGCCGACAGCCTGATCCAGCAACAGATCAAGGTGATGAACGATCTGGCCGACGCGATGGAGGCCAAGGATGAGGCCAAGGTCAAGCAGATCGAAGCGCAGATGAAGGAACTGCAGAAGCAGATGAAGGAGATCAAGTTGTCGGAGGCGGACCAGAAGGCCCTGGCCGAGAAGCACAAGGATGCGCTGATGAAGGCGACGGGCCGACTGATGGGCGCGGCCCTGAAGGGCGGCGGTCTGCCCGGCATGCCCGGACTGCCCGGCCCCGGTGGCCCGGAGGAAAAGAACAAGCCGACCAAGGATATGTGATCCGGTGTGGTCAACGAGGGCCGGCATTCCTTCGGGAGCGCCGGCCCTTGTTGGTTTTGGTCGCATATTTTTTTTGCGTACCGTTCGCGAACCTGATCGCCCACCAGCTGCTCTTCTCTCATGTACACGACGATGAGCCAGCACGAGTGAGAATCAACTGTCACGGAACGCTGGTGACGACGTTGTAACGGTGAGTGGGACGCTCGCCGTTCAATCGGGAAGGCAGGTGGCTATCGGTTTGCCACGACACTCTGCTAAGGTGTACCCCGACAGGGGTTGAGGGTTCGACTCCCTCGCTTTCCGCTGATTGTGATTCGGGTGGTGTTCCGTACGTCGGCCTGTAAAGTCGATGCGTAATGTGCGGTGCGTCGCGTGAGGTTCGATTCCTCCACTACCCACTGATTCGTTGTGATTGCCCTGTAGTTTAACCGGCAGAACGCTGGGCTCTGAACCCAGAGATTCACGTTCAAATCGTGGTGGGGCAACTGAGAGAATCGTCCTCGGGGTGTGCTGGCCGCACGCGACCCTCCGAAGGTTGCAGACCAGGTTCGATTCCTGGCGGGGACATGCAACTCGGCTTGCGGGGCAGGCCGGAAACGTGGGGTAGGATAGCGGTCAATCCGCCGGTTTCGGATACCGGACAGCGTGGGTTCAAATCCCACCCCTGCGACTGAATCAAGGGTTCGACTTCAACCTCTGAAACTTGCAGGTCCTTCGTGATGTAAGCGGAGCATGTCGTGTTCCGTACACCGAATGAGCGGGTTCGACTCCCGCCGAAGGGCCTGCAAATCAACGTCCCCGGAGTGTGATGGCTGCACGCGCTTTTCGTAATGGCGCGGTTCAGGTTCGATTCCTGACGGGGACTTCGGCTCGACTGCTGGATTGGAGTACATCTTACGCAAAAGGTCTGGCCGCAAGGCCACTCTGGTCTTTCTTCGTCGAGCGGTTCCGGGAGCGATCCGAAATGGTGAGGAGGCCGATTCGAAATCGGCTGCCCGATAGGGTTGTGGGTTCGACTCCCACCGCTTCCGCTGGGACGCTTCCGGCTCTCGCCGAACTCCGGTCGCCGTTTCAGACGATCTTTCTTCCAAAATCGACTCCAGGTATGTTGGCGGCGTGAGACTACCGCGTCCTGGAGATGTGGTCATGGACCCGCTCGTCTTCTCGTCCTTTCTTCGGCCCATGGTCTGGGGACAGCGCCGCCTGGCAACCCACCTGGGCAAACCCTTGCCGACCGCAGGCGACTACGGCGAAGCCTGGGAGGTGAGCGGTCACCCCAAGCACGTCAGCGTCGTCGCCGACGGCCCGCTGAAGGGCACCCCGTTAAGCGACCTCTGCACGCATCACGCCAACACTCTCTATGGCCGGTCGGCTCATTCCGACGTCTTTCCGCTGCTGGTGAAGTACCTCGACGCTCACGACTGGCTCTCGGTCCAGGTCCACCCCGACGACCGGCAGGCCCGGGAACTGGCTCCCGGCGAGGGAGGCAAAACCGAGGCCTGGATCGTTCTACACGCCGAGCCCGGCTCGCGTATCTGGGCGGGTCTCGAGCCCGGCGTCGGCCCCGACGACCTCGAACGCCACATCGATCAGGGCACCGTCCTGAAGTGCCTGCACTCCTTCGAGCCGAAGCCCGGCGACTGCATCTTTCTCAGGGCGGGAACGGTCCACGCCGTCGGTGGCGGCGTCCTGTTCGCCGAGGTCCAGCAGACCAGTGACGCGACCTTCCGACTGTACGACTGGGATCGCGTCCAGCCGGACGGCACACGCCGACCGCTGCACATCACCCAGTCCCTGGCCGTCATCGACTGGGATGCCGGGCCGATCGATCCGGTCCAACCGACCCCCCTGCCCGAAGGCGGTGAGCGTCTGGTGACGTGTCCGTTCTTCACGCTCGATCGCTTCAACGTGACGGGGCCGCTGGCCCTGCCATCGGCCGGCCGGGCGACGATGTGGTTGATCCTGGCCGGCCTGGCCCGTCTGCGGACTGCGGGGGGATATGATCGAGAATTTGGACTCGGTCAGACGACGCTGATCCCGGCCGAGACGCCGGCCCTGCAATGGGTTCCTCAGCACGGTCCCGCGACCTTGCTTCGCGTTCTCTGTCCCTGAGAGTGGGTTTCACCCAGCTCGGCGGGCCGACTCTTTTGTCGGCCCGTCTCGCCAGGTCTGTAGCACGTCCGCGAGCGTCTGATCGAGCGAAATCGTCGGCTGCCAGCCCGTCACGCTCCGCAACCGACTCGCATCCACCAGCGGCACCGACAGGTCCACTCGCCGTGTCAGGTCCGACCGTGAACGCACCTCGACACGCAGACCCGACAGACGAATCAGGCGCTGCACCACCTCGGCCATCGTCACCGTCGAGCCGCTGGCCACGTTGTACGCCGCTCCCGCCTCGCCATGCTCCAGCAACAGCAGGTAGGCTCGGACCACGTCGCGCACGTCCGTCAGATCACGACGCGGCGACAGGTTGCCCGTCTCCAGCACCGGGCCCTGCTCACCTCGCTCCATCGCCGCCAGTTGTCGTGCGAAGTTCGCCACCGCGTAGTCGGCCGACTGACCTGGCCCGACATGATTGAACGGTCTCACGCGCAGGACCGGCAGCCCCGTCGTGGCGAAGTATTGTAAGCCGGCCAGGTCGGCCGCCGCCTTGCTCGCGGCGTAGGGATTGTTCGGCCGAAGTGGCGTCTCCTCCGTCAGCACCGTCCCGGCCGGCACGTCGCCGTACACCTGGCCGGTGCCCACGAAAAGTACCCGTGGCTGCAAGCCCACCGTCACCAGGCCCTCGAACAGATGCAGCGTCGCCGTCAGGTTGCCCGACCAGGCCGCCAGCGGATCGCGCAACGCCGCTGCCGGCGAAGCGAAACCCGCCAGGTGGATGACCCGCTCGGGACGCACCTCGGCCAGCACCTGTTCCACGGCCGCGCGGTCCAGCAGGTCCACCCGGGCCAGATGAAAGCGGCTCGCCAGGTCGGCACAGTCAGCCGGCCAACGGCCCGAGCGATCCAGGCCGACGACCTCAACATCGTCGCCCTGAGCAGCCAGGTTCCGCAGCAGATGGCGACCGACGAAGCCGACCGCCCCGGTCACCAGATAGCGTGCCATGTCCTGGGCCCTCTGACGCTGCTCCGCTCACGCCGCCTGACGTCGAGGCGTCACCTGTCCCTGGAGTCGCTGCAGATCGGCATCGACCATCATGTGGACCAGACCCGTGAAGGTCACCTTCGGCCGCCAGCCCAGCTTCTCCTTCGCCTTGGCCGGATCGCCGATGAGCAGATCGACCTCGGCCGGCCGGATCAGGTTGGGATCCTGAACGACGTACTTCCGCCAGTCCAGACCGACGTGGCCGAAGGCCACCTCGACCAGCTCGCGCACCGAGTGCGTCTCGCCCGTGGCGATGACGAAATCGTCGGGCTGGTCCTGCTGAAGCATCAGCCACATGGCCTCGACGTAGTCGCCGGCAAAGCCCCAGTCACGGCGAGCGTCAAGGTTGCCCAGGCGCAGTTCCGTGGCCTGGCCGAGCTTGATGCGGGCCACTGTCTCGGTGACCTTGCGGGTGACGAACTCGGTGCCACGGCGTGGGCTCTCGTGATTGAACAGGATGCCGGAGCAGCAGAAGAGGTTGTAGGACTCGCGGTAGTTGACGGTGATCCAGTGGCCGTAAACCTTGGCGACGCCGTAGGGCGAGCGCGGGTAGAAGGGCGTCTCCTCCCGCTGGGGCACTTCCTGGACCTTGCCGAACATCTCGGAGGAGGAAGCCTGGTAGAAGCGGATGGCGGGGTTGAGCAGGCGGATGGCTTCCAGGACACGGGTCACGCCCAGGGCGGTGAACTCGCCGGTGAGGACGGGCTGCTTCCAGGAGGTGGGCACGAAGCTCATGGCGGCCAGGTTGTAGACCTCATCGGGCTGCACGGCCCGGAAGACGTCGATGAGTGAGAGTTGGTCGAGAAGGTCGGCCTGGTGGAGCGTGATCTGGCCGGCGAGGTGAGCGATGCGGTCGAAGTTTTCGGAACTGGACCGTCGGACGAGGCCGTGAACCTGGTAGCCCTTGGCCAGCAGGAGTTCGGACAGGTAGGAGCCGTCCTGTCCGGTCACGCCAGTGATGATCGCCTTCCGTGGCATCCCTGTCTCCCTGAATGGACGGAAACGCCGCAGGGGCGTCCCAGACTTCCGACCGCCGGAGCGGCCTTTCCTGATGGTATCGGTTGGTCAGGCCGATCGGCGTGAGCCGTCCTGGCGCTGGTTCCACGGGTTGATCCATCGCGTTTTGTGGCTTTGGTGTCAAGACCAGTGATCCCGACTCGGGAGTCGGCTTGATTCCCCAGCCTGGCCTGTTTACTCTTCTCACCATTCGCCGAGGACAATTCTCGGCCGGTCTGGTCGTGAACCGGGAGGTGTGCATGTTCGCACTGTTCAAGCGTTGTGCCCGGGCCCTCTGTCCTCCGCTTCTCTGGGAAATCACGCGGCGCTGCTATCACTGGGTCGTGCCAGCGTCCTTTCGGGAGGTCAAGGTCGATCCCGCTCCCCGGATGCTGACTACCCGCGAAGAAGTGGATGCCATGGTCGTCCGGGCGAAAGGTCTTCACGGGACCGTCTCCTACGACGCCATGTGGGAAGCACTCCTTGAATATCATTTCCAGATACCGACGGATCTGCCTGCCGATCCGAGTTCACCCGAATATCGCGAAGCCCAGCTCGCACTCTATCGCATCGTCTCCGGTGTGGACGAATACGCGCCAGAGAGCTGTGAGCAGACGCCGTTCAATTTCGACGCCTGCTTGAGCCTGCCACATCCGTATCTGACCCGGAGCAGCAAGACCATCGGCGAGCAGTTGATCGCCGTTGGTTTCATGATCCGGGCGTTGGATTTGCCGCCTCCCGGGCGTGTGCTGGAGTTCGGCCCCGGCTACGGCATGCTCACCATGGAATTGATTCAGATGGGGCATTCGGTGACGGCAGTGGACATTTCCGCGTCTTTTCTGGAGTTGATTCGCCGACGTGCTGCCCGGCTGAACAAAGCGGTGGAAACCGTGAGTTGTGGCATGCTCGACTATCGGCCTCGAGAGCGCTTCGATCGCGTTGTTTTCTACGAATCCTTCCACCATTGCAGCGATCACGAGGCCATGATCGCCCGCCTCGACGAGCTGGTGGCCGAGGATGGTTGTGTGATCTTCGGTGGCGAACCGATTCTGGATCAGTTTCCAATGCCCTGGGGCCTGCGTCTGGATGGACTGTCTCTGTATTGCATTCGCGATCATGGCTGGATGGAACTGGGATTCCGCACCGACTACTTCCTGGACCTGCTGGATCGTCACGGCTGGAGCGCGGAGCGTTTCTCGAGCCAGGACGCCCCCTGGCAGACCGTCTTCAAGGCACGCCGAAAGAGTGGTACACAGGTGGCAGTTATTCCAACGCCACGAGCAGCGTAGGGATTGACGCTCATCTGCCGGGAATGGGTTGCCCTCCCATCACCGCCGGGAATCGCTCGGCCGGCGCAGCCGAGCCCGGAACGTCCGCGGGTCGCAGTCTACCACCCGGGCGGCTGCGACATCCGTTCCCTTACGATCCTTGATCAACTCGAACAGCCGCCGCTCGATCTCCCGGTACGTCGTCTGCTCGCTCAGAACCAGGTCCGCCAGCGTCTGGCACGCTCGGCCGCACTCCTCCAGCCCTGGCCGGGTCTCCGACCGGTGCAACGGCGTATACTCCCGCCGGATCGTATAACTCCGCACACACTGTTCCAGCTCGCGGAAGTTTCCGGGCCAGGGGTAGTCTCGCCCGAGATGCTCCTCGATCCAGTCAACGACCCGCCCCGCGCACTCCGCCGCCGCCTCCGCACCGACAACACGCTGGGCGATGTATTCGACCATGACCGGCAAGTCGTCTGGCTTGTCGCGGAGTTGCTCCCGCAGCGATGGCGTCTCGATCCGGTCGGCACACACCCGGTAGTAGAAGTCCTCGCGGAACCGGCCGGCCTGCACCTCAGCCAACAGGTCGCGATTCGTCGCCGCCACGACCTTGCCGGCGAACGCCAGGACACGGTTCTCGCCGACACGGTGGTACGCCCGCGTCTGGAGCAGCCGAAGCAGCTTCACCTGGATGGCCGGCGTCAACTCCCCCAACTCGTCGAGGAAGACCGCCCCTTCCTGCGGGCAGTCCTTCAACCGGCCGTCTCGATCGCTCACCGCTCCGGTGAACGCCCCCTTGACGTGACCGAACAATTCCGACTCGATCAACTGCTCCGGCAGCGCCGCCAGGTTGACCGAGTGAAACGTGTCGAGGAAGTGGACGGCGAACCGCCCCCTGGCCGACTCATACGGGATGTATAACGATCGGCCGATCGCCTGGGCCACCAACTCCTTGCCCGTACCGGATGGCCCGGTGATCAGCGTTGGGAAGTCCTGCATGCGCCGGTAGAGCGTCCGGCACCACGCCGTCAAGTCGTGAGTAAAGATCGACTGCCAGACCGCCCCACGCAGCCTGGCAACGGCCCGCGATCCGCCGACGATCGACGAGAAGATGTGCAGGTACGCCCGCCGGAGCTGGAAAAACAGGGCGAACACATGCTCAGACGTGAAGTCGAGCGGCAGCCTTCGGTCCGGGAACCGCAGCCAGGCAGCATGGTCGCGGCGAAAGTCGTTCCACAGCGTCTTCAGCTCGGGTGCGGGGTGCGTCTCTGGATCGCTGGCCGGATCGGCAAGGAATGACGGTCCGCGCTCGGTCGGTGCCCGTGCGTGCAGTTCGGCCCGGAGATAGCGATCAAGCCCGAGGCCGTGGTCGCGGTACAGCAGGTACAGGACGACCAGTTCATAGACGGCGAGTTGTTGCGGCCCGGCGGACGCCCCGGCCCGCAGGCCGTCGCGGATTCGGCCGGCCACTTCCGTCGCCCGCCGGCCCATCTCGACAACGTCCGGGTAGACGGTCGCCCCGGACCACAGCCCGAGGCCCGGTTGCCAGGCGTAGACCTCGCCCCGGTCGCAGCCGTCGGGCATCAGGGCGCGTTGCTTCTGCATCCAGTCCGGGTGGAACGGATTGGTGAGGATCAGGTCCGCCACCTGGCCGACGTGGGCCCAATCTTCCGCGGCGATCGACATCGGGCATTCCTCCTGGGGATGCAGGAATTGTATCGCTCGCCGACAAGAATTGTCGCTCCACTTGCAATCCAGCCCACGACCCGTAGCAGTCAGATGCCAGAACTCACGCTCTGGAAACGACTTGCAAAATCGCTCTCGGTTTGGCACAGTTCGTGCTGGATCAGAGGCCGTACCATTCCCTCGACTCCAGACCCGTGAGAGCCCAACCGATGAGTCTCCCCAGTGACGACGCCCTGGCCCGCGCCACGGCCCATTATCACGCCGGCGAATCCGACGCCGCCCTCGCCGCCCTCGGCGACCTCGACACCCCCGCCGCTCTGCTTCTGGCCGGCCGGGTCCACCATGATCGGGCCCGGTTCGACGACGCCGAGCGTCTCTACGAGCGGGCCCTGGCTGGCCTGAGCGCAGCCGTCGGACGAGACCACCCCGACTACGCCGCCGGCCTGGTCGGGCTCGGCCGCCTCTACGACCACCTCGACCGGCACGTCCCGGCCAGCCGGGCCTTTGAGGCCGCCCAGGCCATTTACGCCAGCCACCCCGACGCCGCCCCGCTCGACCGGGCCGCCTGTCTGCTCGCGCAGGCCAGCCTGTGCGACAGCCTGTACCAGCGTCGGCTTGCGTGGGACCGACTCACCCAGGCCCGCACGCTCATCGAAGCGGCCGGCTCGCCGCCGCGCGATCTGGCCGGCCTCCTGCGCGAGGAGGCCTGGACACTCGGCCCGATCGAGGGTTCCCTCGCCGCAGTCGATCGCTGCCGCCAGGCCCTCGCCCTGCTCCGCGGTCTGCACGACGAGGGGCACCCGCGCGTATTTGAGGCAGCCGTCCAGCTCGCCCGGTTTCTCGTCGGCGTGTTTCAACTCGATGAGGCGGCCTCCCTGCTCGAAGCGGCCGAGGTCCGCTGCCGGGAGTACTACGGCCCGGATCACCCGCAATACGCCTTCGTCCTCGACGGCCTCGCCCTGCTCCGCGCCCACCAGAGCGACTTTCGTGAGGCCGAGCGCCTGGCCCGACAAGCCCTCGACGCCGCCGTCGCGACCTACGGCGAGGCACACACCACGACGGCGAAGCGGCACCGCAGCCTGGCCTACATCCTGCAACAGGACCACCGGTTGACTGCCGCCCTGGACGAGGTGGACCGGGCCATCGACCGGTTCCGTCGTGTTTACCGTGACAATCACCCGGAGATCGCCAACGCCCTCGCAGACCGGGCCGACCTGCTCCACGCGATGGGTCGCCGCACCGCCAACGGCACCGAATCGGTCGAGGGCGGTGCCTTGGAAATCTATGCCGAGGCACTCGCCCTGCTCGCCAGCCATCCCGACGACGTTCGCCCAGAACAGTGCGCTCTGCAGCAGCGCTTCGGCCAGCTACGCCTCGATAGCGGCGAGGTGGACGAGGCGGCCGAACTTCTCGCCGGTGCCCGACGCTCGGCCGAGGGACTGCCGGGCGACACGCTCACTCGGGCGAGCCTCCTCCTGCTCGAGGTGCGTCTCATCCATGCCCGCGGCGACCGGGCCCAGGCCGCTCGTCTGCTCGGCGATGCCGAGCGGTCTCTGGCCGGACTGCCGAGCCATCACCCGTTTGCCCTGGAAGCCGCGTGGCTGCGGGCCTTCCTGGCCGCTGCGGCCGGCTCGCCCGACGACGCGGTTCGCATCGCTCGTGAGATCGTCGCCCGGCTCGAACGGGCCAGCGGTCCACGGTCGTCCTCGCTGCCCTGGGCGCTCGACTTCCTCGGCGATCAACTCCATCAGGCCGGCCTGCTCGACCAGGCCGAGAACGCCCACGAACGGGCCCTGGCCCTGCACCGCGGCCGGCACCGTGGCGACCACCCCGACATCGCCGCATCCCTCCGCAAGGTCGCTCACGTCCACCTGTCGCGCGGCAACGAGCCGGCCGCCGAGGTCCGTCTTCGCCAGGCGCTCGACATGCGCCGCGCCTGTCTCGGCGACGATCATCCCGACGTCGCCGAGAGCCTCCACGACATCGCCGCCGTCCTCCAGGGCCGCCGCGATTTCCATCCCGCCGTCGCGTTCTATCGCAACGCCGTCCAGATTCGTGAGGCATCTCTCGGCCCGGTCCACCCCGACACGCTTGCCAGTCGACACGGCCTGGCCCTGTCGGTCTGGGGACAGGGTGAATCGACCGAGGCGGTCGATCTTCTGGAGGAGACGATCGCCCGCCTCGGCGAGGACAACCCGCAGCGCCTGCCGCCGCGCCACGCCCTCGGTCTGGTTCGCGTCTCGCGCGGCGAAACAGCGATCGGCCTTCATCTGCTCGAAGACGTCCTGAGCCGCCGCGAGCGTCTCTACGGCATCGACCACTTCCAGGTCGAAGGCATCCTCATCGATCTGGCCCAGTGTCGCGTCGATCTCGGCGATCATCTGACGGCCCGGGGCCTATTTGAGCGTCTGCGTCGTCTCCATGCCGCCATACCCTGGTCCGGACCGCTCCAGCCCGCCCTCGACCTCGTCACCCTGTCCGGCTCGTACCTCCAGCTCGGCAACAGTCAGCGTGCCCTCGACCTGGCCCTGCAGGCGCTGCGAATGGCCGAACTCGTCGTGCGGACCGACCCGTCGCTGGGGGAAGGCAGCGACCGGTTTCTGGTCGAGTTCCTCATGGTCCAGGCGCGGGCGTCCCGGGCCTGCGGAGCCTTCCGCAGTGCCCGGAATGCTCTTGGCAGGGCCCAGGAAATCGTGGTGCGCTACCACGGCGACCGCCACCCGATCCTGGCGGATCTGTGGACTGAGCAGGCCCTGGTCGATCTGGCGGAGGACCGCCCGGAGCGGGTCACGCCTCTCCTGGAACGGGCAGCGAACCTGCGTCAGCGGATTCAGGGCGAGGATCACCCTGAACATGCCGCCGCCCGCCAGCGCCTCGCCGCCCACCTGCAGACGCGCGGCCAGTTCGACCGGGCCGAGGCCGAGTACCTTCGCGCCCTGACCGCCATCCGCCGCACCTTCGGCGACGACCACCCACGCGTCATCCTGGCGATGCAACCTCTGGCCGAGCTGCACCTCCAGCGCGGCCGGCTTGATCAGAGCGAAACGGTCTGCCGCGATGCCCTCGACCTGATCCGCCGTTCGCCCGTGCCGCTCGACGGCCTGCACGCCGCCCAGATGCACCACCTCGGCGTGATCCGCCGCCGTCAGGGCCGGCTCGACGAGGCCGCTAACCTGTTCCGCGAAACGCTCGTGATCGATCAGAGTACCGGCGTCGAGGCGGGCAGCGGCCATCTCGACTCGCTGCACCAGCTCGCCCTGGTCGAGGCCGCTCGTGGCCACGGCAGCGCCGCGGCCGACCTGCTCCTCCAGGTTCTCACCGCTGAAGAGGGCGTCGCCCCGGCGTTTGGCTGTCTGGTCGCCGGTCCGCGGCGCGACGCCCTGCTCGGCCGTCCCTGGCTCCTGGTCGAGCAACTCCTGACGCTCCTGGCCGGCGGGCACGGCTCCTCGGCCGATGCCCTGACCGCCCTTCTCCGCTGGAAGGGCGTCGGTCAGGCCGGGGCCGCACTGGGGGACCGGGCCACGCTCCGTCAAGCCCACCCGCATCAGGCAGACGACATCGACCGTCTCATCGATCTCAACTGGCAGATCGCCATGCGCCGCCTGAATGGCGTCGGCCTGGAGGGAATGACCCTGCACCGTCAGTTACTACAGACCTGGGAGACAGAGCGTGACGCGCTGGCATCTCGGCTGGCGGGAAGGCTGCCGGTCCTGGCCCGACTCCACGCTCGTCGGTCGATGGACACAGCACGACTGCGTCACGCCCTGCCACCGGACACGACGTTCATCGAGTTGGTGAAATACCGTTCGCTGGACTTCCTGGCCCTGTGTCAGGAGCGTGAAGACCGCCCGGCGGTTCACACCCTGGCCTTCGTCCTGCGGCCCGGTTCCGATGCGGTGGCGGTCATCGACGACCCGGAAGCGAACGGTCTTCCGGCAACGGGATTGGTCATCGTGGCCAGCGATGACGCGAAACTCGCCCGGCGGCTCCTCCCGACGGCGCGCGTCGTTCGCTCTGGCCGAGAGGTCATCGACCCGGCGTCGGCCATCCCGGAGCGGCGCACCTGGGGCGAGTGGTTCCGCAGTTGGCTTGGCGACTGAACCGCGCTCAGTGATCGACCAGATTCTGGGCCATGAGCCGGGCCCGGGTCATCGTCTCACGGAAGAGCGGATCCCGCTCGCGGTCGTTCAGTTGTCGGCCGATCACCTCCGCCAGCGACCGGGCCGGGACCGTCAGGGTGCGCGGCTGGGCCGACACCCCCTCGACCGTCAACGCCAGCCGGTGCGGACTCTCCACGTCCAGCCGCAGCGCTCCCGGCACGCCGTTCACCTCGCACGCCAGCCGGACATGGCGAACCTCCGCCGGCTCCTGATCCAGCCGGACAACACGCACCAGCCCCGTCTTGCCGCCAGGTCGGACACAGCGCCAGGTGACCTCCGTCTCTCCCTGGGCCTTGCCCGCCTGGATCTGCCAGCCGAGTTGGGCACAGAGCCAGGCGGCCAGCATCACCGCCTGAACCACGGCATGGGGGCCATACTCGACCCGGATCTCGGTCAGGCTCGCCGCACTGCCCGGGGCCGATCCGGAGTGCAGAGCCTGCGCGATCAGCCGACGCCAGTACTTCAGCCGACGCCAGCTCAGATCGCTCGCGGTTCGCCAGCGACCGCCCGGTAGCGGCACGTCGAGCTGATCCAGCCAGGCCGAGGTGGCCAGCACACCCCGAGACGGAGCGGACCAGCCGAGGCTGTCGTAGACGACCTGCTCCATCGCCTCGGACAGTTCCGATTCCAGCGGTCCCGCCAGCGGCGGCGGCGTGGTCGTCGCCCACCACAGATTGACCGGCAGGTCACTGACAAGAAGGCCGCGCACGACCGATGGCAGCCGCTCCGTCACCGGCCCACCGGCGACCAGCGTCACCTGCTCGCTGATCGTCAGACGCGAACTGCTCTGCCGCAGCGCCCGGACTTTGATCGAGCCGAGCATCGCGACCCCCTCAGAACCCGGCTCGCCGACCAGCAGCAGAACCCGAGCCGGATGGACGATCGAGACGTCCGGCAAGGCCGCGTCGATCTCGACCGCCCGGGCCAGCGAGTCGGTGAAGATGACGAGCGTCGCCATGCGCACCAGTTGCATCGGCGCGGCCGACGCCTCGCGCACCGAGTCCCGCTGCCGCTTCAGCTCGCTCTCGATCTTGCCAATCGAGACGGGAATCGACTGACCGAGCAGTTCGGCGACGTTCACGGCGTCCTCGAGTGCCGACCGTCAGCGTTGATGATCCGATCGGCCTCGACAGGGCCCCAGGTGCCACACTGGTACTCGGGCAGATCACGCACCCGCAGGGCCGACCAGCGATCCAGGATCGGCATGCAGAATTCCCACGCCAGTTCGACGGCATCACGTCGCATGAACAACGTCGCGTCGCCGGCCATCACGTCGAGCAGCAGCCGCTCGTACGCCTCCGGCGTCGCCTCCGCTCCGAACGCACCGCCGTAGGTGAATTCCATCTTCACCGGATAGATCCGCAGCCGGGTGCCGGGCAGCTTGCTCGCCAGGCGCATCGAGATGCCCTCCTCCGGCTGGACACGCAGGGCCAGGACCGTCGGCTCCAGCGGCACGTCGGGATGCGCGTTGAACAGGACGTGCGGCACGCTCTTGAACTGGATGGCCACCTCGCTGACCCGCTTGGGTAGCCGTTTGCCGGTTCGCAGATAGAACGGCACACCGGACCAGCGCCAGTTATCGACGAAGAGCTTCATGGCGACGTACGTCTCGGTCGTCGAATGAACCGACTCGGGCGGCAGCGGTTTCTTCATCAACTCGAACGCCTCGCGCACCTCCTTGCGGTAGCCCGGCACGCGCTGACCGTGGACGTTCCCCTCGATGTACTGTCCGCGAATGACGTACTTATCGACCTCGGCCGGCGTCGGCCGACGCAGGCAGCGCAGCACGCCGGCCTTGGCATCGCGGACCACGTCGGGAGCCAGCGACCAGGGCGGTTCCATGCACACCATGCAGAGGATTTGCAGGATGTGATTCTGCACCATGTCGCGCAGGGCACCGATCTTCTCGTAGTAGCCGGCCCGCGTGGCGAGCATGTGGCCGGCGTCGTCGTACTGAGCCAGGCCCTCTTCCTCGGCCACGGTGATCTGCACGTGGTCGATGTGATTGGCACTCCAGAGCGGCTCGAAGATGCTGTTGGCGAAGCGCAGCACCATCAGGTTCTGAACCGTCTCCTTGCCGAGGTAATGGTCGATGCGGTAGGTCTGGTTTTCGTGGAAGGCGACGGCCACGTCGTCCATGATGGTGCGGGCGCTGGCCAGGTCATGGCCGATCGGCTTCTCGACGATGACACGCGTGAAGGCGGTCGCCTCGTCCGGCGCGGTGATCATGCCGGCCGCCTTGAGGTGAGCGACGCAGTCCGGCACGACGCCCGGCGGCACGGCCAGGTAGTAGACGCGCGCGGCCGGCACGCCGAACTGCTGGTCGAGCGCCTCCAGTCGGGCCTTGAGCGCCGCGTACGCCCCGGCATCGCTGAAGCTGCCCGGCACGAAGAACAGCGCCCGAGCGAAGTCGGCGAAGTGCTGCTCGTCGAGCGGCCGACGCGAGAACTTGGTGATGCCGTCACGGGCCCGCTGACGGATGTAATCATCCGCATCGGCCGGCGCTTCGCCCGACGACGGCAGCCCGAATCCGACGACGGAAAAGTGCGATGGCAGCTCACTATCGACGTTCAGGTTGTAGACCGCTGGCAGGAGCTTCCGCCAGGAGAGGTCACCGGCGATGCCGAAGATCACCAGGTGACAGGGTTGTGGCACCGGCCCCTTGCCGCCGCCCACGTCGGTCACATCGATCGCGTTCACCGTTGCGGGATCTGTCATCCGAGAGCCTCCGAACCCTCACCGCGCGGCCCGCCTCGCCGCAACGGAAAGGTGGGCCGCGCGGGAGCGTTGATCACTTGGGTTCCTTGTGTCCACCAAATCCCGCCCGCATGGCGGACAGCAGCTTCTCGGCGAACGTCCCGCCCTCCTGACGCGAACGGAAGCGCGTGAACAGAGCGGCCGCGATGACCGGCATCGGCACGCTCTCCTCGATGGCCGTCTCCAGCGTCCAGCGTCCCTCGCCGCTGTCGGCGACGTGCCCCTCGAACGATTCCAGCTTCTCGTCGCGGGCCAGGGCCAGAGCGATCAGGTCGAGCAGCCAGGACCCGACCACGCTGCCGCGCCGCCAGACCTCGGCAATGTCGGCCAGCGGCAGATCGAACTCCTCCGCTCCGTGATGCTCCGACGCACTGGCCGCCCGGAACAGCTCGAAGCCCTCGGCATACGCCTGCATCAGGCCGTACTCGATACCGTTGTGGATCATCTTGACGAAGTGCCCCGAGCCGGCCGGGCCGCAGTGGAGGTAGCCCTCCTCGGCCGTCGGATTACGCTGCTCCCGGCCCTGCGTCTGGGCGATCGTCCCCTTGCCCGGAGCCAGAGCCTTGAAGATCGGATCGAGTGACTTGCAGACGTCAGTGGGGCCGCCATACATGAGGCAGTAGCCGCGCTCGAGGCCCCAGACGCCGCCGGAGGTGCCGACGTCGAGGTAGTGGATGCCCTTCGGCTTCAACTCCTTCGCCCGGCGGATGTCGTCCTTGAAGAACGT